>DATLAN010000551.1:0-29369 GCA_035527455.1 Thermoguttaceae bacterium
GTTCACGCGCCGGTCCAGCCGCGGCCCTTCGATCAGCGCCTTCAGTTCCGGGCAACTGTTGTTGACCACCTTGAGGATGAAACTCTGGACGCCGATCTTCCTGTTTCGCGTAAACAACGGCACCATTGGGACTCCTCTAGAAGAATCGCGGGGCAGGGGGTGCAGTAGTTCAACTATACGTTACGCCGAGGGCGACCGGACCTTGGGCCCCGGGCGACGGTCCGTCTGGTGGGAAGATTCGGGATATGCGGGCAATAGCGGTTGGCGACGGTGCGTTTCGTGTTTGCGCAGCAAAATAACTCATACACATTTTTTGGCGAGGGTGGCACGCCCTGAGGAACGAAGGGCGTGGTTTGGCAGGTTTTCCACGCCCTTCGTTCCTCCGGGCGTGCCACCCCATGGAACAAGTTGTTTCTGCGCGGCCCCTTAGAACTTCTCGAAACTGCTCTTCCCGCCGGCCTCGAGGTAGCGGTCGTACCAGGGCTGGTTGTGCGGCAGGGGGATGCCGTCGCGGGTCCAGCCGTCGAGGCGTCGGGTGGCCGGCATCACGTCGGCCGTTTCGACGCGCCAATTGTCCAGAAGCGTTCGCAGCGAGTTCAACTCCTGACGGTACTGCCGTGCCTCGACGACGTTGACCAGCGAATTCGGGTCCTTCTCGAGATCGTAAAGCTCCTCGAACGGCCGCGGCTCGACGAAGAGGAATTTTTGGGCCGGCGTCAGCTTCCCGGCCGCGTACACCTCCATGAAGCCCTTCCACGTGATCGAGTTGATCGAATCGACGCTGTTCCAGAGCGGCTTGTCCCAATAGTAGTTGCGCACGAGCAGGAAGCGTTCGGTGCGGATCGCCCGGGTGAACTTCTCGTAATCGTGCCAATCGGCTTCAGCGAAGATCGCGTCGCGGCCGGCCGCGGCCGGGTCTTTCAACATCGGCAGCAAGCTGCGGCCCTGCATCGTCTTCTGCTCGAGGCCGGCCAGTTGGAGAATCGTCGGCGCCAGGTCGATCACGCTGACGAGCCCCTTCCGCACGCTGCCGGGCCGCACCAGCGGCGGATAGCGGACGATCAGCGGCGTGTGGATGCCCGAATCGTACAGGGTGGTTTTCGCCCGGGGAAACGGCATGCCGTTGTCGGAGAGATAGACGATGAAGGTCCTCTCCAACACGCCCTGCTGCTTCAGCCGCCGGCAGATCTGCCCGACGTGATTGTCGAAACGGGTGATCTCGTCGTAGTACTGGGCGATCTCTTGGCGGATCAGCGGATGGTCGGGCAGGTACGGCGGCACGACGACCCCGGCCGGATCGTGCGGCCGGTCGATCGCGTCGGCGTCGTACGGACGGTGTGGGTCCTTGGTGGCGACCCAGAAGAAGAACGGCTTGTCCTTCGGCCGCGCTTCGAGCAGCTCGAGGGCCTCGGCGGCCGTGTCGCTTCCGGCACATTCGACCACGCGGTCCCAGTGGCGGTGCTCGGCGTCGCCGAGGTGCCACTTGCCCACCGACATGCAGTAGTAACCCGCGGTGCGGAGGTACCGGGCGACCGTCCGCTGATCGGCCGGCAAGGGCTGGTGCAGGTCCTCGGCGCCGGTGTTGTGCGGGTATCGGCCGGTGAGGATGCTCGATCGCGAAGGGCTGCAGGAGGAGATGGTCAGGAAGGCGTGATCGAACCGCACGCCGTCGGCGGCCAGCCGGTCGATGTTTGGCGTCTTCAGCACGGGATGGCCGTAGCAGCTCAGATCGCCTTCGCCCTGGTCGTCGGCCAGGAAGACCACGAAGTTGATCGGCGGCTCGGCGGCTTCAGCCGTCCCGGCAGCGAACCAGCCGGCGATCAGCAGCACGGTTGCCAAGGGGCGAAGGGAGTCGAAGACGGTGTTGTTGCTCATGGGAGTCCTCCTGTGAAAAAGTCTCGGCCCGGGAGTCGGGAAACCATGCGTCTGCAGCATCGTCTCTCAGCGTACAACCAATTCCTACTGTTCGCAGCCGGCCCACGCAAGTCCCTTTGCCGAATTACCTTACACGGATCGAGAGCCGGTTGACACTCACCTTCCGCGATTCAGGCGGCTGCGGTGGTTGAGGTAGTCGACCAGGACCGTGCCCATGTCGAGGCTGGTGTCGACCAGGATGCGCTCGATGCGGTTGCGCTGGCAGAGGTCCTCCAGCCGCTCGTTGTGCCGCCGCATGGCCTGGAGATAGGCGCGGCGGATCTGTTCCGGCTGGGCGAGCAGCTCGTCGGGGATCTCCAGGCCGACGAACTTCGTCATCCGGTCGAACTCGAAGACCAGCTCGTCGTGGTGCATGACCTGGAACAGGACGACCTCGTGGCGGTGGAAGAGCATCTGCTGCAGGGCGGATTCCAGGGCGTCCAGTTCGGTGAAGAAGTCGCTGAGGATCATCACGATCTCGCGGCGGCGCATCCGGCCGGCCAACTCGGAGAGGCAATCGGCCATCGCGGTCTTGTGGACCGGCTCGCTCTGGTCGAGAAGCTCGGTCATGCGGAGCACCTGGGCCATCGAGTTGCTCGGCGGCACCACGCCGCGGATCTTCTCGTCGAAGGTGGCCAGCGATACCTTGTCGCTTTGGCGGATAATCGCGAAACCCAGCGAGGCGATCATCTGGGCGGCGTAGCGGAGCTTCTGCCGGGGGCCTTCGCCGTAGCGCATCGACGCGCTGGTATCGAGCACGAAATGGCAGACCAGGTTGGTTTCCATTTCGTACTGTTTGACGAAGTACCGCCCGCGCTTGTAGAACACCCGCCAGTCGATGTGTCTGGGGTCGTCGCCCCAGACGTACTCCCGATGCCCGGCGAATTCGACGGCGAATCCCGACAGGGGCGACTTGTGGGCGCCGGCCAGATTGCCGATCACCAGCCCGCGCGGTTCGATCCGCCGGCCGGCGATCCGGCTGAGCACTTCCGGGTCGAGGTATCGCGAAAGGATGGTTCTGGCCATGGGGGTTACTTTCGTCGGGGTCGGTCAAGGCATTCAGGTACGAAGTCGCAAGCGGCTAGGCGGCGGGGCGTTCGTATTTCTTGTCGGCCGGCACGGCTTCCAGGAGCATGTCGATCAACCTCTCGGAGGAAAGATCGTTCGCCTGGGCGGCGTAGTTGCCGGCGATGCGGTGACGCAAGGCCGGCTTGACCACCGCCTGCACGTCGCCGATGGTGGCGTGGTAGCGGCCGTGGAGGATCGCGCGGGCCTTGGCGCAGGTGACCAGCGTCAACACGCCTCGCGGGCCGGCGCCCCAGTTGATCCACTTGTTGACGAACTCGGGTGCCTCGGGCGTAGCCGGCCGCGAAGCCCGAACCAGCGCCCAGGCGTATCCGAGCACCTGGTCGCTGACCGGCACGCGGAGGACCAACTCCTGGATCTGGACGATCTCTTCGCCGGAGAGGACCGGCGAGATCGTCCCCAACTTGCCCGTGGTCACTCGTCGGGCAATCTCCCACTCCTCGGCCCCGCTGGGATAGTCGACCTTGACGTAGAGCAGGAAGCGGTCGAGTTGGGCCTCGGGCAAGGGATACGTGCCCTCTTGCTCCAGGGGGTTCTGGGTGGCCAGCACGAAGAACGGGTCGGGCAGCTTGTGCATCACCCCGCCGGCGCTGACCTGCCGCTCCTGCATCCCTTCGAGCATGGCCGCCTGCGTCTTCGGCGGCGTGCGGTTGATCTCGTCGGCCAGGATCATGTTGGCGAACAACGGGCCGGGCAGGAACACGTACTTCCGCTCGCCCGTCTTCATGTCCTCCTGGATCACCTCGGTGCCGGTCACGTCGCTGGGCATCAGGTCGGGGGTGAACTGGATCCGCTTGAAGCTCAAGTGGGTGGCTTCGGCCAGCGAACTGACCAGCAGCGTCTTGGCCAGGCCCGGCACGCCTTCCAACAGGGCGTGGCCGCGGGAGAAGATGGCCACCAGCACTTGCTCGATCACGTTGCTCTGGCCCACGATCACCTCGGCCAACTCGGCGCGGATCTTTTCATACGACGCCTTGCATCGCTCCACGGCGGCCAGATCATCCTGCGGGATGTTGTCGGTCGTCATCGGTAGGTCTCGTCTGGGGTTCGGAGTGGCATTACTGTAGCCATCTCGCTCCGCGAGATGAGGCCCCGTCTCGCTGGGCGACATGAGGCTTCGTCTCGCGGAGCGAGACGGCTACTTCGATTCACGTTCTAATCCATGCTCTCGAAATATCTCTTCAAACGTTCCTCGTAACCGCGCGGGAACCGCTGGCGGGCCCCGCTGCGAATGGCGCTGCGGACGTCCGGCGGCAGGCGGGCGAACCAGGGCGGCTCGACGTATTTCCGCTCGCCCGGCCTGGCGTCCGCGGCCGAATCGGGCGTGGCGGCGCCTTCCGGCAGTTGGTCTAGTGCCGGCAGGATGCCCATCTCCATCGGCGGCAGGTTGGCCACCGGCGGCCCGCCCATCGACACGCCGCCGGCACCGATCATCGGGCTGGGCATGCCGGGCATGGGAACGGGAGAGGGCATTCCGCCGGGGCCGGGCATCATGCCGGGGGTGGCGCCGGGCATGCCGGCCATCTGCGCGGCCATTTGCGACGCCTGGCGGATCGGCATATTGGCCAATGGTTGTCCACCGGGCATCGGCATCCCCGGCTGCGAAGACGGCATCGGACTGCCTGGGGACGACGGTTGTTGCGAGGCTTGGCCGGGCTGGCCGCTTTCGCCGCCGGGTTGTGAAGCCTCGGCGGTTTGCCCCGGTTGTTGGCCGGTCGGCTGGCCGGTGCCGGGTGTTTGCTCCCCCGGGGACGATGGCTCGCCGGAGGACGGTTCGGGGGCGGGTTGCATGCCGGCTTCGGCCATGGCCATCGCGTCGGCCAACTCGTCGCCGATCTGCTGCTCGCGGCCGGCAAGGCTGGCAGCGGCCTCGCCCATCGACTCTTGGATTCCCGATTGGGCGGCTTGCGGTTCTTGCGACGCTTGGGCACCCTGCTCGGCCTGGCGTTGGGCGTTGCGCAGGGCGGACGTGGCTTGCGGATCGACGGGAACGCTCTGCTGGGCAAGCTGGCCCGCTTGCCGGGAAGTCTGGGCCTGCGAAGCCGCGAGCGGCTCGAGGGATTCGGCGAGGCCCTGTTCCACGTCGTTGCGGACGTCGCGGACCTGCTCCAACTGCTGCCCGCCGAGTTGGGCCATCTCTTCGGCGGCCCGCTGCAACTCCTGGCGGACCTGTTCGGCGGCCTGGGCGAGCTTTTCGGCGGCCTCCGATGCCTGCTTGGAAGCCTCCGCCGCAGCCGGTTTCGACGACTCGCCCGGCGTTTGCTCGGCCGACTGGAGTTGTTGGCCGGCCTGTTGCATCGGCTGCTCGGCCTGCTCGAGCGTTTGGGCGGCTTCAGGAGCGGTGTTCTCCACGCCCTCGGCCACCTTCCGGGCGATCTCTCCAATGGTGTCCTGTTTCTCGCCAAGCTCGCCGGCCCGTTCGGCTTCCAAGCCTTCATTCTCGGCGGCTTCCGCGGCCGTTTCGGCGATCTGCCGCTCGGCTCGGGCGGCGTGGTCCAGCGCGTGGGCCGCGTGGGCCAACTCGGCGATCTCGGTGGCCAGTTGCTCCCGCCGGGCGTCGGCCAGACCGACCTCGGCTTCCGACACCGCCCGTTCGACCGCCTCGTCGGCCGTGCGGACTGTTTCCGGGCTGGTATCGTCGGCGGCGTCGGAGGCGGCCTCTTCGGCGTCGGCCACGCTCGATTCGACCGGCTCAGGCAGATCGCGATCTTTGGGGACCTCGGCCAACTGCTGTTCGACTTGCTCCTCGTGCTGCGTGGCCTTGGCGGGCTCTTCCTGGACGGCCTGCGACGCTTCGGCCTGTTCCTGCGCGACTTTTTCGAGGTCTTCTCGGGCCCCCTCCAGATCCTCGATTCGCTCGGCGTACTCCTCGGCGGTCAATCCGGGCGGCTCGAACGCGGCCGCTTCCAGGGCCTCCTCGACGGCGTCCTCGAGGTTTTCCAACACCTTGTCTTGTTGAGCCAGCGCGGATTCCTGCTCCTGCTCGAAGAGGTTCTCGGCGGCCTTGGCGGCGGCCTCCAGGGCGTTTTCCAGCGGGCGCTGAACGTCGGGCAGGTTCTGCATTTCCTGGCTGAAGTTGGCGATGTTCTGGCGGATCTCGGTCTGCTGGTCGGCCAACTGGTCGAATCGGGCCTGATCGAGGTCCGGTTGGGACGACGTCTCCCGCACTTCCTCCTGCTGCTCGATCATCTCGCGGATCTTCTCGGCCGTGGCGCTGCGATCGTCGCCGGCCAGCCCCTGGGCCCGTTCGATCCTTTCCAGCAGGGCTTCGAGCCCGCGGATCACGGCCTCCTGGCTGCTGACGGCGGCGGCGAATTGGGCCGATTGCAGATGGTCGGCGGCGGCGTCGAGCTGCTCGGCGACTTCGCCTTCGGCCAGCAGTTCCAGGCCGCGCTGGGCCGCGTCGGGGAACGGGCCGCCCCAATCCGCCTGGCTGACGACCACCAACGACTTCTCGAATTCGCCGTACAATCCGGTAATGTCCCGCTGGTCCTCGAGCGTGGCCAGGTTCAACGCCTCGCGGCGGGCGTCGGGCTGAGCGGGGAGCGACTCGGTCGTCTCTTGGGTGCCGGTCTGCATCTCGATCAGCCGCACGGCCTGACGGGCGATCTCCGCAATCTTCAGCCGGTGCAGCAGACTGTGCCGCTCGGCGGCCAGGCGGGCCACGACCGAACGGATGCTCTTGCGGGCGTCCAGGAGAATCGCTTCGCGGTCGGCATCGCTGGCCGTCTCCAACTCGGCCAGCCTGGCCACGACCTCGGACATCTCCTGCTCGACCAGCTCGCTGACGTGACTGCGCATGACGCGGATTTCGCCGTACCACGGGTGCGACGTCAGCCGGTTCTCCTCCAACTGCTGGATCTGAACGTCCAGGACGTTGGTCACCATCGCGAGGGCCATTTCGCGGACCCGCTGTTGCACTCGCCGCCGGTGCTCGACGCTCGCCGACGGCTCGGTCTGGGCGCCGACCGTCGCCGCCACGGTCAGCAGGATCAAGGGAACACTCAACCACGTACAGAAACGTTTCATGGGGAATCTCCTATTCCGAGGTCCCGGATTCCGAGTTCGTGACGAATCATCTGGTCGAGCTGAACGGCCGACTCCCGGTCCCCTTCGCTGATCAACTCCTCGATGCCGCGCTGGTCGGTGACCGTCAACACGATCGGGTCGTCCAGGGTCGCTTTGCCTTCTCGGTCCCCGCGGAAATCGACCGCCTTCAGTGCGATCTTCACCTGGTCGCCCTTCTCCAACCCCAGGGGTTCCAGATCGAACTGATAACGCTTCCCGGACTGGGTGTCGGTGGGCGGAAGCCGGCCTGCGGGGGCCGAGAAGATCGTAATCTCCTTCTCTTCTTCCGGCAAGCCGGTTTTGCGGATCACTTCATAGAGGAGCGAAACGCGGGCGACGCCGTAGTTGTCGGTGGCGCGATAGGCGACGGTGGGCAGGCCGTTGGGAACGACGTAATGGGTCGTGACTCGTCCCTCGACCAGCGGCGGCGGATCGATCCGAATACGGACCGCGCCGACGATCGGGGTCTCCAAGTGCTGTCCGTCCGCGTCGGTCACATCGACCTCGAACTCCACCCGCTCGGTAACCGACGCCAGCCAGGTGTCTTGTGAATCGAGAACCCAACGCGTGCCCGGGGTGGCCGACTTGTCCGATTCGTCGCGCCGCATTTCGCACCGTGCGGTTTCGTCCGAGTCGAGTTGTTTTCGCCGGAGCGTGACCGTGGCCTGTTCCAGCGGGCTCTTGCTGTCGAGGTGGGCGATCACCCGGGAACCCTCGACCACCGAGACCTGGCGGAGTCCGGCGGGGATCTTGGGCGTTTCCTCTTCCCGGGCGGTGATGTACGGCGGCGGGATCACTTCAAGCTGGAGTTCTACCCGGGGCAGTTCCGTCACGGTCAACTCGGCCGGATCGGTCCAGGCGTCGCCGAGGTAGAGCTGGTAGCGGATCGCTTCGCGCAGGCGTTCCAGTTCGCCCGCATAGACGTTGCTCCGGCCCACCCGCGCGAGTTCGAGCGTCTGCCTCAGTCCGCTGCGTTGGACGGTCAACTCGGCCCTGCCCTTCTCGGGAAGCTCGCCCGAGCACTGCACTTCCAGTCGCACGCGGTGCCCGTAGAGAATCTTCACGGGTTTATCGCCGGGTTGGACGGGATCGACGGCGTGGCTGGTGGCGGCGGTCCAATCGACCGGCGCGTCGGGACCGGTCGGGTCGATCTCGCGGCTCTTGACGGCGATCGACTCGATGACCGTATCGGTGGGATAGTGTCTTGCGCCGAGGGCCAGGCGATGGAAGAACGTGCTGACGTGATCCGGAGCCAGGTAGACCACGGCACCCCAAGCGGCCAGCGTCAACACCAGCAGGGCAGACCGCCGCAAGAGCGGCCGGCGGGGAATGCCCCGCATCACGTTCAGCCGCGCGCCGGAGGCGGCCACCCGGTCGATCACGGCCTGTTCGAGTTGCACGGAGCCCCACTCGGCGGCCTCGGGCGACTCGAACTGGACGGCGGCGACCAGGTCGCTGTCGATCCGCTGGGTCCGCTGGACCAGCAGGGCCATGTCCAGATCGGTCTCGCGGTGTCCCAGCCAGGGGAGCGTATAGCGGCCGAACGCCCAAATCGCGACCCCCGCACCGGCCAGCCAGCAGACCAGCCGCTGAGAACGGCTCATTTCCAGCCACCAATCCAGCAGAAACGCCGCGGCCAGAATCCACAGCGCGGTCAGGATCAGCGCGGAAAAGGCGGTGCTCAGGCGGATCCGCCGGCGGCGACGCCGCAGCCGGGAAAGCCGTTTGCGTAATTCGTGCAATCTGGTCATGGCAGGTTCACCCACTTCCGCAGCAGCCATTCGCTCAACAACAGTCCCACCACGCAGCCGAAGAACAGCCAGTTGTTCCACAGCGAAAGGATTCGTTTGTCGGTTTCGATCTTGGGCGTCAAGTCGATCTCTCCGAGCAGCCGGTTCACCTCGGCAAACTCCAGGCTCATGCCGCCGGGATTGGCCGCGGCGATCGATTGCTGAACGGTGAGGTCTCGATTGGGACTGCGCCGCTCGATCGTCTCGTCGGTTTTCACCTGGAACGCGGCTTCCACCGGTTCGCCGGTCACCGGGTCGGTGACGCGGACGAGATACTGGCCGTCGGCAAACACGGGGAACTCCGTCTGAAACACCCCGGAGCGGACCTGCGTGAGGCTCAGAGGCTGCACGCGGATCGCGTTGGTTGCGTTTTCCGCGTCCGCGGACGAACCGGGAAGGATCAACTCGCCGGAGAGTTTTGGATCGAGATCCGGCCGGGTCGTTTGCAGGATCTCCAGCAATCGGGCCTCGGTCAGCGGCTGGTAGTCTTCCGTATAAGCATCTACGGTCAACAGCACCTGGTCGTCGGCCCGATAGTGGCGGCGGTCCGTTTCCACCACGAACCGTTTCTGGCTGCCCAGGGCGTGGCTGAGGCCGAGCCGGTGGATCATCTGTCCCCAGAATTGCCGGTAGTAGCGTTCGCCGTATTGCCGACGCATCCGCCAGGTCTCGTTGAATCCCAGGTAGACGACCTCGCCCGCCCCGTACTTGCGGATCGCGATCAGCGGCTGCTTCGTGGGCGTCCGCGAGCCGGCGCCGGCGGCCGGATCGAGCTGATCCAGCAGCGGCTCGCCGCCGTCGAACAGTCCGCCTTCGTCGGATGCGACGCAAGGATCTTCCGGGTGTTCGGCCAGCACCAGGGTGTCGCTGTGCAATCCGTCGACCCGCACGTACCACGGCAGCGGGCCGAGGTTGTCCCAGGCCCTGGCGTTTTCGTCCTCGCCGGAACCTAGCTGCATGAAATCGAAACGCTGGGCCCAGGGGGTCAACTGCAGGCGGAAAGGCTGTCGCTCTTCGACCCGGGCGTGGGCGGAAAAGCCGGCTCGGGGATCGAACTTCACCGGCAGCATCTTCTCTAGTTCCGTGCCGATCAGTTGGGCCGGTCCGAATTTCGGGCCCGAAAGGATCACCAGTCCCCCGCCGAACTCGCGGACGAACTCTTCGGTCATCTGGCAGAAGCCGGGACTCAGTGCCGTGGCCGGCAGGTCGCCCAGGAAGATCACGTCGTTGGCGAAGAACTCGCTGCGCGGAAGCGTCATGGTCGGCAGGAACATCGGATTGGAGTGCTTCACCCGGGGATCCGACTCGCGCAGGAACGTGCGGAAGCCCTCCATGCCGACCAGCTTGTCGCGGTGGAAGACTTCCTTGATGAACCGCCATTCCCAGGTGGGCTCGTATTCGACGAACAGCAGCCGGAGGAAATCGTCGCGAACGGTGATCTCGCGCTCGGCCACGTTGTTCTCGTGCACCGCTTCTCGACCCAGCGGCTCGACCTCGGCGCGCAGCAGGAGCTTGCCTTTCTTGTCCGGGATGTACGGAAACGGCACCACGAGCGAGGGTCCGGAGAGTTCGACGACCTTCTCGCCGATGGGGATCTCTTCGCTCTCGGGGCGGTCGGCCGCATCGAACCGCCTGGCCAGCAGCGTCACCTTGACCGACTCGCCTTCGAGCTTTTCGTGCTGCGAGATCTGCAGGTTCACGGCGACCGACTCCCGCTCGTCCTTCTTCATGATCGGCGAGGCGTCCAGGGCCACGGAGACGTCGACCGCTTTGGTGGCACCGATTCCCACCGCGTAGATCTTCGCCCCGAGCCGTTTGGCCGCTTCCACGGGCTTCTTGCCCGTGTTGCGGTTGAAGTCGCTCAGGACGATCAAGCCGCCCAGGCTGCTGGCGGCGTTGCGCTGGGCCAGGTCGTCCAGGGCCGTGCCCAAGGCCGAAACCTTGCCGGTGGCGGTGAGGTTCTCGGCCAAGAACTTCCCGTCGAGCTGCTCGCCTCCCTCGGCCGAGAGCTTCAGCGATCGCACGCCGTGAGCCGAATCGAAGAGGAACACCTGCAGCCGCGCTTTCTCCGCCAGCTTGGCCAGCAGGTTGTCGTCCGCTCTTCGAAAGAGGCCCTTGACGTAGTCGATCCGCGCAGGCGAGGAAGGGGTGAGGGGCGAGGGGCGAGGGGCGAGGGGTGAGGGGCGAGGGGCGAGGGGATGCGCCGGATCATCCGTCCCGATCTCTCGTCCCTCGTCCCTCGTCCCTAACCCCTCATCCCTCGCCCCTCGTCCCTCGTCCCTCGCCCCTCGCCCTTCGACCCCGTCCTCCAGTCCGGCCGCTTCGGCCAGCTTGGCGCGTTCCTCTTCGTCGTACTGGTCGCGGACGTTCATGCTGTCGGTCCCATCGACGAGGATCCACAGCAGGGGCCGCTTTTCGCTGGTGACGGTGGCGGTGAGGATCGGTTCGGCCAACATCAACAGCAGCAGGCACAAGGCGCCGCCGCGCAACATGGCCAGCACGGTGCGTGCCATGGCGTGCTTCTGCCGTTGAAAGCGCGCGTAGAAGACGATCGCGGCGACGGCCAGGGCGACGCAGCCGAACAACAGCCAGGCCGGTCCCTCGGCAGCCCAGCGGGCGGCAAACGAGGCCTCGTAGTCGGTGATCGCCTCGGTGCCCTCCAAGCGGAGCACACGTCCGAGCAGGTCGGTGAAGGTTTGGGAAAGATTCATGGATTCCGATCCTTAGTGCTCATCCGTAACCGTCGCTTCTGACCCCTCGCATTTCATTTTCATGGTGACGTTGGGTTACCATGAAACGGCGGGCAAGCCCGCCCGCTAAACGTTGCTATCACAATCGGCCACATCTCCCTCACCCCTCGTCCCTCGTCCCTCGCCCCGCTCTGGCCAGGATCACCAACTCCAGCAACAACGCCGCCAACACGCCGGCGGCCAGCCACCGCCAGGTTTTCGCCCCGCGGAGGCGGGCGGCCTTGAAGTTGCCCAGGGAAAACACGCCGGCGGCCTCCGCCACGGCGTCGGCCTGACCGCGCTGCCGCCGACGTTGAATCTCTTCTCTGGAGAGCAGTCGCGATTCGTCGGCCGGTCCGTTGAAGGCCAAGGGAAAACTCCACAGCCGGGTGTCCAGTCCCTCGGCCAACGAATCTTCGCTGCGCTCGGCCGTCACCCGGTAGACGCCTCGCCGGGTGACGGCCCCAATCGTCACGCCGTAGCGATGCGCCCCGATCGCGTCGACCGAGAGCAATTCCTCCGGCTGATCGGGACCGGAGAGCTTGATTCGGGCGGTCCGCGCGGCGGCCGAGACGGGCAAGACGTACCCGCGCTGGCAATCGACGTTCCGCTTCGGCAGCGTGTCCTGGATCATGTCGCGGAAGATGCGATCGTAGATCACCACGGCGGGCAGCCTCGACAACAGGTTCCAGCGGGGAAACACGCCCGTGGTTACCATCAGCACCCGACCCCGGCCGATGCGACGCTCGATCATGAACGGCAGGCCGTTGGTATAGCGCCCCAACACCAGGAACTTCGTCTCTTCGGCCAGTTCCTTCGTCGGGCGCTGGTCCTCTTCCGACTCGGCCGGGTCGCTGAAGAGGAGCCAGGAAGGTCGCAGCTCTTGGCGCCGCCCTTCCAGCGACGCCCGCTCGTCGCGATCGTCTGCCGTGAGTTGTCGCTTCTCCTCCAACTCGCGAAGCTCGGCCAGACGGCGGTCGATCTGCTCCACTTCGCTTTGCCGCTTGCGGAGATACTCTTCGGTGGTGTGGGCCATCTCCTCTTTCCACCGGTCGCTGTCGATCGCCTCGACCGCCATGGAGAAGATGGGCAGCCGATACATCTCCTCCATGTCTTCCTCGGAACTGCCCTCCAGCAGGAAGTAGTCGTGATTCTTCAGACTTTCGTAATCCAGCCGGAATTCCGGCCCCTGGACCAGCGAATCGAGCGGCCGCCCGACCGGCTGGGGCGCCAGGGGCGCGGGCAGAATCCCCAAGCCGCTCCGCCAGGCCGCCTGGTTCCACAAGTCGGGATCGAAATCGGCCCCCGCGGCGATCACCAGGTTGCCGCCCTGCTCGACGTACGCGCGGAGCAATTCCACGGTGGCCGCGTCCGGGCCCTTGACGCCGGCGATGACCACCAACCGGGCGTCTTCCAGCAGGCTGCGGTCGACCTGCTCGATCCGCGCGTGGCGGACCTCGACGAACTGGCGCTCGCGCTCGATCCGGCCGGTCTTCGGGGCCAGCAGCCGGCGAAGCGGGACGGTTTCCCCAAAGAGATTCAGCGCGGGATTCTCGCGATCGCCCAACGGATCGACGAACACCACGGGCAAGGTGGCCACCAGCGGCACGACCAGGAATCGCTCGTCGTCGGCCGCCAGCCCGTCGAACCGGTCGCCCTGCTCGGCGGAGATCGAGACCTTGGCCGTGGCGAAGGCGATGTTGCCTTGGCTCTCGTCGGGACTGCCCAGCGCCGCCGATCCCGCCGCCTGGAACGGATAGGGCTCGAACCGGACCTCGCGCCCGGTGTCCGAACCGCTTTGCAGATCGATCTTGCGGCCCTCGACGGTCTGGCCGTTGATCGAAAGCGTGACGATCACGTCGCGTTTCTTCTGAGGGCCTTCGTAGTGGATCGTGGCCAGGAAAGTCGCCGGGTTGCGCAGGTCGGCCACGCCGTCCTGCACGCGGAAGTCGGAAATCCAGGCGTTGTCCACCGGCCCCTCGGGCTGGACCTGCACGACGTCGACCGGTGCGGGAAGCCTCTGGAGGTGATCGGCCAGCGACGGGACCGGCCAATCGGCGACCTGCCGGTCGGTGACCAGGACGATTCGCTTTTCGCCCGGATCGCGCACCCCGTCGCAGGCCGCCAGCGCGCGATCGATGGTCTCGTCGGGCAGGGCCGCTTGATCGACCGGACGGATCGCCGCCACCGCTTCCCGGGCGTCTTCCTTCGAGTAGTACGCGTCGTGGCTGTAGGAGCCGGCCGGTCCACAGGTGGGCAATACCGAGATCCGGCTTCCCGGGGGCACCTCGTCGATCACTTCCTCGGCCCGGAGTTTCGCCTCGTCCAACAGCGTGCGGTCGTACGGCTGCCCGTCGCGACTCTCCCGCTCCAACACGTACCCCATGCTCAGGCTGTTGTCGATCAAGAGCACGGCGTGGACCGGTCCGCCGGATCCCAGCGCGCCGAAGAAGCTGCCGAAGAACGGCCGGGCCAGCGCGGCCCCGAACGCCATGATGCAGAACATCCGCAGGGCCAAGAGCAACAGGTCGCGCAAACGGACGATCCGCCGGCTGCGGAAGACGGCCTCGCGCAGGAAATCCATCGCCCCCCACTCGACCACCTTGAAACGCTGCCGGTTCAACAGGTGGATCAAGACCGGCCCGGCGGCTGCAATCAGGCCGGCAATCGCAAACCATTTGGCAATGAACATCGGCGGGAATGCGGGCTGATGGTGGGATTATAGCAGCCATCTCGCTCCGCGAGATGCAGCCTCAAAAGGCTCACATCTTCAACGGCTACATCTCGCGGAGCGAGATGGCTACTAATACGTGATTTATCGCTACTCTTGCCGAAAACGCTCCTCCAGGCTGCCGATCTTTCCTTCCTGCAAGATGGGCAGGTAACGGTTGGGCATCGCCAGGATGAAACAGGCCGCGCTGGTCATGTACAGATCTCCCGGCTTGCCGCCCACGCGGCCGTTGGCCCGCCACTTGCCGTGCTCGGCCGGATTGCCCTGGCTGCGGATCTGGCAGGCGATCAGGCTGTCGCGCAGCGGCGGGTAATACGTCTGCCAGTTCTTGCCGCCGACCTGGTACAACGCCTGGCCGACGTAGTAGAGCGTGTACGCGTCGAACGGCGCGTTATACGGATCCTTCTTGCACTTTTCCCTGATTGCGTCGCAGACGACTTTCATGCTCTTCTCGATCCGCCAATCGTCGTACTGGGCGAATTCCTGCAAGCAGACCACGCCGGCCGCCGCCATCGCCACGCTGTCGTTGCCGCCGCCCTTGGTGTACGTGAACTGGCCGGGATACTTCTTCTGCTCCTCCTCCGGCGCCTCGCGCGAACAGCCCTCGGGCGTGTAATGCTCGCGGACGCTGCGGATGGCCAGTTGGATCACCTCGGGCGGGACCTCCAGGCCGCTGTCCACGGCGCTGCGCAGCGCCTTCGCCTGCATCACCGCCAGGCTCAGGTCGTGCCCTCGCTCCTGAGGCTCGGCCACGTAGGCCCAACCGCCGTCGCCGCACTGCGTCTGGCAAATCAACGTCAGCGCGCGATCCAACAGCGGGCCGAGCCGCCGGTCGTCGCTCATCCCGTACGCCTGGGCCAGCACGAAGGTGGACAGCCCGTGGTTGTACATCCCCCGCCGCTCTTCGGCGATGTTCAACAGGCCCGAAGGCTTGGCGTTGCTGATGACGTAGTGCAACGTCTGTTCGTTCTTCTTGCCGTAGCGGCCGTAGCCGGGCACGTGGCCGGCCGACAAATAGGCCAGCGCTCCCATGCTGACCAGGCCGAGGTCGTTCGAGCCCCAGTTTCCTCGGGCCTCCTGGTTTTGGGCAAGCCACTCGATGCCGCGCTCCAGCGCCGCCTCGCTCTCCGCGGTCACTTCCCAATCCCCTTCAGCGCGCGCCCTCCCAGCGGCACAAGCCGCCAGCAGCAACACGGCCGCGGACCAGGCGACCCGATCACCGAGCGTTCGTGGCATGTCGTTCGCTCCCGGGCAACTTTGTCCGACGCCCGTATCCTGTCTTGCATGTAGCTGAATTCGCAAGAATTCAGAGACTTCCTGGAATGATCGACGTCGTGTCAACTCACCCATTCTGTTCCGGCCGCACCTCACTTGTCAAGCAACTCGAGGATTTCCTGCCCGGCAGGACAAGCCCGGCAGTGGCCCGCAAGAACCTTGACAGTCAGGAGTTCACGGTTTCGCAGGCAGGAGTTCCTGAATTTCCCGAAGGGCCGGCTTGTCGGCCGATCCGACCATTGCCCATTGACGACCCTCCCGGACGACCACCGGACCGATCAGTACGCCCTTGTCCTTGGATAGGTTCAAGGTCGATTCGGTCGCGGTTTCGCCCGTCTGCGGATCGATCCATACGAACATCGGCCGGCGAGGCTTCCCGGGATTGGTCGCGTCGGGCGGCTCGAGCCGAACGCAGCAGATCGCCTCGGCCCCGCCGCCGATCCGGGTGTCGAGCCGATCGGCCACGTCGCGGCGCCAGAGGACATCTCCGGTCCGGGTGTCCAGGGCCAGCAGGCCGTCGGTCGTTTCGACGATCAGCCGCGAGTCGAGCTTGCCGGCCAGGGCGATCATTTCCGGCAGCGCCTTCCGCCAGACGAGCCGTCCGGTTTCCATTTCGATGCACTCGACGGCCCAGACGCCGGGTTGCGTGGCGTAGACGCGGCCGTCGGCCACCAGCCCAGCGGCGTGCGCGTGCCGCAACCACATGGCGGCATGAGGGATCTGCCTGGTCGGCGGTGCGTAGATCTGACGGCGCAGCCACCTCACTCGGCCCTCCAGATCGCAAACCAACACGGTTCCGCCCAAGGTGGCCACGATCTCTCCCTCGACCAGCACGGCCCGGCACGGCAGGGCGCCCCACCAGTAGTCCTGGAACACGGCCAACGGGACCCGGCGAAAAACGCCGCCGGACTGCGGATCGAGGTGGACCAGCTCCAGCGTGAGCGTTTGTGCAAGATCGCAGCGGACGGTCAACGCGAACAGCTCTTCGCCGGCCAGCAACGGATCGCAAACGACCGGGCCGTCCGGCCAACTGCTCCACAACAGTTTTCCGTCGGCGGCGTCGAAGCAGGCCAGCTCCGGGCCCTCGTCGCCCAGCCACCGCGTGTAAATCCGCCCGCGGTCGACCATCGGCTGAAACGACGCCAGCGACCACTGCGGCTCCCGCCCTTTCAAGTCCCGGCGCTTGAGCCAGCGTTGCCGGCCGCCGTCCAACTCGAAGGCGGCGAGCTGCGTCTGGTTGTTGACGATCATTCGCCCGTCGGCCACCGTGCAGGCAATCTGTCGGGCGCCCCAATCGAACCCTTCGCCAGGCAGCTCGCCCGGCTGCCGGTCGTTGCTGCCGTCGATACGGGCCCAGGGGCGCGCTTCGTAGTTGCCCGGCGGCGGAGACGGCCGTAGCGTCGAAGCGGCTTGTTCCGCAGAAGACGAACCGGCCGAGTTCGACCCCTGCCGCGACTGGCGGGCCTGACGTACCATCTGCTCGAATTGCCCGGCCGTCAGTCGGGCCGAACCGAGCAGGACGTCTTCGGTGACCGGCGGCTCCACGTCGCGGCCCATCATCGCGCCGGCCAGCCGCAACCGGGCCGACAGCGCCGCGCGCCCTTCAGACGAACAGGATCGCAGCGCCCGACGGTACTCCATCTCCGCCCGGGCGAACTGACCGCACGACAACCGGCGATCGCCCAGCCATCGATGGGCCTCCGCGGCGGCTTCGGTCCCCGAGAACTGAACGGCCACTTCCTCGACCGCGGCCGGGTCGCCGTCGGCAATCGCCCGTTCGATCCGTAGTTTGCCCAGCGATCCGAACTGCTGCTGCATCGTCTCTCGCAGCGCGGGCACTCGCCGCATCGCCAGATCCACGGTCATCGGGCGCGACACGAGCAACCGCGGGTCGTTCGACTGCGACACGAGATCCATTCCGCGCAAGTCGACCAGCGAGCAGATGATGCGGCACGCCGTCTCGTATGCCTCGGTCTCGATCGCCGCGTCAAGCTCCGAAAGGAGATTGAAGCCCTCCTTGTCGATGCGTTCGATCAGCGGATGACGCCAAGGGGCGGCCAGAGCGGATTGCGGGCGAGGGCCGGAAACCGCCGCATGACGGGCCGCTTGGGCATGGGCCCACTCGATAAGCTGGATCGTGCCCTCCTTTTCGCTGGGCCACGATGTGCCGTAATAGCCGATTTCTCCGATGCGGCTCCAGTACTTCACCCGCCGGCACAACTCGCCGACTTCCTGCCAACGCTCCCGCTGTGCCAGCGCGAGCAACTCGTGGTGCAGCAATCCCTGGGGAAGCGCCTGGCTTTGCACGTCCCAGGAGGGCATGCGCATGATGGCCCGGCTGGCCACCGAAAAAGGCGTCGGATGGCCTTGCCGAGCGAGCATCTTGCCCAATGCTTCGTAGTACGTGCCGTACCTCGGCTTGCCGTGATAGGCGCCGTAGTTGCTGACTTGGACCAGCAGACAGGCTTCGTCGAGCAGGCGAAGTTTCGATTGCCAGTCGCCGGGTTCTTCCAGAATCTCGTCGAGAAACTCCCGCAGCAGCGGCTGGCAGATCCAATGCGAGGTGTTTTCTTCGAACGTGCGGAGCATGCAAGCCCGCCGCCATACGTTTTCCGGCAGGTCTTCCGGCCGCGACTCGTCGACGCGCCGTTTCCAGTCCTCCAAACTGCCGACGCCGGCCAAGGAGCCGACCTGCCGCATTACCTCGGGGGGGACCAGCGACGTGAGCGTATCCAGCCGGCGGATCTCGATCGACCGCAATTTGATCGCCCGTTTCTCGCGGTAGGGCGAGCAGAAGAGCCCGATGGTCGTGCAGGCGCCTTCCACGACCGCGTCGTTGGTGGCGAACTGGCTCCAATGGACGCCGTCGCCGCTGGTGAAGCCCTTCAACACGCCCGCGCCGACCACGAACCGCAGCCACTGGTGGCGGCCGGCAAAAGGCGTCATCAGCCGGCTGGAGTCGCAGGACCTTTCGGCGTTCCATTCGGAGTTGGGCATCAGGCCGAAGAGGGTTTTCCCGGTTTCTTTGTGACGGAAGAAGGCGGCCCGGTAGAGGTGCTTGTCCCGGTCGTCGGCCAGAAAGATCCCGGTGCCCGGCTCGGCGTCTTCGACCTCGAAGATGTACTCGTACAATCCCGGCCGGCAGACCGCGGCCGCCGCGTGTGCCCGGCCGCTGTCCCGCTCGGCCACCAGTTCCACGCGTCCGTCGGGCAGCTTGTTCAGGGTGAAGCGATCTTTTTCCTCTTCTTGGTCACGCCACATTTCCCACTGGAGATCGGCCGGCCGCTCGATGCGGCGAACCACGGGCCGCGACACTACCGGAAGCGGAGCCGGCGGCTGGGAACGAGCCATCTCCAGGCCGCGGACTTTCGCCTCGGCCTGGAGATAGACTTCCCGGGGCAACTCGGCAAACGGCACGCAGAGCAGCATCACGTCGCCGTGCGTCATCACCAGCTTTCCATCCTGGTATCGCACTTCGACGGTACCCATTTCGCTGCGGCGATATCTGCCGTTATCGACGGCCCAAAGCGCGAGTGTCTCGGGCAGCGGTTCGTCTCCGCCGCGCGTCGTACCATAGGCCGCCCAAGTCGGGTGGGAGTTCTTGAAGTAGCTGAAGGCTACGCCCTCGTTGCCGTGCCAGAAGAACAATTCCGTGGGTGCCGATCCCGACTCGTCCAGCCGCAGCCGCAAAACGGAGCCTTCGCGCCAGTCGGGCGTCAACCGGAACGTGCCCGAGAGCCGGCACATCGGCCGATTCTGGAATTGCGTTCGGCTGATCTCGGCCTTCTGCCCCCGAACCCCTTCGAGCACCCGCTTCAGGTAATCTTCGCCCGGAAAACCCTCGGCGGGATCGAAATCGGTGAAACAGACCTCTTCGAACGGGGGCAGTTCGTCCGGCTCGGGCTCGGCTGCCCAGCCAAGAATTGGCAGCCACAGGAACAGCCCTGCCGCGATTGTGTCGGGCAGCCGCCGCCGCCAATGGTGAAGACGCGTTTTTTTGGGTCGATCCATAGCCCTCATACCAGCCAACGGCGTAGCTGAGTTTGCAAAAACTCAGCAACCAACGGCGTAGCTGAGTCTGCAAAGACTCAGCAACACACTACGCCAATGCGTAAATGGCCTATTGCCCCAAAGAATTCATGACGGTCGGGTCTGGAAACCTCGGCGCAACAGTGACTTCGTCCGGGGATTCTCTGAATTTTTGCGAATTCAGCTACGGGATCTGTGCAACCACACGCCGTCGGTCACTACCGATCCATCCTAACAGAAGACGCAGGCGCTTGCGAAACACCCATCCTACAGGGGGCTCAATCAGGCTTGCTCTTACGAAAAACCGCTGTAGCCCCAGTTTCGCATTCCCGCTACACTACGCGGCGATTCTATCCCCTACACAAGTCGGGCCGACGCTGTTCAGCCAGGCTTCTGCGCACGGAGGCGCCCATGTCGCAACGGCCATTTTGCTTTGTCCATGCCAGCGACTTCCACCTGGAATTGCCGCCGATGGGTCTGGCCGAGGTTCCCGACCATCTGCGGGAACTGTTCATCGAGTCGGCCTATTGGGCGGCCGAACGGGTCTTCGAGACGGTCCTTTCCGAAGAGGCCGAGTTCCTCGTGCTCGCCGGCGACCTGCTGCACCCGAATCACACCGGGCCGCGAGGACCGTTGTTTCTGGTCGAGCAATTCCACCGGCTGGCCGAGCGGAAAATCCCGGTCTACTGGGCCGGGGGAACCGTCGATCCACCCGACGCGTGGCCCTCGGCCGTCTCCTTGCCCGAGAACGTCCACATCTTCCCCCGCGGCCGGATCGAGGAGTTCTTGCACGAGCGCGACGGGACCCCGTTGGCACGGTTGATGGGCGTCAGTCGCGATCGGCCGCAGTCCATCCGAGCCGCCGATTTCGAGCCCGACCCGGGCGGACTCTTCTCGATCGCCGTGGCACACGGGGCCGCCGAAACCGAGGCGCTACAGGCCCGCAACGTCCACTATTGGGCCCTCGGCTCCCGTCACGACCGCAGCACGCTGCTGAGTTCCCCGCACGTGGCCCATTATCCGGGCAGCCCGCAAGGCCGCCGCCCGGAAGAACACGGCACCCACGGCTGCACGCTGGTGCAAGTCGACCAGCAGCGGCAAGCTCGAACCAGCCTGATCCCGACCGACGTGATGCGTTGGCTCAGCGAACGGGTGGTGATCGACGAGGAAACGACGCGCGAGGACCTGGAGACGTTGCTCCGCGAGCGGATGCACACGCTGGTCGAGACCACGCCCGCCGTGGACCTGCTGATTTCCTGGACGATCGCCGGCAGCGGGCCGATGTTGAACGCATTGCGGCGCGGCGGGCTGAAGGACGAGCTGCTCGGTTGGCTGCGGAGCGAATACGGCTTCGGTCCGCCGGTGGCGTGGAGCGCGTCGCTGGGCGTCGAGTTCTCGGCCGGCCTTCCACCGCAGTGGTACGAACAGGAGACCATCCGCGGCGATTTCCTCCGCGCGATCCGCCAACTCCAAATGAACGCCGGCGAACCGATCGACCTGGAGCCCTACGTGGCCGAAGAGCACCTGGCCGGCACGCTGGGCTCGTTGCTGACGGTCGCGGACCGACCGGCCCGGGATCGCGTGCTCAGCGAAGCGGCCCTGTTAGGCGTCGACCTGCTCAGTGGAGAGGAGGCCCAAGCATGAGAATCACCGGCCTGGAAATCGACGGCTTCGGCGTTTGGAGCGGGCTGAAATTGGAGGGACTCGCCGAGGGGCTCAACGTCGTCGGCGGCCCGAACGAGGCCGGCAAGACGACCCTGCTGCAGTTCGTCCGCTCGGCACTCTACGGCTTCTCGATGGAGCGCCGGAAGTATTTTCCCCCGACCCACGGCGGGCCGGGCGGCGGCTCGATCGATCTGGCCGGTCCCAACGGCCGGTTCCGTCTCGACCGCCGCGACGACCCCGACAACACGGCCGGAAACCAAGAGCGGATCACCCTGACCGCGGCCGACGGCACCCGGCAGAGCGAACACCTGGCCAAAGTTCTGCTGGCCAACGTCGACGAGGCGACCTACAACAACGTGTTCGCCGTGGGCCTGCGCGAGATGCAGCAACTCGGCACCCTCGGCGATACGGAGGCCGCCGAGTTGCTCTACAGTCTCACGGCCGGGCTCGACCGCGTCTCGCTGGTCGAGGTGATGCGCGAACTGGAAACCTCCCGCAACCGCATCCTCGACGCCGGCGGCGGACCCTCGCAAGTGACCCGGCTGCTGGACGAACGGGAGAAGCTCCGCCGGGAAATCGAAGAACTCGGCAAGTCCACCCGCCGCTACGGTCGCCTGGCCGCCGAATGGGAACAACTCCAGCGGGAAGTCACGCGACTGGAAGAAGAGAATAACCACGCCGAGCATCAGGCCCGGGCGGTCGAAACGGCCATCGCCGTGCGCCAGCGCTGGGTGCAACGGACCGCGTTGGACGATCAACTGACCGCACTGGGACCGACGGCCGACGTGCCCGAGGACGCCGTCGAGCGGCTCGACGCCGTCAACGCCCGCTTGCAGAAGCACGCCGAGCATTCCCAGCAGTTGCAGCGCCGCCGGGCGGAACTCCGCTCGGAGGCCTCGACGCTGGGCATCAACGAATCGCTTTGGCGCCAGGCCCCGCGGATCGAGGCACTCAAAGAACAGGAATCGTGGCTGGCCGGTCTCGAGGGGCAGATCGACGAGTTGGAGAAGGAGACCGCCCAACTCGAAAAGGACCTGGCCACGGAGCACCAACGATCGGGATTGGGAGACGGCTCGTCAACGGCCTCGCTTCCGGACCTTTCGCCGCGAGTCATTGCCACGTTGCGCTTACCGGGGCGGGCGCTGAAGCGGTGTCGCCAGCAGGTCGGCGAAGCGAAGGAGAAAGTCGCCACGGCCGAGGAGAATGCCCAATCGTTGGACCGGCAAATCGGGTCGGCCCTTTCCGCCCGCGGCGAGCGCGATCTGGCCGAAGCGATGGACCGTGCCGGAAACCTGGCCGCCCAGCTTCGCCGTCGCGTGCAGGCCGACGAGCGTCTCGATCAGATGAGCGGGTACCAGGAGGAACTCGAAGAGCAGAGCCGACGCCTGGTCGACCGCCAACTGCTGCCGGTTTGGGTCCTGATCGCCCTGGGAGCCGTGTTTGCCTTGGGCGTGATGCTGGCCATGATCGGGCTGTTTACGCCGGGTTCGATTACCGGTTCGCTGGGCTGGCTGATGATCGTGGTGGGACTGGCCGGAACCGGCACCGCCGCATCGCTGAAGATCATGCTCGAACGCTCCAACGCCCGACAGTTGGACGCTTGCCAAAGGCAACTCGGCATGCTCCAGTCGCAGATCCGACAGGCCCGGGAGGAACGCGACCACCTCGACGAGCGGCTTCCCGGCGGCGGATCGCCGGCCGGCCGGCTCAAGGCGGCCGAAGAAGAGTTGGCCGCGTTGGAAGAGCTGGTGCCGTTGGACACCCGTCGAGTCGCCGCCCGGCAGGAAGCCGAGGCCGCCGCCGCTGGGGTCGCCCAAGCAGAGGAAGAAGCGGCCGCCGCGCGGCGAAAGTGGCGCGAGACCGTATCCGCCGCCGGACTGCCGCAGCTCACGCCGAAGCACGTGCGGCAACTGTTGCAGCGTTGCGATCACATCGGCCAGTTGCAGCGACGATTGGAGCACCGCCGCGAGGAACTCACCCAGCGTCGCCGGGAACTCGACTCGCTGCTGGGCCGAATCGGACAACTGGTCGAAGAGACCGGCGTGGCCGTCACCGGCAGCAACGGCATCCAGCGGCTGGGCCAACTCGCCGACACGCTCCGCGAGCAGGAAACTCGCGTCCATCGCCGCGACCTGCTCCGCCGCGAGGCACGCCAGGCTCGGCAAAAACGTGCCAAGCACGAGGAGGCCGTCAGCCGGCTGAAACACCGCCGCCGCGAGCTGTTCCGCGAGTCGGACGCCAAGGACGAGCAGGAATTGCGCCACCGGGCCGTGCAGGCCGCCCGGGCCGAGGTCCTCCGGCAGCAGCACGACGCCCTGTCGCGCGAGATCACCGCGGCCGTCGGAGAACAGTGTTCCGAGCCGGTGGTGCGCGAACTGATCGAAAGCGGGAACGTCGAGCAACTCGAAACCCGCCGCGACGAATTGCTCGATCGCTTGGGAGCCCTGGAGAAGCAGCTCCAAGGGCGGTTCGAAAAGCGGGGCCAGCTCACCGAGCAGTTGAAGGCCCAGGCCGACGATCGGCAGATGGCGGTCAAGCAACTCGACCTGGCCGCGCTCGAAAAGCGCCTGGAAGAAGCAATCGCCCGTTGGCAGGTTCTGGCCGTCACCTGTCGGACACTGGAGGAGATCCGCACCGCCTATGAACAGGATCGGCAACCGGAAACGCTGCAAGAGGCCTCCGGTTACCTCGAGCGGCTCACGCGGGGGCGCTACCGGCGGGTTTGGACCCCGTTGGGCGAAGACGTGCTGCGCGTGGACGACGCGGAAGGAAACGCGCTGGCGGTGGAAGTCCTCAGCCGGGGAACCCGCGAGCAATTGTTCCTGGCCCTGCGACTGGCGTTGGCCGGCGCGTATTCCCGGCGCGGCGCCCCGCTGCCACTGGTGTTGGACGACGTGCTGGTGAATTTCGATGCCGATCGGGCCAAGGCGGCCGTAGCCGTGTTGCGCGATTTCGCCGCCGCCGGACACCAGGTCCTGGTCTTCACCTGCCACGAACACATCTTGAAGCTGTTCAAGTCGCTGAAGGTCCCCGTCAGCCGGCTGCCCGACAATGCGGAGGCGAACCCCGCACCGGTGATCTTCGAGGCACCGGCCAAGCCGAAGCCCAAGCGGAGCAAGAAGACGCCTGCGCCTCCCGCCAAGAGGAAGAAAGAGCCGGAAGAGGAGCCGATCGACGACGAGATCTTGGCGATCGACGGGTCCGATGCCGACGACGAGGAAGACGAATACGAATGGGAGGAGCCCGACGATGAGGCCGACGATGAGGACGACTACGACGAGGACGCAGCCGAAGCGGCATAACAGACGCCGCTTGCGGCTTCGCAGGGAGCGTCCTCGGGGGTTGCGAAGTCTCAAACGGTTGCGAAGCCGCAAGCGGCTGGAATTCACTCCTTCTGGACTTCGGCCGACCGCAACCGAATATTGCGCAGCGCCCCGGTCGTCCTCCAGGTCGCGATCCCCAGCGGGAGCATCGCCTCCTGCTCGAACCAGATCGTCAGCTTGTGATCGCCGATCTCGAAATCGACGACCTGCTTGCCGTCGATCCAGGCTTCGATCTTCGGCTCGGTGACGCGGAGCCGGATCTTGTACCACTTCTTCTCGAATTCGATGTACTGGCAGGTCTCGTTTTCCGCGGCCGGTTCGTCGTCGATGCAGGAAAGTCCCACGACCGGTCCGCCCCAGCCGCCGACGATCAACGACTGGGCCCGCTCGCCGACGGGAAAGGTCATGGCACAGAAGAAGTCGTCCCCTTCGACCCGCATCGCCTCCAACTCGACCTCGTAGTCGATCTTGGGAAACTTGCCCTGATAGCAGACCCCGGTGCCGGGGCGTCCGGTGCCCAGCACGAGATTGCCGTCCTTGACCTCGACCTCGCCGTGGTTGATGAAGTCGAATCGGGTGGCGACCTTCCAAGTGCCGAGTTGCTTGCCGTCGAACAGGCTCTTCCACTCGTCTCCCGTGCCCGTCGCCGCCCACGACGACAGCAGACCGAGAGCCAGCGGAAGGCAAATAAGAACGCGCCGTCGTTTCCCGAACATGTCGATTCTCCTTGAAAACAGGTTCCGGGAGTGGAGTGGGGGCCTCGCCAGGATTCGCCAGTCTATCATCCGCGGCGGATGTTTGCAAAGATCAACGTGGGGTACGATTCCATCGTGCCAGGCACGTTGGAAACGTGCCCCACGACATCACTGCACGGCCTCCAACAGCCGGCGGATTTCCGCGGCCTCCTTCGACGTGTCGGGCACCCATCGCAGGGCCTCGCGATAGGCCGCCGCCGCTGCCCGGTCGTCGCCTCCGGCCGCCAACGCGACGCCGAGGTTGACGTGCGCCGGAACCAGCTCCCGATCCAGCCGCAACGCCTCGCGATAATGTTCGATGGCGCCTTCGATGTCGTTGCCTTGGAACAAGAGAACACCCAAGTTGACGTGCGCCCGGGCGTGTCCCGGGTCGAGCACGAGCACCCGTCGATAATGGCCGGCGGCCTCATCTCTCTCACCCTCGGCCGCCAGCAGATTGGCCAGGTTGTACCGGGCGACGACGTCGTGGGGACGCCATTGCAGCGCCGCCTGGTAGTGGTGTCGTGCCCGGTCTGGTTTTCCGCTGGCCTCCATCGCGCGTCCCAAATCCACGTGTGCCTGCACCCGGGTGTGGACGTCGTCGAGCGCCTCGCGCAGGTGTTCGACTGCTTCCTCGATCGCCGCGTCGGTGCCGGCCCGATCAAGCAAAAGCTTGCCCCATTGCAGATGCGCCACCGCACAGTCGGGATCATGCTGCAAGGCCGTACGGTATTGCCCCACGGCCTCCTCGATCGCCCCTTGCCGCCGGAGCAGCTCGGCCAGCTTGAAGCGGACCAACGACCAGCGCGGGTGTTCTTCCAACGCCCCGCGGGCGAAGCGAATCGCCTCGTCGGACTGCCCGAGGGCATCCAGAGACGTCGCCAGGCTGAGATACAACTCCGGATGCGTTGGGTAGTCCGCCAGCGCCGCCCGATACCACTCGATCGCCTCGTCGTGCCGGTCGTCACGCGCCAACAGGAACCCGCGGTGTTGCCTGGCGAGCACGCTACGGGGATTGACTTGCAGGGTATGGGCGGTCAACGACTCGTCGTCGCGCCAATAGCCGGTTTGCACGAAACTCAGCACGCCCAGCAGACCAAGGGCCGTCCCTGCGACTGCGATCGTTCTCCGGTTCCAACGAGTCGCCAAGAACCAGCCAAGCGCCAACGCCGGACCGAGCATGGCAAGATACAGATACCGATCGGCGACCGTGGAAATCCGCTGAAACGAAAACGGGACGAGCCCCAGCACGGGCAACAACCAGGCCACGAATACGGCCGCCACTGTCAGCCAAATACGACGATCTTTCATACGCGTCAAGACCACCAGCCCGGCGACCGGCAACGCCCAGCCCACGTAAAACCACCACTGCCCCATCACCCACTGCGGCGCGTGTCCGTAATCCGGCACACACCGCAGCGGCACGATCAGCTTGATGAGATAGAACGCCAACGCATCGCCGGCCAGCAAGAATCGGGCCCACACGTCGGCAACGAAGGGCAGGTCAGCGTCGGGCTGCTGGACTTTCGTCAGCACGACCCACGCCGCCGACAGGGCCAACCACGGGATAAGGCTCGCCAGGATTCGGCGGAGCGAACGACGCAGAATCCCGAATGCCAACGCGCCGGCCACAAGCGGAACGGCCACCGCCGTCGGCTTGCACAACAGGGCCAGGACAAAGGCCGCCGTGGCGGCAGCGTAGTGACACGCGGCGGACTTCCGCGTGCCCGAGGCGTCGGCGAAAACGAGATATTGCCAAACGGCCAGCAGCGAAAACAGGCCGCAAAGCACGCCGCGCGTTTCCGAAATCCAGGCGACCGACTCGACCTGCACAGGGTGCAACGCGAAAAGCAGGGCTCCCGCACACGCGGCTCCGTCGTGCCGGAACAACCTCCGCAGAATGACGAACACCAACAGCACGCAAGCTACGTGAAGCGCCAGGTTGCCCAGGTGAAAAACCAGCGGGTTGGGATCCGAGCGGATGCCGTCGGGCAGCGGCTGCCGGGCGATGGACGCCTCGGCCGCGAAGAACGTGTAACTCAGCGGGATGTACAGCCCGAAGTACGGCCTTTGCCAGAACTCGCCCACGCTGCGCCAGGTGACCGGATCGAGCAGCGGGTTCTCCGAGACGTGTTGCGAGTCGTCGTAGGCGAGAAACCCATGGGCGTAAACCCGGCCGAATACCGCCGCGGTGACGGCGACGAGCAAAACTACGGCCGCAACGGCGCCGCGCCGATGGTCATAAGAGGGTGACTCGGCGTGCCGCAACTCAGTGGACGAAGCTGGACTGCCATGGTTCATTTCGCTGCCGCTTGGGATCGGCGAATCGAGGAAGCCTCATCTCGCGGAGCAAGATGGCTACTATGGTCTCATCCTACTCCCGCCAGGGGGCGTTGACAATCGAAACCTTCTCGAATAGGTTCGATATGGGGGATCTTGCTACTCTTTTGCCGAGAGATGGGTCGATGCCGATGGTGGTCACTGCCCGCGCCGGTGGGCGGCACGTTTCCAGACGGGTTCTCGGCGTCGGGGCGGTAGTCCTTGCGATGCTGTTGACGGCCGTGCTGGCCGGCACGCACCTGGACAACCACCCGTTCTGGGACGACGAAGCCAACACGGCCATCTACGGTCGAAACCTGATCGAAACGGGACGGCTGACCGCCTGGGACGGAACGAACCTGGTCGGATACGCCTACGGCGGCGCGTTGGGCGAAGATCTCGGGCCAGAGTTGCGTGTGCCCGGGCTGCCGGCCTATCTGGCCGCGCTGGGGATGCTCCTGTTCGGCCAGGATACCTTCGGCGGGCGGATCATGTTCGTGGTGACCGGCGTGGCGTCGATCGGCCTGTTGGCCGTGTGGATGCGGCGGCACTTCGGGCGGCGGTTTGCCTGGTGGCTGCCCTCGCTGCTGTTGGCACTCTCTCCGGCGTATCTGCTGTACATCCGCAACTGCCGATACTACGCCTTGGGCGTGATGTTTACGCTGATGGTCTGGGTTTTCTGGGCCCCCGGCTCATCGCGAAGAACTACGTCCCGCACTCGCCTGTTCGATGGGCGGTCGCTGTTGCGCTACGCGGGTGGGGCGGCGGCCGTCGTGCTGTTGCTGCTGACCCACTATCTCAATGCGGCGGCCGTGTTGGTCACGCTGCCCCTGTTCTTCCTCGATCGACGATACCGGCAGCCGAGGCAGTACGTGTTGTCGGGCGTCATCGCGGCAGCGGCGATCGTCTGCGGCATTTGGGTCCTGATCACGGCCAATCCGCTGGCCGCCGATTACTCGGCCGCCGGAGGCGACTTGTTTCAGCCGCCCGATTATCCCGGCTGGTGGCCGCATTTTTATGAGCACTTAGGCTATCTGCTCCGCGACCTGGGCACCCACGAGTTCCTTCCGTGGTGCCTGGTGGCCGTGCTGCTTTTGCCGTGGCTGCCGGTCGGTCTTCGACGCTTGCGCCCGCTGGCCCTGCGGGGATGGATCCTGGTGGCGGTCGTTTTGATCTACGTCGTGCTCGCCGCGGCGCTGACGCCTTCCGACATGGGCAAAGGGCGCTTCGCCGAAATGCGGTACGTGGTGCCGTTGATCGCGCCCGGCAGCGTGTTGGCGGCCGTGGGGCTGGTGATTCTGTGGGCTGGGGCACGCTGGCTGGCGGCGGTGGGCCTGCTGCTGTTGGTGATGACGAACGTCTTGCACCTGGGATTCCTCGCCGAGCGCCAAGACGACGCCAGCCCGTGGTGGCCGCCCACGCTGTATCGCTACGTCCGGGAACTCCGAAACGACTACCACACGGGCAACGAAGCGATGATCGAACTGCTCGAGAAACTGCCCGACGGGACGACCGTCCGCGTCTGGCCCGATCACATGGTCTACCCGCCGATGTTCTATGTGCCCAGGCTGCACTACTGCGACCAGCTCACCCGGCGGAAGAAGATCCGCGAGGACCTGCAGGCGGAGCTTGACGGCCGGGACTATCTGTTCAAGGAATCGTCGCGGCCCGACGTGGTGCTGGTCCCGGCGACGAACGTTCCGGAG
>DATLAN010000552.1:0-34368 GCA_035527455.1 Thermoguttaceae bacterium
GCGATTGCCGAGTGTCACCGCCAGGCCGGCGCCCGTTACATCGTGGCCGCCGGCTGCGAAGTTCCCCGCGATACGCCGGAAGAGAACGTCATGGCGCTGCGCGATTATGCATAGTAGCCATCTCGCTCCGCGAGATGTAGCCTCGTCTTGCCATTCCGTGGAAGCAACCGCGACACGGAAACGCCGGAATCTCACGCCGCCTTCTTCTGCTGTTCCGGGGGCTCTTCGTCCCCAAAGAGGCCAAATCGGAACGACTCGAGCCCGCAATCGAGGCAACGAATGCGGATGACGAACCTCGAGAGTGGAAAGACGAGCCACGGGTCGGTGCGCTCGCTTCTCCGGATGCGTACCGTGCGACATCTGGGGCATCTTACCAACTTGGTGCCTTCCGGCCCGGATTTGATCATGGCACTCCCTGATTCCTCCTGAGAAACGTGCCCTTTGGGAAATTCGTCTTTTAGTGCATTGTCACTTTATGCAGAGACTACATCCGTACACAGGCTTCCTAGAGTTGCGGAATTTGCAGTGCACCGCGGCCTGCCCAAAGACCCCGCGCATGCACATGCCCCCTATTTTTCGCGGCAGGCGCTGTTGCCTTACTTCCGAAGAGAATGGCGGCTTAACCGATGGTGGGGATATCGGGCGCGACCAGCGGTCGCGGCTTTGTGCGGGTGACCAGCGGTCGTCGTTTCACGGGAGAATACTCGGCCGGATCACGCGGCAGCCGATGGCGGAAAGGTCGGCTTGGAGATGTTCGAACGTGGCTTGGTCGGGATACGTGCCGATGACCGCGCCGCCGGAACCGGCGAATTTGGCCGTGGCGCCGGCGGCCCGGGCATGCTCGATCATCTTGATCTGCCCGGCCGACAACCGGCAGATTGAACGACGCAGGTCGAAATTCGCGTCAATCAGCCGGCCCAGACGCTCGTGGTCGCCTGCGAGGATCGCCTCCCTTGCTTCGACGGTCAACTCGGCGAATCGCTTCATCGCCTCGACCACCGCCGTCTCGCCCTGATTGAATCGGGCACGCAGGTTGTCGTGGATCACCTCGGTCGGCTGGCTGACGTGCGTGCTGAACGCGACGTACAGAGGCGGCAGCAGCGACGCGTCGACCGGCTCGTACAGCCCGCACTCGTAGCCGCCGTGCTCCTCGGCCTTTTCCGGCGAGAAGTCCATGTAGACCAGCCCCTCGTAGACCTGGATCACGCGGTCCTGCAATCCGGCGGTGATTCCCAGTTCCTGCGACTCCACGGCCAACACGAGCGAGGGCTGAATCTGCCGGGGAATCTCGATCCCGTAGAATTCCATCAGGCAGCGGAGCGTGGCCACGATGATCGCACTGGAGCCGGCCAGCCCGACGCAGCGCGGGATGTTGCTCTGATAACGGACCGAGAAATTCCGCCCGTGCAGCCGGTGTCCCTCGCGGCGGCAATACTCGACGAATTTCTTGATCGTGGCCTTCACCAGCCGGATGCCGCCGTAGTAGCCGTGCAGGCGGACGTCGTCGACCAGGTCGTCGATCGAGTCGAAGCGGCTCTGGTCGTTGTGGCTGGGGACGACTTCGATCCGGTCCCATTCATAGAGCGTCACTTCGGCGTGGAAGTTGCGCACGACCAGCGAGAGCGTTTTGCCGTGGTACCCGTCCGACGGATTGCCGACCAATCCGGCCCGGGCGAACGCCTTGTTGCGGATCAGCAGCATGGTCAGCTCTCGGCCGATGTGTCGAGCAGTTTCTCGAGGTGGGCTCGCAGTGCCGGCCCGTATTGCGGATCGGCCAGGGCGAACTCGACGAAAGCGCGGAAGTAGCTTTCGTAGTTGCCGACGTCGAAGCGAGGCTCCTTCTTCGTCAGCCGCACGCCGAGCACCTTCCGCCCGTCGGCGATCAGCGCGCGAATCGCGTCGGTCAGTTGGATTTCGCCTCCTTTGCCGGGCTTGGTCTCTTCGAGGTAATCGAAGATGGTCGCGCTGAAGACGTACCGTGCGGCGACGGCCAGGTTGCTGGGGGCTTCCGCCACGGCCGGCTTCTCGATCAGGTCGGCCAGCTCGAACACCTCGTTCACCTCGCCGCGCGGCTTGGCGATGCCGTAATGGACGACCTCGTCGGGGGCGACTTCCTCCAGGGCGATCACCGCGTCGGCCCGGGAGGACTCGAACCGCTGGATCATGGTCCGCACCACGTCGCTCTCGGCGTGGCGACCGATGATCGAATCGCCCAACGCGACCACGAAGGGCTGGCTGCCCACCACCGGCCTGGCGCAGAGCACGGCGTGCCCCAGGCCGAGTTGCCGCCGCTGCCGGGTGTAGAAATACTCCAGGTCCTCGCGTTCGAAGGCCAGTTCCGCCAGCAGTTCCTCTTTGCCCGTCTCGCGGAGATGGGCGATCAGTTCGGCGTCGATGTCGAAGTGATTTTCGATCGCCGTCTTGCCCGGTCCGGTCACGAACAACAGCCGTCCGATCCCGCATCGGGCCAACTCTTCGACCACGTATTGCACGACCGGCTTGCGGCCCACCGGCAGCATTTCCTTGGGCTGACTCTTGGTCAAGGGCAACAACCGGGTCCCCCGGCCGGCCACCGGGACGACAGCGAGATCGACGGCCATGGACAACTCCCACTCGAAAGAGGTGTAGGTCAGGGCTTGCCCTGACGCACTGCTTGCTGCCGAGAGATCGATTCCGTCAGGGCAAGCCCTGACCTACTTCTCTATCTATAGCATGAGTTTACATGTGTAGAGCACGGGCGGGGATTCGTCAACATCAGCGGCAATCGCTTTCGGGTGGTCAGCCGCCCCCACGTTGCTCCCCGGGGAGCGGATTCCTACAATAGCATCGACTTGTTTTTCCATGCCAGAAGGAGCGAGCCGATGATCGTTGGAGTGCCGAAGGAGATCAAGCAGGACGAGTATCGCGCGGGACTGCTGCCGGTCGGGGCCGAGGAATTGACCCGGGCGGGACACCAGGTGCTGGTCGAAGCCGGGGTCGGATTGGGCTCGGGATTGTCCGACGAAGAGTACGTCGAACACGGTGCCGAGCTGGTCGGTGAGCCCGAGGAACTCTACCAGCGGGCCGAGATGCTCATCAAGGTCAAGGAGCCGCAGGCGAGCGAATACCCCCTGCTGCGGCCCGGGCAGATCGTTTTCACGTATTTCCATTTCGCCGCCGACCGGGAATTGACCGAGGCGGTACTGGCTTCCGGCTGTGCGGCGGTGGCCTACGAGACGCTCGCCGACGACCGGGGTCGATTGCCGTTGCTGACCCCCATGAGCGAGGTGGCCGGACGGATGAGTATCCAGGAAGGGGCCAAATACCTGGAGCGGCCGCAGATGGGGCGGGGTATTCTGTTGGGGGGGGTGCCTGGCGTGGAACCGGCCCATATTACGATTCTCGGCGGTGGCGTGGTGGGGGCCAATGCCGCGAAGGTCGCCGCCGGCGTCGGGGCCCATATCAGCCTGCTGGACATCAATCTGGACCGGCTCCGCTACCTCGATGACATCATGCCCGCCAACGTCACGGTCTTGTTCAGCGATCGGCACACCATCCGCCGCAGCCTCTCTTGCGCCGATCTGGTCATCGGCGCGGTGTTGGTTCCCGGAGCGAAGACCCCGCGGTTGGTCGAGCGGGAGGACCTGCGGCTGATGAAGCCGGGCAGCGTGATCATCGACGTGGCCATCGACCAGGGCGGCTGCGTGGCCACCAGCCGGCCGACCACGCACAGCGATCCGACGTACATCGTCGACGAGGTACTCCACTACTGCGTGACGAACATGCCCGGCGCGGTGGGCAGGACCAGCACCTTCGCCCTGTGCAACGCCACGCTGCCTTGGGCGCTGCAAATCGCCAACCGGGGGTTGCTCCCGGCCGCCGAGGCGTTGCCGCCGATCGCCCGGGCGATCAACGTCTTCGAGAGCGAAGTGACCAACCGACCGGTTGCCGAAACGTTCGAAATGCCGTACAACGGGCGGTTCGAGTGCTGAGCCGCTTGCGGCTTCGCAACAAGTAAACAATAAGAGGACGTGCGAAGCCGCAAGCGGCTTTGGAAAACTCACGGAGAACCGATATGCCCGAGATTATTTCGCCCCAGGTGGGGATCGTGATGGGCAGCGACAGCGACTGGCCGAAGATCAAGCCGGTCGCGGCGGCACTGGACCAGTTCGAAGTCCGCTATGAAACCCGCGTAATGAGCGCCCATCGCACTCCCGAAACGGTCCGCCAATACGCGACCATGGCGGCGGCCCGTGGAGTGAAGGTGATCATTGCGGCGGCCGGCGGGGCAGCCCACCTGGCCGGCGTTGTCGCTTCGCACACCACGCTTCCGGTGATCGGCATCCCCGTGCCGACCGACTTTCAGGGCGGGCTCGACTCCCTGCTCTCGACGGTCCAGATGCCCGGCGACGTGCCCGTGGCCACCGTCGGGGTGGGTTCCGACGGGGCTCGGAACGCCGGGCTGCTTGCCGTCGAGATCCTGGCGCTGGGCGACAAGAAGTTGCAGGAGAAATTGACCACGTTCAAGCATCAACTGGTCAACAAGGTCAACGCCAAGGACGCGGCGCTTCAGGATCTGCTGGGCCGCAAGGACTGAGAACGTACCATGAAGAACCTGAGCACACTGCACTGGGTCGGCGAGGTCGACGGATACGTCAGCATGATCGACCAGACCTTGCTGCCGGTGGAATTCACCGAGATCGAATGCCGTGACCTGGAGACGGTCTGGGAGGCCATCAAGATGCTCCGCGTCCGCGGCGCACCGGCCATCGGCATCGCGGCGGGCTACGGCGTGTGTCTCGGATTGCAGACGGTCGCCGGCCAGGACGAAGCGGCCTTCTTCCGTCGCCTGGACGAGGTCATCGAATATCTGGCCTCCAGCCGGCCGACGGCGGTCAATCTCTTCTGGGCGCTGGATCGCATGAAAAGAAGGGCCGCCGAGCTTCGCGGCAAGAGAACGGCCGAAATCGCCGCGGCGCTGTTGGCCGAGGCCCGGGCCATCCACGAAGAAGATCGGCAGATGTGCCGGGCGATCGGGCGACACGGGGCCGAACTGCTCTGGGACGGGCAGGGCGTGCTGACGCACTGCAACGCCGGGGGGCTGGCCACGGCCGATTACGGCACGGCACTGGCGGTCTTCTTTGCGGCGGCCGAAGCGGGCAAGCGGCTGCACGTCTACGCCGACGAAACCCGCCCGCTGTTGCAGGGTGCCCGGCTGACCGCCTGGGAACTGAAGCAGCGGGGCATCAAGGTGACGTTGATCTGCGATTCGACGGCGGCCCAGGTGATGCGGGAAGGCCGCGTGGGGGCGGTGGTGACCGGGGCCGACCGGATCGCGGCCAACGGCGACGTGGCCAACAAGATCGGCACTTACGGCGTGGCGCTGTTGGCCGCGGCCCACAAGATTCCTTTTTACGTGGCCGCGCCGAGCAACACGTTCGACCTTTCGCTTGCCAGTGGTGAGGAAATCCCCATCGAAGAACGCGACCGCCGGGAAATCACGCACGGTTTCGGCCGCCAGACCGCCCCGGACGGGATCGACGTCTACAACCCGGCCTTCGACGTCACGCCGGCAAGGCTGATCGAGGCGTTGATCTGCGAGCGGGGGGTGATCCGGCCGGTGAGCCGGGCAAACATCGCGCGCGTCGTCGGTCCTTGAGTCCCGCACAAAGCCGCGACCGTTGGTCGCACCCTTTTTTCTTTCTGCCACGCCGCGGATTTCCCGATCCCGGCGCGACTTTGTGCCGCCGGACGGCGCGACCGGCGGTCGCGGCTTTGTGCGGTCGAGTCAATGCGTCAGGGCCAGTTGGACCAGCTCGGCCACGGAGTCGGCTTCCATCTTGTCCATCACTCGGGCCCGGCGATCCTCGATCGTCCGCACGCTCAGGCCGAGTTCGGTGGCGATCTCCTTGTTGTATTTTCCGTCCAGGATCATGTCCAGCACTTTGCGTTCGCCGGGGGTGAGTCGGGCGATCAGCGTTTCGACCCGGATGCGGCGGGTTTTGCGGCGGCGGTTCTGCTCGTCCAACTCGGTCGCCTTGCGGATGCTGTCCCAGAGTTCCTGTTCGCGGAAGGGCTTTTCCAGGAAGTCGACCGCCCCGGCCTGCATCGCCCCGACCGCCATCTGCACGTTGCCGTGGCCGGTGACGAAGACCACGGGCAGATCGACCTTGTCTTCGGCCAGCTTGCGATGCAATTCCAGCCCGTTCATTCCCGGCATGGCCACGTCGAGCACCAGGCAGCCGGGCTGGTCGGGGCCGTAGTCGGCCAGGAATTCGGCCGCCGACTGGTAAGCTTTCACGCGCGGGAAAACGACTTTCACCAACGACGTCAACGATTTGAGCACGGCTGGATCGTCGTCCACGACAAAAACCGTCATATGGCTGTTCAACTCGGCCCTCCTTTACTCTTGACGGGCAGTGTAAAACGGAATTCGGTACCTTGTTTCGAATGAGGGGGACTCGTATCGGGGGCCGCTTCGAGGCGGCCGCCGTGCGCTTCGATGATCGAGCGGCTGATCGACAGGCCCAGCCCCATCCCGTCGCGCTTGGTCGTATAGAACGGTTCGAACACGCGATCCACGTCCTCGGGACTGAAGCCCTTCCCGGTGTCGCGGACCGCGACTTCGATCCAATCGGCAGATTTCAACGACGTGCGAATGGTCACCAGGCGGTTTGCTTTGGGCAGTTCCCGAGCGGCTTCCACGGCGTTGCGGACCAGGTTCGTAATCACCTGTTCGATCTGGATCCGGTCGACGACCGTTTGCGGCAGCGGAGTTTCCAGTCGCAGTTCCGACTGGACGTCGTGCAACCGCATTTCGACCCCCAGTAGGACCAGCACGTCTCGCACGAGCTGATTGATATCGGCGGTCGAACGGCTGGCGGCCGTCCGACGGACGAACTCTCGAAGGCGGCGGATAATCTGTCCTGCCCGATCGGCCTGTTCGGTGATTTGCTTCACCGCTTCGAGCACCTCGTCGCGATCCTTCCCTTCGAGGGTCTGCACCTGGTGGCGGCAAGCCTGGGCGTAGTTGGAAACCGCGGCCAGCGGCTGGTTCAACTCGTGGGCCAGCCCGGAAACCATCTCGTTCATCGTGGAAAGCCGCTCGACGTGGGCGAGCTGGCCGAGGTGGTGTTGGGCCTGTTCCTCGATCCGGTGTTGTTCGGTCACGTCGGTGATGACCGCCACGAACCCGATCAACTTGCCCGACGCGTCCCGCTTGTAGTCCCAATCGATCCTGGCGTCAACCGTTCTTCCGGTTCGGGCGGAGGCCTGGGCATAGTATTGGGTCGGTTCGGGTTTCTTCTTCACGAGTTCCTGGAAGTACTCTCGCACTTTCGTGCGCTCGGCCGGTGGTTCCACGTGTTCCCATACGGCGACCCCCGGCAAGGTGCCCTCGTCGTAGTCGAATATGCGGTGGCAGGCCGAATTGGCGAAGGTGATCCGTCCCCGCGTATCGAGTTCCGCGATTCCATGGGGGACGGTTTCGACCAGCGTGCGGTACTGCTCTTCTTCCTGCCGCAGCGACTGTTCGGCCGCCTTGCGCTGGGCGATTTCCTGGCGGAGTTCCCGGTTGATGGCCTTGAGCATGGCGGTCCGCTCTTCGACCCGTTCCTCCAATTCGTCGTGGGCCCGCTGCAACGCATCCTCCGCCCGCTTGCGGTCGGTGATGTCCTCGACCGTCCCTTCATAGTGCAGCGTATTGCCGGCCTCGTCTCGAATGGCCTTGGCACTCTCGCGAACGAACAACGTGCTGCCGTCGCACTTTACCCAGGCAGACTCCAGACCGGCGATCTGTCCGTCGCGTTCGATCCGCCGCTTGAAGTCCGAACGCGGATATCCGGGTGCGTATCCTTCTTCTTCCAGATTGCGTTGGGCGATTTCTCCGAAGGACGAATACCCCAACATGCGGACAACGGCAGGATTGGCCAACAGCAGGCGGCCGTCGGGAGTCGTGCGATAGACGCCGATTGCCGTATTCTCGAACAGGCTCCGGAAACGTTCCTCCGACTCCCGCAGCGCTTCGGACGTCCTTCGGCGCTCGATCCACTGCCACAGTCCCTCCATCAACAAGGTCATCTGACGGACGTCCGATTCGCCGTAGTCGTCTTCCTTGTTGGCGACCGCCGCGACGGCGACCACGCGTTGATCGTCGAAGACGGGAATCTCGAGAAACCGCCGGATTCGCACGTGCCCCGGGGAATACCCCTTCTCTCCGGGGCCGAGGTTCTCATAATCGTTCATCACCACGGGCTTGCGCGTCAGGGCAGACCGTCCGCACAGCCCCCCCTTCTCGAAAGGAGTCCGAACCGCCTTGTTGGGGGTGGCGCATTCGTGCATCGCGGCGTTCGACCAATTCTCGATCGTCAACGCGGACCGGTTTTCGTGGAGGAATCCGACGAATCCCATGGTACTCCGCGTCAATCGGACCGCCTCCTCGAGGACGAAATCGGTGACCTCCTCCGTCGACTGCTCGGTCATCTGGTTGAGTCGGTGCAGGGCCTCCAGCCGCGCATCGTCCAGCCGGAGCAGCTCTTCGGCACGCCTGCGGTGAGTGATGTCGGTCATCATGGCCAGCGTGCCGGTGAATTGATCTTCATCGAACAAAGCAGAGGCGGAGATGAGCACCCAACGTTCGGATCCGTCCTTGTGCCGGAGCCGGAAATCGTACTGCTGCCCGACTCCCCTTCGCCGAGCCCCATGCTTCCGTTGCATCAGGGCCCGTCGCTGGTCGTCGACGAACGCGTCCATCGACGTGCCGATCAGTTCGTCCACCGTATGGCCGATGATTTCGGCCATTCGCCGGTTGACGAAGACCGTTTTGTTCTCCGCGTCGCCGATCCAGATGCCCTCGCTGGTGGTCTCCACGATTTGGCGGTAACGCCGTTCGCCCAGGCGGGCATCGCCCAGTTCGTTCTTCCAGCGAACCACGCACTCGACCAGGGCGGAGAGGAGTTGCCAGGAGTCTTCGTCTTCCGTATCGACCGGCCACGGGCAGGCGCCCAGTCGCATGGCGCACCGGGCGGCTTCTCGACACGGGCGGTCCACCAGGAGGATGGCCGGGGGGGCCGCCCATCGAAGCGGGACGTTCATCCCGAACGCCTTGCCGTTCGTGCCGTCGAGAAGCACGGCGTCGAAATCCTCCCGGCCCATCCGCTCGATGGCCGTTTCTTGCGAACCGGCCGTTTCCAGTACGTAGGGGAGTTGCTGCCCCCGGATGCACCGATCCACCGCGGCGCAGACCCACCTGTCAGGATCGACCAATAAGAGCCGAACTGACTGCTGGGCAATCATTGTTTCGGTGCCCCGTGTCTTCCCTGTCCTGCGAGCGGAAATCTCATTTACGAAAGTCTTACCGATTATGGCTCCTCGGCAGAATTCGTGGGCGGATTCATGTCCGACATGCAACAGCGAAGTACCGGTGCCTCTTCTCTAGTCCCGTTTTTCAAGGCGAATCGATCAAATTCTGCTGAAGAGCCCCGATTATAGTGAATCCAGACGGTTTGAAAATGCCGAAACTGCCCCGACTGTACTGGAAGAGGCAGTCATTCACATCCTCTGGCGGACCCCCGCCATCTAGTTAGGTTCTTGTCCACCATACGACGCAGGTTGCGTGCGTGATGCGGTTCCTTCGAAAGCAGCCCTGTCGCACGCAATCTGTGGTTGAACCACGTGCCAGCGTGCTTCCACCGCCGTCATAACGCCCGACACATCAAAAGATTGCGCCGTCAAGTGCCATCGCCGGCGCCGCTCCCTTGCGTGGTATGGTTGCATGGGCCAGAATGCTCTCCCAAGTGGACTCGACGGCGTCACACACAATCGAAGAAAACTGCCCAAAATGCCCTCCCTCAAACGAATCCTCGTCACCGGCGGGGCCGGTTTCCTCGGCTCCCATCTCTGCCAGCGGCTGGTCGAGGCGGGACACGACGTGATCTGCCTGGACAACTTCTTCACCAGCCAGAAGTCGAACGTCGCCCACCTGCTCGCCCAGCCCAACTTCGAACTCGTCCGCCACGACGTGACCCTGCCGATCTTTCTGGAAGTCGACGACATCTACAACCTGGCCTGTCCGGCCGCCCCGGGCCACTACCAGTACAACCCGATCAAGACCATGAAGACCTCGGTCATGGGGGCGATCAATACCCTGGGCATGGCCAAGCGCTGCCGGGCCAAGATCCTTCAGGCCTCGACCAGCGAGGTCTACGGCGATCCCGAGGTCCATCCCCAGCCGGAAAGCTACCGCGGGTCGGTCAACACGCTCGGCCCCCGGGCGTGCTACGACGAAGGAAAACGGGCCGCCGAGACGCTCTTCATGGACTACCACCGCAGCAACGGCGTCAACGTGCGGATCGTGCGGATCTTCAACACCTACGGCCCCCGCATGCACCCCTTCGACGGCCGCGTGATCTCCAACTTCATCCGCCAGGCGCTTCACGGCGAGGACATCACCATCTTCGGCGACGGTTCCCAAACCCGATCGTTCTGCTACCGCGACGATCTGGTCGAGGGGATGATCCGGATGATGGACGGGCCGGACGATTTCATCGGGCCGGTGAACCTCGGCAATCCCGGAGAGTTCACGATCCTCGAACTGGCCGATCTGATCCTCGAACTGACCGGCTCTCCTTCAAAACTCGTCTACGAACCTCTGCCGCCCGACGATCCGATCCAACGCCAGCCCGACATCACGCTGGCCAAAGAGCGCCTCGGTTGGGAACCGACCGTTTCCCTGCGAGAGGGCCTGATCAAGACGATCGAGTGGTTCCGAGCGATCGATCTGAGCCACTACCGCCCGCCGACGCCGAATTACTGACTACGCGGTTAGAACCAAACCCTCACGCCGCCGATGAGCATGTTCATTTGCGTGCGGTCGAGGTCGTAGTACTCGTAGCCGACGTAGCTTTCCAGCCCCCGCAGCAGCACGCCGGCGGTGGTGCGGAAGCGAAACTGCTCGGCTCGGCCCAACGTGCCCCAGTCGAGCGTCGACGAGACAACCCAAGGCCGGGCGGGAAACCAGTCCATCCCGTACGTGAAGTTGAAGCCGAAGTTCGTCGCCGCCGGATCGTCGAGCCAGTTGAAGCCGATCCCGGTCCGCCACTGCACGTGCTCGCTTTGCGCGAAGCGAAAGACCAGGTTGCAGTCGCCCAACCAGAGCCGGTCGCGGCCTCCGCCGGACAGACTCTCTTCCAAGAAGCTCATCTCGGTATCCAACCCCCAGCGCGACGACGTGCTCAGCAGCAGGTGACCGCCGATGCGTTCGAGATGGTTGTTGTCGGTGGCAAACTCCCCGCGCAGCCGAGCCGACCACGTCCTCATGCCCGGCAGCGGCCGACTGAAATCCACCGGGCCCAGTTCCGGGTTGTACGGATCGAACTTCATCGGGTCCTCGGGCACGGCGACCGGCTGGTTGGAGATCGCCATGTACCCCGGCGTGTGATCGTAGGGGAATCGCGGGAAGAAAAGTTCCACGTCGTAGCTGTCACCCATTGCAGCCGGCGGAGCCCACCATGGGGAAGTGACCGTGTAAAAGGCGAGCGTCCCGAAGAATTCGCCGAAGATCGAGTCGTCATCGTGGTGATGGCCGTGATAACCGCGACTGTGGTCGCGATGATCGTCGTCGTCGTCGTCGCCGTCCGATGACGAACCGGACGACGGCGCCCGGACGTCCTCGCGCATGGTCCCCAACAAGCCCTGAGCGCAGGCCGTCGAGGCCCCCAACGCCACCAGCCAAAACACCGCGACACACCGGGCATGCACTGCCGCGCGAAGCACAGCGCGGCGTCCGGCGGACCACAACGTTTCGGACATCACCACAGCCCCGGAAAAGACGAAACGGCCCCTTGAGAAGCGAACGGACCTGCCCCGGACACCCGAAAGAGGGTGGGAGGGTAAGGAATTCAAGAACGCTTGTCAAGACCGATGCCCGAGCCAATCTGCAGAGGGGTTCTCCAGATCCGGCTCTCTCTTCTTCAATTCTTCCCCTCTTCGTGTCCCTTCGTGTCGCTTTGTGGATAAATCTGCGCAGACTCACAGGCCAGTCTCGCCATACCTTCCCCAAAGTCGTATCCCACGAGCACTCCGAAGACGACTGCCGCGATTGCACCAACGATGCGAATCGGACGCCCGGGCTTGGCGGCGAGTTCCAATTGCGTTTGGCACCGAATGTCACGCCTGTGCGCCGATCGGCGGGACCGGCACGCCGAGCATGGCGGCGACGGCTTGGACGAGTTCGCCTTCCCGGGGCGTAACCTTGCCGTCGGCCGCCACACAGGCCACGCAGGCGGCGAGGATCTGCTTCTTGAGCTTCGGGCCGGCCTCGGCCAGGGATTTCAGGGCGGCGTCGAGGTTCCGCAGCGAGCCTTCGGACTTCGACTGCAACGTGCCCGAACGGCCAACCTCCGCCATGCCCTTGTCGAACGCCCGGCGGACGTCGGCCTCGTCCGTCTGGCCCGCGTGGGCCAGCATCGAGAGCACGGCCACCAGCGACGGCAAGAGCGGATCGAGCCGGTGGTGGCGAACGGCCAGCGGCTTGGCGCGCCCGAACTGGACGTCGAGATTCCGCAGCAGCATGCTGTGGATCGTGTATTCCAGCAGATCGACCTGCTCGTCGGCCGCAATCAGCAACTCGACGTTCTCACGGAACCTCGTGTACTGCTCGGGCGAAAGCTTCTTCAGTGCCGGGAACGTGGTCTCGATCAGCGGCACGCGGGCTTCGTCGGGCAACCGGTCGATCTGCGGGGCCAGCCGCTCGGTCTCGCGATAGGAAAGCTCTTCGGCCTTCGGCCGCAGCGCGTCGAGTTGCTTCTGCCGCATCTGCGGGTCCCGGTCCAACAGCAAGGCGTAGATCACCGCCCGGGCGCCGTAGGGTTCGTGGGCCGCGTTGCGAACCGGCTCGGGCATGCTCTCGAGCAGGGCCGCCGCATAGAGGATCGCCTCCATGCCGGGCAGCCCGATCCGCCGCAGTACGCCGGTGGGATCCAACGGGGTCGTGCCGCCGGCGCCGATCGCTTCCAGCGGCTTGCCGGGTTTCTTCCGGGGTTTGGCCCCGACCTCGTCGGCGGCAATCTTGACCGGCTTGACTCGCTTGGGAAAGTTGCCGTCGAACGACGGGTCGATCCGCCGGACACGCTCGGCCAGCGGCGGGTGCGTGGAGAGGAGATTTGATTGAAGGCTGCCGAACGCGTTGCCGAAGAACATGTGGCTGACCTCTTCGGCGTGGGCGTCTTCGATCTTCGACGACTCCTTCCGCCCGCCGATCTTCTTCAACGCCCCGGCGATTCCCTCGGGCAGTCGGGTGAACTGGACGGCCGAGGCGTCGGCCAGGTACTCGCGCTGCCGGGAGACGGCGCTTTTGATCAGTTTTCCGAAGAACAGCCCGATCGAGCCGACCACCAGCAGACCGACGCCGACGACCAGGATCACGGCGACGGCCCCGCCGCCCTCTTTGCTGCTGCTGCTGCGGCGGGAGCGGTGCCCGGAAAACGCCGTCGAGCGGAGCACGAACCAGCCGAGGATCGCCAGGATGAGGATGCCGTGGAGGATGCCGACCAGGCGGAGGTTCGTCCGCATGTCGCCGTTGAGGATGTGGCTGAACTCGTGGGCCATCACGCCCTGGAGTTCGTCACGGTTGAGGTACTCGAGCGAACCGCGGGAGACGCCGATCACCGCGTCGCCCGGCTCGTGGCCCGCGGCAAAGGCGTTGATGCTCGGCTCGTTGTCCATCACGTAGACGGGCGGGACGGGCGTGCCGGAAGCCAGGGCCATTTCCTCGACCACGTTCAGCAGCCGGCGTTCGGCCAGGTCGCGGGTTTGCGAGTCGATCAGCCGTCCGCCGAGCATCAGGGCGACCGCCTCGCCGCCGGAGGAAAGCTGCGAGATCTTGTAGAGGCTGCCCAGGAAGATCAGCCCGATCGTGGCCAAGGCGACCAGCGCGAACAAACCCGGGTGCCAGGGTGATTCGGCGTAGGGATTCGGCACGCCAGGGCGGTCGCCGCCGGCCATCGACAAGGCGATCAGCGCCACGAAGTAGACTGCCAAGACGATCGCCACCACCGCCAGGATGAAGTAGACGATCAGCCTTCCCGACCGGCGGCGGGCGTCGGCCTGTTGCTCGAAAAAGTCCATGGGTGTCTCCAGCCCCCCAATCCCTCAATCAAAACGAAACCTTCGGCGCCTCCCGCTGCTGCTCCTCCTCGATCTCGAACAGATCGGCCTCGTGGAAATTGAACATCCCGGCGAAGATCACGTTGGGGAACGTTTCCCGGGCCGTGTTGTATCGCATCACCGCGTCGTTGTAGGCCTGGCGGGAAAAGGCGACCTTGTTCTCGGTCGAAGAGAGTTCCTCCTGCAACGACAACATGTTCTGGTTCGCCTTCAGGTCGGGATAGTTTTCCGAAAGGGCGAACAGCCGTCCCAGGGCCCCGGTAAGCTGGCCCTCCGCGCTGCCGAGCGACTTCATGGCCGCCGGATCGCCCGGGTTCTGCGCGGCCTGTTGGCCGGCGGCGGCGGCCTGGTTTCGGGCCTGGATCACCGCCTCGAGCGTTCCCCGTTCGTGCTTCATGTAGCCCTTGGCCACCTCGACCAGGTTGGGGATCAGGTCGTAACGGCGCTTGAGCTGCACGTCGATCTGCGCGAAGGCGTTCTTGAAGCGGTTTTTCAACGCCACCAGCTTGTTGTAGATGCCGACGACCATCAGCACCAGCAAGACGAAGATCACCGCGAAGGCGATCAGGATCCAAATCAGGGCTCCCATACCTAAACTCCCTCCTGAATCGAGTTGGTTGACGTAGCCGTCTCGCTCCGCGAGACGAAGCTTCATCTTGCGGAGCAAGATGACTACAAACATTGTTCGCTGAAACGGCCGGTTTATTGATGCGCAGCCCATTCCACCGGGCCGAGACGGCCGAGTCCCGGCTCGTTGGTCATTTTCCGCGGCGGAGGCAAATAGGGCCATCCCCTCACGTTGCCATCCGGCGACACACGTCCGGGTGGGCACGAACTTGCCAGGCAAGCGGACGCAGTTGTATCATGAGCGCCATATTCCGTTCGGTCGCGACTTCCGGCTTCGAAAGAGGAGTGCAACATGGGGAATCGACGACTCGGCTTGACGGCCCTCTACATTGTGAACACACCGTTTAGCGGGCGGGCTTGCCCGCCGTTTGGTTGCGGCCAAAGGCCTACTCGGCTACTCGGCTACCTCGACCCGAAGTATTCGAAAAACACTTCGCACAGCTCTTGGCCGAATAACTGCCAATTCTTGGCGGAGGGATAATCGTCCAGGCCGGCGATCCGGTTGGCGTTCAACTCGAGGATGCAGGCATCGACGCCGTAGCGTTCCAACAACCCTTCGCCCAGCGTGCCGGGATTGCGGAAATCGCTGCCGGTGCTGCCCTCGGTGAACCAGGTGTGCTCGCGCAGAAGCTTCTCCAGAAGTTGCATCTTGCCCAGATAGGCGTCCAGCTCGACGTTCGGTCGGCTGACGTGCAGCTTGCCGCCGGCGTCGTTGTGCAGATCGATGGCCAGCTCGGGCCCACGCCCTTGCCGGATGACGCCCGCAAGCCACCTCTCCAGCGCGGCGTTCTCGGGCGCCAACTGCCCGTCGGCCGGCCGATCCCAGTTGCGGTTGAGGTCCTTGCCCTGCGAATTGAATCGCGTGCGGCCCCGGGCCACGCCGTCCTTGTTGGCCATGGGCATCACGTAGACGCAATATCGCGCGAGGTACCGCCGGGCGTCGGCGTCGTCCCTGAGCAGCCGTTCGATCAGCCCCTGCACGACCCAACTCCCGCCCGACTCCCACGGATGGGCCCGCCCGCGGAGCAACACCCGATGCGGCGCGTCGGGCTTGCCGATGCGGATGATCTCCAGCTCGCGCCCTTCGACCGTGCGCCCGATGGGCGAAATCTCCACCAGCGGGTGCGAGCCGATCTTCTCCTCGAGCCTTTCGAGATCCGCGATCCGATACGGCTCAAGCCGGGCCACGTAGAGCGTCGGCCCGTCCATGTGCAGTCGGGCCTTGAACTGGTTGGCTTCGGTTCTCTCGCCGCGGACAACGTGCCACCTGATTCCATCGGGCGAGGTGAAGCAGATCGTCTCGTCGTCGATCGGCGAGCCGAGCTTTCCGTTCCAGACGTTATCGAAGTTGTTGAGCACGACGGTCAGATCGGCCTCCTGTTTGGCCTGGAGTTGGAAGTGCCAATGCCCGTTGGCCCGATTCGGCGACGCCCGCTCCTGGTCATAGACGAAGTAGACCTGCACGGCTCCCTCTTCATCGATCTCCCAATACAGCGGCGAGCCGTTCTCGAATCCGGTGTGGATGAACTCCAGCGGGGATTTCTGTGCCGCGTCGCCGGCGGTATCCGGTTCGGCCGCCGACAAGACGTTGAAGCTTGACGCGAGAAGGAGCAAGACCGGGATGGTCGGCACGCGTTGCATCTTTCCAACTCCTTGTTGAAATGTTGGGGCTACGGGAGAAAGCTGCCGCGTTTCTTTCCTCGTCATAGGTGCGAAGCGGTTCAACAGCGCAGCCGAAGACAACGCCCCGGGGGATCGGTCGCAGCCGTACTGCGTCCAGCCCCGACGGGGCAAAAATGTGACATTCCAGCCCCGAAGGGGCAAAATGTGGTAGCCCAGGGCAACGCCCTGGGTAACGGGGTCGCCCGAGTAACGGGGTCGCCCGAGTACGCGCAGCCCTGAAAGGGCGTCATCATCTGCTGCAGGATAAACGGTTATCTCGCCCTTGCAGGGCTGGGCTCTCGTCGCGGTTTCCTTTCCCAGGGCGTTGCCCTGGGCTGGGCTATCATATTTCAGCCCTTCGGGCTGGCAACTGGCGGTAACATGCGGATGCGTTGATGCTGATATTGTATTTGCACGGGAGGTCCGCCGCAAACTGCGATGGGCGAGGGGTTCGGGGCCGGGACTTCAAGGTTCGGGGTTCAGAGTTCAGCACTTAGCCGGATGGCGTTTGGGTTAAGATGGCGGTCCCGCCCACTTCCCGAGTCCCCAGTCCCGAGTACCGCGAAATTGGCGGGGCTCGTTGCGCTCGACCCACCGTACAATCTCTATTCTCCCAAACGACAATCCCCCTCTATCTCGATAATCGCGGGTTCAACATTCGATGCGACTCTTCGCCTGCGGCCTCGAAACTTCACGTGAACGCTCCCATTCTTGATTGGCCCAAGCGAGAGTTCCAGGATACACTCAACAGCACTGCCCGCTTTAAGGAAGTAGATCGAGGCGAGGCGTGCCCAATTGAGAAAGTCCTCAGGGTCGCCACCGAAATCACGGTGAATGACTTGTACGATGCAGCAATCAACCGATACAGGCCTATTCGTACCTTGAATATGCACTTCAAGCATGATTTCGTTCATCTTCTCCTGCGAGAGCGCGCGGTCATTGTCTTTCAATGGCGGCGGATCGTTCAACAAGATGCGCCCGGCACGAAGACGGGCAATGTCGTTGGGTGTGTACGTTCTGTCTTTCGCCTGCCACGCGGAATCCGTGAAGCTTCCGCCATAGTCGATGTTTTCAGGAGTGAGTGTGACGGTCCAAATCTGTTGACCGCCCTGGGACACGGACTCGACTCTCTTCACGGTGACGAGGAAACCGTCGTTCCTGTGAGCAAAAGGAATTGGACGGGGACGCGCGTAGCGCTTTGCCTGTAACCCAGCGAGGTGTGCATCATCTTCGGCACTTTGTGAGCGAATCTCGACGCCCCAATCTCCTTCGGCAGTTTGGCGCACGGATTCTGTCTCGTAAAACCGCGTGTCCAGGAGTGCCCATGGTCCTGAATTGTCAATGATGATTTCGGTCTCATCCTTGATTGTTGAGTCGGGCGGAGTTTCGCGTGGTACCTCAAGCGTTAAAGGATTGGCAGTGAGGGTGGCTGCTAACTGCCGGTCAGCGATTGAGGATTGAGGGGTGACGGCTCGAACGATCGCAGTTAGATCATAAGCGAGTCTTTCCGAGAGTTCAGCAATCGTCTGGTAACTGCCTGTCAGGCCACACTGCTGCATCTCCTGCTTGAAGGCGGTGACTGCCTTCAATTGATTCGGGTCGATAGCCGCAACGGCTGCCTGTCCCTCAAAGAAATAAAGCACAACATACTTGCCCTGCTGCATGAACTCCCGGATCTCTTCGATGGTTCCCGAGATCTCCTTTCCTGTTGGGCTGCCCGCCCTCGTGCGGAACACGGCGATGAGGCAATCGGATTTCGGAATCAGTTCCTCGTTTATCATCCCTTGCGGTCGGCCTCGAAGCCCAGGTGTAGCGTGCGTTTCCCACTTCACCGGATCGAGCAGGATTCCCTTCTCTTGACTGTGGGCCGCATTCCACCGAAGAATCGCATCTGTGATTGCCTGACGTTCGTCGGCTGCATCCCCCGGTGAACCGATCATTACTCCAATTCTGCGATACATCTCCGGGCCTCCGGTTGGCGTATTCAGTGAAACCTCTGGATGCAGGTCTCCTCTTTCGGAATGCTCGTGGTCCTCGGGGGCAGGCAAACCGAAATCACGAATCTCATCAATGAACGCAAGAAGCACCGAGCGAAGAGGGTCTGTATCGAGGATTTCTCGTCGATCAGTAAGCGTTCCCTTGTTTGCTTGATAAATCTTGTCTAGCGATTGTCTTGCTTTGGTATGTCGAAAGGTCTTTGCTTGGCGGGATTCGCTTCCGAAGACTCGTTCCACAAGTCCGATGGTGCGATGTCTCCAACCAGCGATGTCCCGGTCAGTTACCTCGCCCAGCGTGTCAACCTGTCTCTGTAGATGTTGAATTGCTTCTTCGGATGTCATCAGCAGATCACCGTCTGTAAGTTCGGTCTATCCAGCCAGAATGCGTGCAAGCACGCACCCTATGACCAAATAGTGCCCCCATTATCCTGCCCTGCCGCTGTAGGTGTCAAGGGACTGCGGACGGGTGGCACAAAAAGGGGCGGTGATTCGGGAGGGGCGGTGTGGTAGGGTAGTGGATGTATGTATATGTTTTGGACATCGGTAGGCGGGGAGGGGATTTAGGGATTTGGGGATTTGGGGCCCGACCCCCGAGCCCCCAGTCCCGAGTCCCCAATCCCGAGTCCCCAGTCCCGATCCCCTACACCACGCCGAGAGCCTTCCTCGCGTAGCCCACGTTTTCGGCCACCTGGTCCTCGTACTTCTGCCACATGCCCAAGAGGACGACGTCGGTGGGCTTGATGTTCTGGTAGGCGAAGCGGATGGCGGCCTCGACGGCGGCTGGCGTTTGGCAGTGGCGGTTGGCCCCGAGCACTTTGAAGGCGAGGCACGGCTTGGAGACCCGGCGGATCGTTTCGGCCATCGCGCGGCGGTCGGCGGCCTCGAACACCTCGCCGGTTCGGATCGGCTGGAGGCTGAAGCAGGAGCGGTAGAAGCAGCACTGGTAGAAGTCGAGGTCCCAGCCTTTGTCCTCGGCGTAATCGATCACTTCGTGGTTGTGCGAGCCCAGCCCGACCAGCAGGCCGGCGTCGCGGAACATCTTGAGATTCTCCCGCACGCGTTCGAGCTTGCCCTCCCGCATCAGCGCATCGGAGACGTTGCCGAGCTGCTGCACGCCGATGGGCTTGGGCGTCATTTTCAGGATTCGGGTCAGCTCCTCCTTGCCTTCGCCCGGCGGGGAGTAGAAGGTGGCTATCCACTGGATCTTTCCGCCCCCGGCGTAATGGGTGCGCAGCGCCTGCTCGACCGCTTCGCCGCCCATCTGGCAGGTGTCGATGCCGAGCTGTTCCGAACGGCGGAGAAGCTGGACGGCCCGATCGGGATCCCCGGCGAACCACTCCCGCATGTCCTGGCTCAGGTCCGCGGAGAAGTGCGACATCCCTTTGATCGGATTGTGTCCGACCAGCAGCCGGGTGATCTCGTGTTTTCCCCAGCGAACGGTCGGCAGCTTCCCGGGCTGTTTTTCTTCCGCCGCGGCGCCCGAGAGCATCGCGGCCGAACCGAGCGCCGCCAACGTGGCCCCGCCGAACTCTCGCCGGTCGAGTCGGGTCATGGGGTTTTCCGTTTCGGGTCGGGGGTCGGATGGCAAGAAGTTACGCCACTTTACAGCAGTTTCAATACACCATGTTTAGCGGGCGGGCTTGCCCGCCGTTAACTGGACAGAGAAACTCGATTCCATAACGGCGGGCAAGCCCGCCCGCTAAACGTCCATTTTCTGCAGTCCTGCGGTGTAGAGCTAATCGGCCGCCCGGCGCCAGATTTCAATGCCGCTGAAGTTGGCGGCGCCGCCGGCGGCGGTCAGCGTGATCTTGCCGTCGGCGACTTCGGTGATCCACGGGCCGAGTCGGCGCCAGCGGCCCGGCGGACCGCTCTGGTAGTCGCGCTGGACGACCTGGCCGCCGAGGCGGATCGTAAACGTCGCCGACTCGGTCTCTTCCCATACGTAAGCATAGACCGCGTACGTGCCCTCGGGCACCTTCGACAGCGACATGCTCGGCTGGTGGTTCCAGCGGAAGGCGTGGATCATCTGCGCCCGGGCCGGGTCGGTGGGCGGGCGGAGCACGACGTGGGGGCTGCTGAGCGCCCGGTCGCTGCACGCGAAGTCCTCCGCGGAGTCGCCTTCCCAGCGGTTGCCGTCGATTTCGATCGGCGGGCCGTTGAGATTGATGCCCCGCCAGAACCGCCACGGTCCGGTCTCGGCCGGCGGACCTTCGAGCCGGGTGATCGGCTCGCTGAGGTCTTCCTCGACGCCCAGCGCGCCCGGCGGCGGCGGGACCGGCTTGCCGCCGATCTTCAGCACCACGCGCCGATAGGCCGTAAGCGGCGGGCTGCCCGAGTCGGTGACCTCGAGGATCACGTGGATCGTGCGTCCGGCCGCGTCTTGCGGAACGCTGAGCAGGGCGTCGGCCCGGTCGGCGTCCGGGATCGGCACGTCGGCCCAATAGCTGCCGGCCTCGCGGTAAACCCACCAGCGGAACTCGAGCGCGTCGCCGTCGGGATCGCTGGAGCCGGCGGCCGTGAGCTTCACTTCGTCGCGCGGGTTGGCGTCGATATCGAGCACCCGCCGGGACGGATCTCCGCCGAACACGGCAACGGGTTCATGATTGGCCTCGTCCGGCGGTTGGAGGCACCAATCCATGCGGGCCTCGAAGGCGTTCTGATACGCCCGGCGCCAGCGGTGGATCGAGTAGTACATGTCGGGCTGGCCGTCGAGGAGATCTTCGGCGGGCACGTATTCTCGCCCTTGGCCGCTGGGGCGGAACCGCCCGCCCCAGTTGCCCCACTCGGGATGTTCCGGGTCGCTCAACCCGTTGGGCAAGACGTAGAAGAACGAGGGCGTGTCGCCTTCCTTCACGCCGTCTTTGCCCGCCGCCTTGGCCGGATAGAGCGGCCCGAGCGGACCGTGGCCGGTGCGGACGTTCTGCTCGAGCCACTGCGGCGAGACGATCTCCTGATCGCCGTACTGCCAGATGCCGCGGAAGAGGCGGTTCGAGAAGATCCAGAAGACGTCCGGATGATTCTGCTTGACCCATCCGGCCGTCTGGTCCTGATCGGCGATCGAGTGGACGCGGATCTTGCGCTTGAAGGCGGCGAGTGCTTCGGGCGATCGGATGGTCTGGACTTTCCAGACGGCCTGCGCCAGTTCGCGCGGCCCGCCCCAGATCGTGAACCAGACCGGCCGCGGGTCGTCGCGATCGAGCACCCGGATGATCCACTCCGACGCGTCCGAGTCCATGCCGGGCCCGACCTGGTGCGGATCGCCGTTGTGGCCGTCCTTGATGAGGCTTTTGAGTCGCTCGTACGACGGGTAGTCGCTGCGGTGCTTCAGCAGATTGGGCAGCACGCGGCCATAGGCGTCCACCGCCGCGTGGATCAAGTCCGGCCGCGTGTTCTGGTAGTGCCCGTGGCCGAAACCGGTGCAGAAGCCCTCGACCTCGAAGTCGCAAGCGTGCAGGAGGAAGCGGACTATCGACTGCTGGTCGTCGGGATCGCCGCCGATGTCGGTCATGACGACGATCCGTGCTTTGGCTTCGTCGGGCACGGCATCGGCCGAGGCCCGGCTGGTCGCGGCGAGCCATACGACGGTTGCCAGCACCACAGCCGTCGAGGCGGGAAGCGAAGTGAGACAATAATCACGCACCATCTGGCGTTTCACGGCCGGGTCCTTTCGCCTGATCGAGTGGAGGGGATACAATCCGCGAGGTCGACGGCAATCCAACGGCGGTGCAAACCATTGTAGCCGAGATGATTCGCAAAAGCTCGCATTCCGGTCGGCCGCGCATTCTGGACAATCCGGGACGCCCGCCCCCTTAAAAAATGGGGCTAACTGTCCATTTCCTCTTGTCAGGGAAGGGCCTCCCCACTAGAATCAGGGCATGATGGAAGTTGTTTTGGCGGCTGAACTTGCGGAAGACCGATGCCCAGAAAAGTGATACTCGACGTGGATCCCGGCATCGACGACGCCATGGCGATGTGCATGGCGCTGTTCGATCCGGGGCTGGAAGTGCTCGCGGTGACGGCGGTGGGCGGGAATTGCGCCCCGGCCCAGGCCACGCGGAACGTCCAGGCGATCATCGAGCAGCTCGATCCGCCCCGCTGGCCGCGACTGGGAGCCGCCTCGCCGCCGGACGAAGGGCTGCCGGTCGACGGGCGGCACCTCTGGGGCATCGACGGATTGGGCGGGGCCGACTTCGACGTGGCCGAACTGCACCACCTGCATCCTTCAGAGAAAGTCATCTGCGACCAGATCCGCGGCGAACCGGAAGCCTCGGTCACGATCGTCGCCTTGGGACCGCTGACCAATGTCGCCCGGGCGTTCGTGCTCGATCCGGAATTGCCGTCGCTGGTCGGACAGGTGGTGATGATGGGCGGGGCGGTGGCCGGGCCGGGCAACATCACGCCGGCGGCCGAGTTCAACATCTATTGCGATCCCCGCTCGGCCCAGGCCGTCTTCCGCTCCCACTCCACCAAGACGCTCATCCCGCTGGACGTGACCAATCGGATCGTGCTCAGCTACGACCTGTTCAACCAGTTGCCCGACGAGACGACCAGGATCGGCGGCTTCCTGCGGCGGCTTCTGCCCCCGGCGTTTCGCAGCTACCGCCAGCAGTTCGGCCTGGAGGGAATCCACGTCCACGACACGGTGGCGTTGACGGCCGTGACCGACCCCGAGCTGTTCACGACCCAGGAGATGGCCGGCGACGTGGAGACGACGGGCGAGTTGACCGTGGGGGCCACCGTCTTCGACCGCCGCCGCGTGCCCGCCTGGCGATGCAACATGGACGTCGCCGTCGACATGAAGACCGAGGCCGTCACCGAGCGGATCATTCGCGGACTTCAGGGCGCCGCTTGGGGAATGGATTGACGGTCGCGGAAGATGTGTAGGCCGGAACTGCGCTGCGCTTGTTCCGGCCTACCTTGCTGACAACTACCAGCCCCGCAATCATTCCTTCCGCTCGAACCCGGCGCGATCGCCGACCACGACATCCATGTTCACGGTCTTGCGGTCGCGGAAAATCTGCAGCGGAACTTTCTTGCCGACCTCGGTCATGCCGACCAGGTTCACCAGGTGGGCGTCGTCTTCGACCGGGATGCGGTCGAACTCGAGGATCACGTCGCCGACTTGCAGGCGGGCCGATTCGGCCGGGGCGCCCTTGGTGATGCCGGTCACTCGGGCACCGACCGGAAACGGCAAGCCGATCTCGGCCGCCATCGCCGGCCCGAATTTCCCGTCGAGGTTCACCCCCAGGAAAGCCCGAGTCACCTTGCCCCGTTCGATCAATTGCCGGCCGACGACCATGAACATGTTGATGGGGATGGCGAAGCCGATTCCCTCGTTGCGGCCGGAATTGCTGGCGATCGCCGAGTTGATGCCGATGATCTCGCCCTTGAGATTGACCAGCGGCCCGCCGCTGTTGCCGGGATTGATCGAGGCGTCGGTTTGAAGGAAATCCTGGAAGCGGACGTCGGCGTCGCCCAGTTGCAGATCGCGGCGGCCCTTGGCGCTGACGATGCCGAACGTGACCGAGTGGGTCAGCCCGAAGGGACTACCGACGGCCAGCACGAAATCCCCGACTTCCGTTCCGTTGCTGTCCCCGAGCCGGGCGGCAACCAGGTCGGGTGCCGAGACGCGCATCACCGCGATGTCCGTGTCCGCGTCCCCCCAGATCTTCGCCGGACGGATCTGCCGCCCGTCGGCCAGGTTGATCTTGATCTGCTCGGGCGAGGAGTTGCAAATGACGTGACGGTTGGTCAACACGTAATACTGGTCGTCCTGTTCGATGATCACTCCGGAACCCGCTTCTTCGACATGGCGAGTGGAATTGCGGCCGGCCGGCGTGCTCACGTCAGACTCGATGTAGACGACGGTCGGTCCGATCAGCTTGGCCACGGTTTTGACCACCACAGCCTGGGCATCGAGGAACCGGGCATGGTCTTCCAGGGTTTGGTAGAGTTCCGCCCGCTGCTCGGCGGTAACCGGTCCCCGGCGTTCCACGGCGACCGTGGCGGCGTCCTGGGCAACAACATGCCCGGGGGGTAGGCCGTAGACCACGAGGGTTGAAGTCAGGCAGGCGATGAGAGTCGCTTTGGACATAAGGCGCAAGAAAAGAGAACGGCAAAGGGGCATGGACAGTCTCCTCGGAGATCCAACTACAGGGGGGGAACCGGCGACGCAAATCCGTTTCGTCGGATCGGAAGACACTTCGGGCGAGGCTTTCCTTCGCCCGCCGGGGCAGCTACCGCAAGGCAGAGTCGCTGGCGGCGCCCTAAGTTACTTGTATCCGCTTCGGGGCAGAGCGTCAAGAAACGTCGAGTTCCCTACAGGGGGGGTCTGCTATCGGACTACTATCGGTTTACCTGGGGTTTCCCGTGCTTTTCCGTGTTGCCCTCGCGGAGAAAAGGGAGAAATGGCGCCGGAAAGTAACAAATCAGTACCATACTGTACGTCGGGATTCGCCGTACATCGGGAGAGGATTGCGAAAAGTCGCCCTCTCGGTAACATGTCCGTAAGAAGGGTTGGCCGTTCCGACCGACGGGTCGGACGGCCGAAAGCGGGTCGAACCGCTGCGGGTTCGTTCACCTTCCCGCGGCGGTTCGACCCCGCCCGAAAGAAAGGTGAGCAAAATGACTTGTCCGATTTCTGCCCAGCCCGGCCCTCTGCCGGAATACGTCAACCGACGCGCACGGGCAAAGACCATGCCGGCCGACTTGAACATTCGCGGATTGACCGCGGCGGATCTCGTGATTCTGCTTGCGTTTCACGATGGGGACTTTCGACAACGGAGATTCCACCGAAATCAGCTCTTTCTCCAGTGGTGGGAAGAATCGGGAAGTTATGAGGCCGTGCGGAGTCGGTGGTTCGCGCTGGCCTTGCGGACGCGCCGTTGGATTGCACCCGGTTCCCCGGAAAAACTCTCCGACAAGTTCATCCGCGAGTCGCTGGCCGTCGCAAGAAAAACCCGGCTTGAAAATTGGGTCCTGCGAGAGGACGCGAGGCCCGACGCAACTCGCGGAATGGTGTCGTTGGAAGCCGAGGAGCGAGCGTTGGGTCTTCTGCGAGAAGGCAACTTGTCGAAGGCCGAGATACAACGGCGCGTGGGAATGAGCAAGTCGGCTCTAAGGCGAATCGCCACATGGTTTGCCCGGGAGGCTGGCGGGGGTGGTTCGACGCTTCGCCTGAGGCCGCGGCGATCCGGGTTGTGGTGTCGCAATCGTCTGTGGTTGAACTGGTGGGAAACTGTCGAGTCGCCTACGTACGGAAGTCCCGATGCGATTCTCCGTCGTTTCTACGCCTTGCCCCAAGCTGCCCGGGCGCTGCTGCTGGCCGGCCCCGGAGTTGCGCCCCGGACCACCGAGGCGAAGCTGGGACGATCGACCGTTTGTTGTGCCGTCAAGGCCGCGCGTCGCAAGCGCGACGGAGATTCCAAGGGTTTGTCGGATTCGCGGGTGAAGCGGATTCGACGCGCGGAATGGTTGCGGTTGAACGACGCCCGATCCACAACCGGGATGACGGCCGCGAAGATTGCCCGGTCTTGCGCGGAACTGCCGCAGAGGACGGGAAAGAGGCGAGCAAGTACGATCTACGTAATCAACGAACTCCATAAGGCGAGATGGGAGCGGGAACTCGACGGCAAGCCGGCGCTTCACGGGCTTGGCGTTTGGGCCTTGCTGCGGATGCGCGAATCCCGCCTCACCCGCCGACAAGTCGTTGCCAAGTGGAATCGACTCTCTTACGGGCGGCGGCTGGAGATTTGCCCGACTCGCCCGGAGGATCTGCCCGAGGATCGTCTTGGCGAGCAAACGGTACGACGCGCGATGAAACTCGCTCTCGAAAACGGCGCGGAAGCCTTCGTCGCCCAGCGGAAGGGGAAGGGATGGGCGTGGTTCGCTCGAAAGAGCGAAGAGAAGACCGGCGACTCCGCGCCCGTGTCGATCGACCGCAAGGGCAAAGGCGGCGGTCGGCCGGAGAGTCTTCGGGAATTGCGACGGATCATCAAGGAGCATTTCGACCGAGACAGTGGGGCCACCGCGGACGAGATTTTGGCCCAGTACAAGAGCACAAACGCTACGGCCATCCAGGCCGGGAAGCTCAGCCGCGGGGGCAAGTCGGTTGTTTATCGGCTCCGATCCGAAATTCGCAAGCAAGCGACGGGAAACGTCTAGCGGACCTTACGAAACCACCTTACGAAACCTCCGGCCGAGTTTACGAAGGTCGAAATCCGAAATCGTAAGGTCCATTGTCTTAACGGGTTGCGCTCTGGCGACCTTCTTTTTCTTGCCCGCGAGGGTTTCTGAAACTAGACAGGTTCTCCTGTCCGCACAGAATTGGGGGCATGACCACTGCATCATCCAGGTCGAGCGCAAAACCACGGGCCGGCACATCCGCCCCGGGCTGCATCGAAGCCGGCGTCTTGTACCGGCTGGACGAACTGCGCAGCCGTCTGGGGGTCGGTTTCGAGGGGTGGAGGAGTCTGCGTAAAGCCGGACTTGAGGATCATGTCATCAAGATTGCCGGCCGGCGGTTCCTGCTTGGCGATTCGGTGTTGGACGTGTTCGGTAAGCTACTGCGCAAACAACAGGCCGAGCGGGAGCAACGGCGACTCGACGCGGCCGGGGAGGATCATCCTCGATGACCACCCCCGACCCGCGACAACAAGAATTCGAGTTTTCAAGCGGGCCGGGCAGCCTTGGACGATTACTTGAAGGGAGGACAATGAGCACGCCTGACCGGAAGCAAACGGAATTCAAGCTCATATTCCCCCGCGGTCAACAGCGCGAGTTACTCAGACAGGCACGATTCGTGGCACACCGAGCAAAGGATGGCGTTGTCGTTTCGTGCGCGTGCCAGCGTGCCGTCTTGAAGGTCGTCGACGATCATCACGGCCCCGGCCGTCCGGCGTGGGTATCGTACAAGACGATAGCGCCCGAGCGACCGCCGCGCCGATCGGTCGAACGGCAGCGCCAAATCGAAGCGGCGAAGGCCCGCCTGGCCGCGGCCGGAATCTAAACGGAATCTGAACGGAGGCGACATGGAGAGCACACGAAAAGGGGCCGCCGGCCCGCAAGCAGACCGGCAGCCCGACGTACTGCCACCCGCCAGTCTAGCACGTCGGGACACCCCCGGCAATCTGGCCTGCCGATCCGTCGGCCCATGCCTACCTCGTGACGACTTATGGCGCGTCGATGAGGACTTGGCCATCAACCACGTTGCGAAGAGAGTCTACGCAGTACTCCATGCCGCGGCCCAAGCCGTCGGCCCACAATTGGCCGTGACCGCGGCGGCAATTGCCCAACGGATCGGAGTCACAGACTGCAAGACAGTCCGCAAGGCGCTGGGGGAACTCGCCGCGCATGACCTGATAGCTCTGATCGATCGGGACAGACGCCGCGGGACTATCCTGATCGCCGTGTACGCCCCCTACCCGGGCCGGGCAGTCCCGCTGCCGGATCCGCAGCTACGCTTGCCATTCACGGGCTTTCAGACGGAAGAAAGCCCGTCCACCCAGCCCGTCACGGGCTTTCAGACGGAAGAAAGCCCGTCCACCCAGCCCTCAATGTTCTACTCATCGCGCGACGACTCCGCGCGCGGGACTACCCCATCGGAATCCGATTCGGAATCCGATCTTTCGACGACGACGACGAAAGGAGTTTCTTGGGGAAGGGAAGAATTCGAGTTCCGCGACCTGCTCCTGCGGACCATGTACCCCGATTACATCCCGAGACTCGACACGACAGACCGGGCCACACTCGCGGCTCTGGCAATCATCGCCACGTCGGAGAATGAATTGCGGGACTGGATCGGCGACGCGGCAGCCCGAACGAGGAAGGCCGTCGTCGCCGGGCAGCAGCGAAAAGAACCGATCAAGTCACCCATCGCGTACCTGAAAAAGACAATCGCGAATGGGCTTTATGAGCCTCTCCGTCGCGTCAATGGCAAGCCCGACGGCCAGAAGCTTCTCAAACGTTGGATCGACGAGGTGTGGGGCATGGCCAGGCAAGCAGCGGCCCGATCGCCACCCGCGAGGCCGCCCAAGCAACAGACCGATCCCGGCGACCGCGCGAAAGGGCAGACGGGCCTACAGTCCCGCCCCGTACACACGACCGCGCCGCCAGTAGACCAGCTCACACCCGGCGAACGAGCCAGAAAAGCTCAGATTGTTCAGAACCTCCTCAACAGCAGCGAGTAGACGATGACCCGCCAGACGATCATGCCATTCTCGGCTTGCCGAGCCGACGCAAGACCGATGCCGGCAAAAGCCCACAACGACCGGGAGCGGGTGTTGGCTTTCCTGATCGACCGAGGCCCCGACGGTGCAACGGATCACGAAATCGCTGAGGCCCTCCACATCTTGTCGGACAGCGCACGGGCGAGGCGGGTCGAATTGCGGGACAGCCGGCTTGTGGTCGATTCCGGCAAGCGGCGGCCCTCCCCCAGCCGACACGGCGCAACCGTCTGGGTCGTCACCACCGCCGCGGCGACCAGGGCGGCCACCACGTCGCCGGCCGCAACGATCGGCCCGGCGACGGAGCCGAAGCCGACCTATTTCTCGCGAAATGCCTCCGAGGCCCTGGCGACCAGGCCGGCCGTCACGTCGCCGGCCGCAACGATCGGCCCGGCGCCCGGGCCGGCCGGTGCGGTCGACGCGGCCGACCGAGGCCCTGGAATCACAACGACTCTCAAACTCCGCCGTCTGCGGAGCGGCTGCTGCCCATGGTGCGGCCACAGCGACTTCTGGCTGTCGATTTTCAACAGGCGGATCTGTAGGCCGTGTCATGCGCCGGTGGTGGCGAACCTTGAAAAGCGACCACGGGCATTTCGCGAGAAATAGGAGGAAATCATGGTCAGGTCCCGCGCAACGAGCGAGTGGAACAAGGCGACCGCCCGGTACGTTGAACGCCTGCAAGGCGTTCTTGAAGACCTTGAAGGCTACTGGCCGTTGACTCTGCGGCAAGTGTACTACCAGTTGGTGGCGGCGGGTGCCATTGCCAACACCAAACTGGAATACGCCAAGCTGTCCCGCGTGTTGACGAAAGCCCGGCTTGACGGCGTCGTGTCATGGGGGGCGATCGAAGACAGAACTCGATCTAGTCTCAACTCCGGCGGCTGGGCAAACCAAAAAGCGTTCGTCGCTACCGAGACGGAAAGGTTTCTCGAGGGCTACCGGCGAGATCTACTTCAGTCGCAAGACTGCGCCCTCGAGCTGTGGGTAGAGAAGGATGCACTCTCTCGCCTGTGTCACGACGCGGCATTGCCGTTTTGCGTTTCCGTGATCGTGGCACGCGGATATTCGTCGGTCAGCTACGTTCACGAGGCACGCCAACGGATCGAGCGGAACGTCCGCCGCGGCTTCGACGAGACCAAGATTCTCTACTTCGGCGACCTGGACCCGAGCGGTTGGAACATGCTGCCGGCGATGATGGAAACCCTCCAGGAGGAGATGGGGCTGGGCGAGCACGTCGTTCCCGTGCGATGCGCCCTAACCCCCGAACAAGTGGAAGAGTTCGATCTGCCACACAATCCCGATGCCTTGAAGCCGACCGACACCCGCGCCCGAGCCTACGTCGAGCAGTTCGGCGAGTTGGCCGTCGAGTTGGACGCCTTGCCGCCGGCCACCCTCCAAGCCCTTGTCAAATCGTCGATCGAGGCGGAATTGGACATGATACGTTTTCAAAAGGAGCAAGCCCGGGAAACGACCGAAATCGGGGACCTGGAGGAAATGAAAGTCCGGATCATGGATCTGATGGAATAGCTGTTTTCAGCCGCCGCGGGTCCTACTTGGCGATCCGAGCGGGCGAGGGCTACGGGAACAGTTGGCTACTCAGACACAGTTTCTTTTCGCCCGGGAAGAATCGACATGACCAAGCCCAAAGCCGAAAAATCCCGGAAAATCCCCGATCCGGCCGGCCGGCAGAAGTACATTTTTTCCCGGCGGCCGAGGTGCCCCAAATGTCGGTCACTCCATTTGCGATCGTATCGATCCACGAAGGGCAGCGACAATAGCGTGAGTCGGCACGTTCGATGCGCCGCTTGCAGCTGGCAAGGGATTCTCGTCCTCGAATGAGAAATGATCCAAAATTTGGAAATGCGAACCGGGCCATCAGTTATTCTGAAGGAAACAGCCACTTCCTCCAGGAACGAAACGTAATCATCTCGCCCGAAACCCCGCCCGTTTCGCGCTCGGCCTGAAACTGAAAGGACAACCGCCCGAATGAGCCAGCACATTGCACACACCGCGACGTACGAAGGGACAATGCCGATCGCGTTTTCCAAGGTCGGCGACCAACTGAACGCCCGGATCGACGCGGCCAATGGGAAGCGCGATGAGGCTGCCGCGCTCCAGGCCAAAGTCGGGGAGGCTTTCCGCAATAATCCCGCCTCCACCGACCGCCGACCGCTCTTCCGGCTACTGGCCGAAATCGCCGGAAACGAAGTGAACCTCTTCGTGGACCTCCAAGTTTACGACGGCGCCTTGCGCGAAATGCAGCGACGAGCCCATCAAAACGCCATGGACGAACTGACCGTTCTGGAAGAAGGGATCCGCCTTGCGATCGGCGAGGTCGGCTGGCCGGCCGGCAGACCGCTTCCGCGCGAACTCCTACTTCAGAACGCGGAATGGGCAGGCGTGTATCAAAGCACGCTCGCCTTTTGGGACGGCAACGAGCAATTCCGTCACCTCGAACGGGAGCGGTTGGCGGCGATCGCGAACGCGGCGACGTATCGAAGGATGCTTCAAGAAGAGGAAAATCGCATCGCAGCCAAGACATCGCGCAAACCTCCCGTTGCGGGCGAGCAAGAACTCTCCTATCGCAAGCAGCACGAGCAAGAGGCGGCCTTCCAAGAGAAAATCACCGGGCTTCTTGAGACAACGATCAACGGCAACGCGAAAAAACGCGCCCGCCCAACTTCCTCGGCGTCGCGGAGTAGCAGCCAGTCGGCAGTCGGCGGTGCGCAGTAGGCAATGAAGAGTCCAACTGAAATCCGAAATCCGAAATCCGAGATCCGATCATGGCCACTGGACAGGGAATTCGAGCGGGGCGAGCGTTTGTCGAGCTCTACGCCGACGATTCGCGCCTGACGGCCGGGCTGAAGGCGTCCTCCGCCAGGCTCAAGAGCTGGGGCGCCTCGACGATGGCGGCCGGGGCCAAACTCTTCGCCGCCGGCGGGGCGGTGATCGCTCCGTTGCTCGGATGCGTCAAGACGTTCATGTCCACCGGCGACGCGCTGGACAAAATGTCCGGCCGCGTGGGCGCCTCGGTCGAATTTCTCTCGGCGCTGTCCTACGCCGCCCAGATCGGAGGCACCGATATTGCCTCCATAGAGTCGGACATCCGCAAGCTGCATTCCACGGCCTACGACGCGAGCCGGGGACTGGGAAGCGCCACCGAGGCGTTCGACGCCTTGGGGATCAGTGTTGTGGGGACCGACGGAAAACTCAAAAGTACCGAACAGCTCTTCATGGAATCGGTCCAAGCCCTTTCTCGCGTCGAGAGTGAGACGAAGAAAGCCGCCCTGGCGCAGGACCTTTTCGGGCGCTCGGGGACGGCGCTGCTGCCGATGCTCAAAGACGGCGCCGAGGGCCTGGCTGCGGTCATGGAAAAGGCCCACGAGATGGGCGTTGTGATGACGACGGAGGACGCCGCGGCGGCCGCCGTTCTGACCGACGCCTGGACGGACCTGAAAACGACGTCGGTCAAGGTGGCGGTGCAGATCGGCGGCGCCCTGGCACCGAGCCTGACCGAAGTGGCCGGGAAGATCACCGCCGCCATCGGCCCGACCATCGATTGGATCAAGCGTCATTCGGAGCTGATTGTGACGATCTTCAAACTCGCCGCGGCCGCCGTGCTGGTCGCCGGGCCGTTGATCGCGTTGGGAGCCACACTATCCGCGGTCGGCACCGTCGCGGCGATCGCCGCAACCGTTCTGGGCGCGATGCTGTCGCCGGTCGGCTTGCTCGTGACGGCCGTCGCCCTCTTGGTAGCCGTCTTCGTGGATTGGGGCGACGTGCTGCGAAGCCTGACGGGCCTTATGGGGCAGACCGCCTTGCTCGATTACAAGACGGCCGACGCGATGCGGCAAGAGTCCGAAGCGATGCAAGCCAAGATCAAGCGACTCGAGGAGCTCCGAAGCAAGCAGACCAGAACGAACATGGAAACGGCGGAGGCCGTGACGCTGGCCAACGAACTCAAAAGCGCTTATCCGGCACTCGCATCGCAGATCGACGCCGTGGGAACGGCCGCGGGCAACACGGCGCAACTGATGTACGCCTTGAACCGGGCGATGCTCGAACAGACCAAGATCGACTTGAAACAACAGCTTGTTGCCGGCGCCCAGGCATACAAGGGGTTGAAGGCCGAAGCGGACCGGTACTCGCAAACGGGCATGGATTTGAGCGCTAGGAGATTCACGCCCGCCACCGTCCCGTATTACGCTCGCCAGGCGAGAGACGAGGGGATCCGCGAAATGAGGACCGCGAGTCGCGACGCCTATGCCCGCGCCGCGGAACAAGCCGCCAAGAACACCCAAGCCCAAAAGCTTCTGGCGGATCTGGAAAACGCGACGCCGCCCGGCGCAACCGGCGCCAAGGGCCCCGCGGTGGAACCCGGGCATTCCCAAGCCGACTACAACGCGAGAAACGCCGAACTCCAACAGGGGCTCCAGGAGATATGGGCGAAGGGGCGCGAAGACCCGATGCAGCGGGAGTTGGAGCTGCTTCGCTTGGCCTACGATCGCAAGTACGAGATGGCCAAAGAGTCCGAACAGGACCTCGCCTTGCTGGCGATGGCCGAGCGAGCCGAAATCGCCCAAATCGAAGAGCGCTATGCGGAAGAGTCGGCGGCCAAGCGGTTGGGCGTCGAGGAAGACCTGGCCGACGAAATCGCGCGGCTGGAAATCGAGCTGGCCACAAAACCGGGGCCCGAACGGGAGGCCGCGATGATGGCTTTCGAGCGGGACAAGGACTTGCGGGAGGCCGAAGAGATGGGGCTTCCCGAAAATGTCTTGGACGAAATCCAGCGCAAATACGAACTCATGTTCGAACTGAGCAAGGCCGGCGGGGGCCTCCGAGAAACGATGGAGAGCAGCCGCGGCACATTCTCCGCGGCCGCGACGCAGAGCCTCCAGGGGAGCGGTCCGATGGGACAGATCGCGAAGAACACCGCGGACGCGGCCGCGGCGGCCAAAAAATCCGTTGAAATCGAAGAACAGCAACTGGCCGAAATGAAGAAAAACAGGCGGGAAGGCGGCTTGTGCTTCACCCGACGATGAGCGAGAAAGATCGCTCCACCGCAAACCACAAAGGACCATCGAAACACTTTACACCACACTTTGGAGGCTGCGAAAATGCCTGAACCGTACGATCCCAAGAAATTATTCAAGCTAGCGACGCCGACCAAGAGGCCGTTTGGCGGTGGGAAGCGGGTCGCTGCGGGTGAGTCGCTCCAGTGCGAAAGTTGCGTGAAGTCCGGCCGGCCGTGCAGCGACGACTGCGACGGCGACGGCAAGCAATCGAGCGACGCCCGGCTTGCATCGCTCGAGCGGGATATGGCCGCGTTGAAGGGGCAACTGGCGATCGCCAACCGCCGCCGAGGCCACGCGCGATCGGCCTAATGATGACCGAGGCAAACATGACTCCTCGAAGAGGACCGCGAACCACGCGCCTGCCGGCGCCTGCCCTGCCCGCCGCCGAACTGGACGAACTCTACGACAGGATGGGCGAGGTGATCGAGCAAATTCTCGACGTCCCAGCAGATCCTCGGGACGCAGCGGGTGGAGGCGACGCGACGCGCCCGGGCCGGCGATCGCGGCGGCGGTACCGGCCGCCGGCGACGGCGTAGCTTCGGCGTGAAACGGATCGCGAGCAAGTGGGCATGGTCAGGTTGGCCGGCCGCGGGTCTTGGTTTGGGCACCGCGGCCGGCTCTTTTTTCCCCATGCGCAAAAGA
>DATLAN010000553.1:0-7468 GCA_035527455.1 Thermoguttaceae bacterium
TGCCCAAACACCGCAGGCAACTTCCACTGACGGTAAACGTTCGAATGATCCAACGCCGCCGGACGGCGTCCAAGAGCCGCTAAATAGTGCAGCGGCTCGAGCACCTGGTCGCCCGACACATAGCTCCGCCGGTGGCTGGTAGGGATAGGCTGAATCGCGCCCTCCGCGCATTCGACGAGGCTATCAGACTTCGCCCGGATCATCCGGAGTCCCACGAAGAGCGCGGTTTCACTCTTTGCCGCCTCGGCCGCGACGAAGAGGCGCTTGCTGCCTTCAACCGCGCGCTCGCGCTCCGCCCGGACTACCATCAAGTGCTTTTCAACAAAGCGCGCACGTTGTGTTTTCTTGCGTACAGGAATCCCCGGCGATTTCCACCGAAAGAGGCCTTCCGAGAAGCTATCGGTTTGCTAGAACGCGCGGTTGAAATTGACAAGGGCACGCTTCGCCGGATAAGTCGCGACCGCGGTGTTTTTCGTAACATGAAAGCAGACCCGGAGTATGGCCCTCGCCTTAACGAGTTGGTCTGGGGAAGGCCTCCTGAATCTGGATGTGACGTGCCAACGCGGTAGCCATGCTTTACGTGGGGACCCTTTCTCTCGACGGGCCAGAAAGGACGGCCGCTCCCTCGCGGCTTGGTGGATGATTCGCGATCTCGCCCCGGGCAAATCGCTCGGTGCGTCCAATTGCGAGTTGCCAGGGCGCCTCGGTCGCCCCCACCGATGCGTCGAAGGGGTCTCGGTCAAAGTGCGTCGGTCACATCGACCGACGCATCGAAGCCGCACAGTGGGGGGCAAAGTCAGAAAACGTTGGGTTCTCAACGCATCCGAGCAACCCCAGCACGACGGTTTTTTGCGACGGCGTCAATCGCCCGGATTTCTCCACCCGATTGAGGGAGGCTGGCGGTCACCGCCGAGTGTTCCAAAACCGGTGGGTTTATGGGCACAGCTACGATTGCCGGAACTCAACACCCGTTTGCAGGAGCTGGTGTCGGACCGACGCGCGCAAGATGTCGCTCCAAACGGGCTGCCAGAATCCATCCGCTGGGGGGCACGGCTAGAATCGGCGTGTGTCTTCTTTGCGCCCCATTTTCAGTAAGCGTCACCCCGCACTCGCTGGCGGTCAGCCACTGTCGCTGCCGACAACATGGCGGGTTCAGGCCGGTAGGCAGAAGATCGCCAAGAAATTCGTACAGGCTAGACGCAGGGGCGCGCGCGACGTAGGCTACGAGGCGAGCCTGGATGGGTTTCGGGCTCAATCCAACTGGGAAATGTCGGGGAAGACTATTTCGGTGACGTTAAAGATGCGGGTCACGCCTCCGATAGACAAATGAGTTTATGTCGGCACGTTTGTAGGAGAACCCCATGACCAAAAAGCCCTCCCAAAATGGACAGGCCATTCTTGTTGTGTTGTTCACACTGTGCAGCTATTCTGCCGCCGCGTTCGCGGAGGACCTACGGAAAGTCGGCGACGAATGGGAAATCGAGCCGTTTGTTCGTGCGAGGCTATTCAAGTTTCCCGAAGACCCGATGCATCTGAAAAGCGGAGTCCTCTATCCTTATTGCGTTGAACTCACCAATTTGCATGAACACCGGGACATTTGCCTCCGCATACGTCTGAAGGTGAGGCCCGACCGCGGACTCGAGGTGACTCCCTCCGGCTGGCAGTACGACTGGCTCGACGGGCGGCGTTTGGTAAAGGATCGCCCGGAGCGATTCTGGTGGACTCTCAAGTCGACGTTGCCGGATGACGAGTCCGGCAGATGGAACACGTTTCTGGAATCTCAGGTACTTTTTTGTGGTCACCATTGGGCACCATCCGAGTATCCGCCCACCGGGCGGCCGGAGCCTTCTTATCCTGTTCCGACGAAGGCGGCCGCAGACGAAATGACCTGCGTGTGGGACGACGAACAGTCGAAGGGCTATCTACGCATCGTTGACGTCGACGGCAAGGTGGAGCAAGCCGAATATGGAGTCCGATTGAAGGAGGGCGCGGTTTACGAGGCGCTTCGACCGGTCTTGGTTGAGGCGAAGGACTTCGTCGAATTCGAACCAAGTCCGGGCAAGAAGCAGACCGTATTGCTCAAGTCGAACATCAGTCTGGACCAGGGCAGCCTGTTTACCATTGAGGGACTCAACCAGTGCCTTGCCGTTTATCGGGGCCGGGCGCGGATGTCCGTCGAACCGCAAGGTCCGAACGCCGCCCTTTTCAAGGAAAAGGTAATTGACAGCCACTATTTTAAGCCCCGTGTGCGTCGCCGATGGTTGAAGACGGACTTTGGAACATTCGCTCCCAAGCAAACGGATTTCCTGGTTGAGGTCGAACCCACGTCGCAAGCCGTCCTGAGCGTCCTCTCCGGCGAAGTGGAGTACACGCTCCCAACGGGGCCGTCGGAGGAGCCCGAGCAGAAAATCGGTCCCACAGGAATCGTCTCCGCCGGCGGGCAACTAATCATACAACGACAAGATGCGGACATCGCGCATTACGACGATCCGCAGCACTGGCGGGTGACGCAACGGAAGACCGATGCCGCCGCGATGGAGCAACGTTGGCTTTTCGGTCTCGGCGAAACGCCCCTGGCCACGTGGGGGAACCTGTACTGGCTTGACGCAGATGTGCCGTATGCTTCCAAGGCCGTTCGGGAGTGGTTGGGACCGGTGCAAACAGACTTGACGGGGCAGAAATACTGCGCCCCATTGCGAGAACTCGCGCACGAGATCGGCTGGGAACCACTGGTTGGCGACGTTTTGCGAGCAGCCGCCGCCACGGGTAAACCGGCGTTCATGGTCCTGCGAGACCGTTCGCAGGCGGAGCACTTCGCGTTCTACGACGCAGGCAAGAAGGAGTGCTTTAACGTCGAGTTCGAGCGATGGATCGGCGATGAACCGCTGGGAATCGTCAGCAAGGAGTTTTTGCCGGACGGCACTCTTCGTGTAGTTCACGGCGACAGGAAGAATGGCCAGGTGGCCGTCTCTCGTCACGAACCGAACTTCGAGAACTGCAACATCACGGTAGGAACGTTTGCCTACAAAGACGGTGCACTGCAAACCGCAAAGGTACTCGACTCCCATGCTTGGGAATACATCGCCAAGGAGAACGTCGGCTTCGGCGAGGGGCTGGCCGCACTGCGCAAGTCGAACGGAGAGTACTCAGATATGGATTTTGTTACGCACTTCCGCAAGGAGTTCGGCGGCACCGTTCATGTGGTCGCCGAGCCCAATGGCAGGTACTCCGTCCAACTCTTCATGGGGAATACCTGCTGCATCGTCTTCTATCTCGACGGCGGAAATATCAATAAAACGATGTATGTTGACCCCCGAATATTGAACCAGCGGCGGCCCCCAAAACCGAGTAGAGGTAGAGTGACAGAACCAAGTCGCGAGACAGACCCGTCGAGTACTATCGAAAGTGTTTTAGAAACGCCATAGGGCCGGTTTTGATGAACCAGTCTCGGCCTCGATTCGGCCGGCCCGCCCGGACTGTCCCAGCCGACAGGTATTTGGGGCACTCCGACGTGCGTCAGAAAACCTGTCCCGGATAGCTAGTGACCGGGCGATCGACCAAATCGACAAACCCCCCACTGAAAGTATGTCGCGAGGGTCCATATTTGGCGCGTCCGAGAAATCAAATCGAGCTTCCGACGACTTCCTGAGACGGCGACTCGCGAACTCCCGTATCGTCCAGCGGTCGTGAACACCTGCGCGCAGCTACCATCGCATCAGCATCGCCTTGGCCGACCATCATGCCGGCATACATCACGGCCTTTTCTACGGTCTGTGGCTTTTGGCCCCGCTCAATTCGAAACAGTAGTGTCCGGAACCGATGTCGAACGTCACCCAGTCGACATCCCGACCAGCGCCGTTGACTCCCGCAACGCCACTGACGTAGGAAACATCCTTCCAGACGGTTTTGCCGCCCTCGGTAATTACGCCCTTTTCGAAGCCGAACATTGGCACACTCACCCGCGCCGTTGAGTTTGCAGGGATTTCGACCTCCAGCACGAATGAATCATCCGTCCTCTTCCAACTCGATGAGATGACGCCTCGGACCGTCTTGATCGAGGCCTCGGCGTGGGTCAGATCCCCCACCACGTACGGACGGATTTCGATGCGGCGAAAGCCGGGCGCCATTTGAGCGAGCCCGTAGTACTCCGGTCCCCGGATCCCGGCCAGGTCGTTGTAGAAGAACTCGTCGATGGTGGCCCACATGATCATGCTTTCCGCCCCGGGGTATCCATGGGCCATCGCGTATCCACCCCAGGTCTCCCAGATCGTCGTCGCGCCCTGATTAACCATGTACCCCCAGCCGGGATAGGTCTTTGCGGTGGCCACACGATACATCAGGTTCCCGTGCCCCAGGGCAGCAAGCGTGTCGATCATGCACGTCGTGCCGGTGTTGCCGGTGTGCAAGTGTCCGTCGTACTTCGTGGCGATGCTCGATACGATGTTCTCCAGCACGCCCGCCCGCTGGTCCTGCGGGACGATCTCAAGTGCCAACGGAAGCAAGTTCGCCGTCTGCGAGCCGGTTGCGTACTGGTGAGTGTCGCGATTGAGCCACTTGCGGTTCAGCGCCTCTTTGATCCGGTCGGCCAACTCGGCGTAGCGTTTCTCATCTTCGGTCTTTTCCAGCAGGCGGGCCGCCTGGGATACGGCCAATGCGCCGCGATAATAGTAGCCGGTCCAGATCAGTGGCGGCGGCGTCTCCCGCGAAATGAATTCCTCGTCGCCGGGGAACTTGCCCGGCAGCATATGGTCGCCATAGATTCCGCGCGTGATGATGCCGTCCTCGGCAATCGATGTGTGGTAATCGACGCACCGCCGAATGCCGGCGTAGTGCTTCCGAAGCATTCGCTCGTCGTCCAGGTATTGGCAGAGGTACCAGACCAGCATCGGGTAGTTCCCACCCCATGCCGGATCGAATTGTGGACGGGCATCGTAGCTCGGGCAGATTCGCGGGACGTTGCCGTCGGGGAGCTGCGCGTGGGCGATATCCTCAAGCCACTTGGTCCAGAACTGCGGCATGTGCTGTCGCGGATAGAGCGACCCGGTGATCGTCGCCGGGTCAGTCCACGCCCAATGTTCGCGGTAGAGGCAGTCCAGCGGCATGCCGTACAGGCCGTTGGTCAGCGTCCAGCGGACGTTCTGGTGGATCTGATTGAGCATGGGACTGGAGCAGTCGAAGCGGCCGGAGAGATCGACGTCGGAGTAGACCACGCGCCCCTGCAAGTCATCGATCGCCAGTTTGCCGGGATGGCCCTCGATTTGGACGTAGCGAACCGGATGGTAGGTGAATCTCGGCTCGTAGATCTCTTCGCCGTCGCCTTTGAAGGTGTATTGGTCCGTCGCGCCGCCGCCTCGATAGCGGCTCTGGTCGACCAGTCCGCTGTCGTGCAAACAGGACGAATACTTGATCGTTACGGTGGCGTCAGCCTGGCCTCGCATCCGCAGTCGCGCCCAGCCGCCAAAGATCTGCCCCAGGTCGTAGACGTAGACGCCCGGTTTCGGATTGGTCAGCCGCACGGGTCGCAGTGTCTGGTTGACCTTGATGGCCGGCATCATCTGCGACTGCATGAAGCCGCCGGAGGCCTCTTTGACGGTCACGGTCGTCCACTTCGAATCATCATAGCCGGGCAGGGACCAACCGGATCGCTCCAGGCGAGCGTCGTAGACCTCCCCGTTCCAGAAGTTGTTTCGTCGGATGGGGCCGTCGATCGTTTTCCAGGTGGCGTCGCTGACCACACTGGCCGCGGTGCCGTCGACGTGTTCGATTTGCATCTGCAGCAAGGCGCGTGGCGAGTGGCCATATCGCAGCCGCTCCGGTTCGCAGAACCAGCCGTTGCCCAGCATGATGCCCAATGCGTTGGTACCCCTTTTCAGGTGGTCGGTCACGTCGTGAGTCACATACAGAACCCGCTTATCGTAGTCGGTCGCGGCCGGATCGAGCACGCGGTCGCTCACCTTCCGGCCGTTCAGGTAAAGCTCGCTCCACCCGATACCCGAAACGTAGACGCGTGCCCGCCGGACGTCTTTGGTTACGGCGAACTCCTTCCGCAGCAGCGGCGAGGGCGCGATGGCAGCGGCGGCCCGCGCGACGAAGCGGTTGACCTTGGCAACAGGAGGGAACTTCGGGGATTTCCCGGCATCGTAAACTTTGAATTCAAGGATGCCGGTTGAAGCCGATTCGATTGAGTCAAATTCCAGCTTGAGCTTCCGTGTGGTGATTTCTTCGAACGTTGTTGTGTTGTACTTGTTGCCTTCAACGCCAAGGCCGACTGGATTCCTGGCTGACGCGAAAGCCTTTCCGTCCCAGTAGAGGAGTCGTGACGCCTTGGGAAGCCGCACGCCGCGGCCGTCGTCGAACCAGTAGACGTCGATACTGGCGACGTGGACCGGCTCGCTCCATTCGTATTGAACCCACTGCGTGCCTTTGTGACTCCAGTTGCCGTAGGCGCCGTAGCGTTTGTCGTTGGAATTCGCCGGTTTGAAGCCGTCGTTGATCGCGCTGAGCGTCTCGTGCCCCGACACAAAGGATGTTGACGGCTTGGCAGCCAATGCGACATTGATCTGGCCCGGCTTTCCAGCATCCAGGTGCTCGACGGGCGGGCGTGGGGGTGCGACCCCGATCCATTGGCCCTTCCAGTCGCTTTGCTGCATGAGCCCCATTTCGAAGCTGGCCGGCCGGCTCCACGTCGATGGCTGGCCCTGCTTGCCCCAGACCCGGACCTTCCAATAGCACTTTTCACCGCTGGAGAGTGGCTTTCCTCGATATTCGATGTTTACCGAGCGGTTGGAATGGACCTTGCCGCTATCCCATTTGTCTCCGACGTTTGCCTGGAGTTGTTTCTCGCTCGTGGCAACCAGGACGTGATACGCGGACTGCAGTTGGAACCGTTTTCCGGACTTAAGCAGCCAACCGAAGCGAGGTTGGGGCGCATCGACGCCCAGCGGGTTGGTCGCGTACTCGCAGGTAAGTTCCGAAGGCGCCAGTTCCGCTTGCTGCTCGGCGCAGTGTGCCGTCGCGCTCGACAGGATGGTTACGGCGAAGCACAACGTCAGACTGACGTCGATGGCTGCTACGTGTTGTCGAATGAACATGCTCTGGTTTCTCATCTTGTCAGAATTCCAGCTCGACGCGTTGACCCGTGTATCGAATCTCTTTGGTCACACCGTCCGGTATGAGTTCGATTTTGAATTTCCGTTCGGCCTTCTGCTTTGTCGTTGGCTCAAGGGTCAAGCGCCTGGCCGAATCGTCCCACTCGATCAGTGTTTGGAAGGAATCGCCTTTGAGGTAATCCAGGCTGATGCCGTCATCGTCGTACAAGGTGTACTGCCCATCGGCGCCTCGGTAGATCTTGAGCGTTGTGGGTTCGTCTACCTCTTGACTCGTGTACTGACGGATGGGATCGAATGGAATGATGGCGCCCGCGCGGGCATAGATCGGCATGGTGGCCAGATCGACGGTGCGCTGAACG
>DATLAN010000554.1:0-3577 GCA_035527455.1 Thermoguttaceae bacterium
TGCCCAAACACCGCAGGCAACTTCCACTGACGGTAAACGTTCGAATGATCCAACGCCGCCGGACGGCGTCCAAGAGCCGCTAAATAGTGCAGCGGCTCGAGCACCTGGTCGCCCGACACATAGCTCCGCCGGTGGCTGGTAACCACACGACCGCTATGCACAATGTCCACGCGATCCACGTAGCCTTTGACCGTGACCGTTTCAAACGCGTACGCGCGAGGTACGCTGTACTGCACGTTCTCGAATCGCACCAGTTGATACTTGTCGACTTTCGCCGGCCGCGACACGCATGGATCGAAGGCGTGCCGGGGCAACGGTTTCGCGGCTTCGCGATCTCGATCAAAGAGTTCGCCAATCGTGCTTTCGCTTCCGTTGCGAGTGCGCTGACGCTCTGCGAGGCAACAGTCGAGAAGATACGCATTCAACTCGTCGAGATCCTTCACCTTGGGAACCGGCGTCGACCAGCGACGTTGTAGTGTCTTAACCCGGTTCTCCACGTAAGGCTTCTCATTGCCGCTGGCAGGCATGCAAAACAGCGGATCGAACACGTAATGACTGGCCAACGCGGCATAAGACCGATGCAGCCGGCGCTCCCGGCCGATCAATATCTCAAGAGCCACCGTCTTGGGGTTGTCCCACCACACTTCTCGCGGCACGCAGCCGAAGTATTCGAAACCTCGAACCATGCCTTCCAGAATGGCTTCCGTACGCTGTGTCGGCAACGCTATGACAAACGGGTAGTTCGAATACGACCACACCAAAATCAAAACCGGCACGCCACGGCGGCCATCGGGGAAATCGACGTAGATCTGGCCGAAATCCGCCTCCACGCGTTGCCCCGGATCGTGGGACAACGGTATGAACGTCTCACGCTCTCGCTTACGACGCTTGGCCACGTAACGCCGCACCGCGTCGTATTCGCCCCGATACCCTTCGGCTTTCAGCCGCTCGAAGATCCGCATCGCCGTGTGGCGCTGTTTCGGCGGCGCTTGCTCGTCTGCCGAGAGAATCTCGTTGATCAAATCAACGAACTTGCCCAACTTCGGGCGATGCTGATCCTTCCGCTTCGGATACGGCACAGGCTCTCCATCGCCCTTGAGAACTGCTCGAACCTTCCGGCGTGAGTGATGAAATCTCCTGGCGATCTCGCAGATGCTCATCCCATCGCGATACGCCCCGCGAATCCTTGCGTAATGATTCACCGTAAACATCCTATCCTCCGTGAACTAATAACCCCCTCGGGGAACTAGCCCACAGAGTACATTACGGTAGGACCATTTTCAGCGCCGATTTCCCCCCGCCCCCGGTCCGTTTTGGACGCCTATCTCCAGCCGCCAACTCGTGGACCGCTTCGTCCAAGTCCGCGGCCTCCAAGCCGGCAGTCAGGGCTTTGTCCGCCAGGCGTTCTGCCGTCTCGGACGCTGCTTTGGCGGGGGCATTGTTGAGGGCAGCCTGCAACTTCTTCCAGCACGGTGCCTCCCAGCCACCCATCGTGTTCGCCCATTCCAGCAGTTCCTTGCCGATCTCCACCAGTTCGACGGTTCTCATGTCATGATCCTTTCCGTTAGTCATTCACGATTTCGAAGGGCGGCAGGGGTGGCAAGTCGAACGGGACGGCGCGGAGCAGTTTGCGGTAAAGTCGCTCCCACGCCTGCAAGCGTTTCGTTGCCGGCCGTTTCCTGTCGGCGACCAGTTTTGCCATGCTTTCCACGATCTTCTCGATCTCTTCGATGCGCACGACGGGTTTGCCGTCCCGGGTGGTCAGCGTGTCTCGGTTTTCCTTGCCTTTCAGGTCGGGGCGGAACTCCACAATGCAGGCGTCGTATTCGTACTTCCCTTCGGACTGCCGCCGGAACGGGATGTTGTGCTCCTGCAACCAGCCTTCCAATTCCTCGAACTCCCCCCACGCCGCCTCGACCTCGGCAAAGTGCAGCAGACCATCTTCGTTTCGAGCAGCCAGAATGTCGGCTTCGGCAGATGATTGCAGCCGGTTGCCGTCCCAATCGAGGCACAGGTCGGATACCGGGAACTCGTCCAACAGACTGCGGGGAAGCTTACCGCCGATCCAGATTTCTGCTGCGATACGGTCGGCCATGATCTTTCTCCTTCGGGTAAGGCTTGCCATTCGTGCTTCAATCAAACAGACCGCCCCGAAGTAGGCGAGGGCGGACTTCCGACAGGAATTGTGCTCCGAAACATCTTCTCAGATTGGTCGCCATTCCAGGTCGGACGGCGGTTTGTTTCTGGTGAAGCGTGCTTTTTTGTCGTTCTGGGTTTGCCCCCGAGGTTTTGCGCGCAAAACTTTCCACTGTGCCCACTTACCGGGTTTTCCTGGAAACGTGGAAGCAACACATAACCCCGTCGGCCACCATTCCACTGGTGGAAACGGGCGGGGCGAGGACCATCGGCCCCAACAGTCCCGCGATAATGGGTGCCCACCCGGCATCTGCGGCTTGAACCGTAGATGCCGGATCGGCTGCCATCCGCCGATGCTAACCGATGTCATCATCATCGATACTCGGCAGGACCGGATCGCCAATCGCCACAGCACCGGCGATCACCAGCGCGACGGCAGTCGGTACCTCGTCCGCCGGCAGCTCTAACAGCCGGGACAGATCGGCGACACCACCGCGACGCATAACGGCGATTACCGCCGTAGCCAACTCAGCGCGGTCCGTTGCGGCCTCCGCTAAGTATCGGGTGACCGTGTTGGCACCGAACTCATTGGCATTGCAGGCATTACAATGACCTGCAATGCGCTCGGCAGCATCGTTACCGATTTGCCGCCAATCGAAGTCGTCTAAGTGAACTGACACAACATGTCTCCTTTACTGCGGACATCGGTGTTGACGGAAATGGCGTTGTCCGCTTGCCGCAACTTCCGCTGGTATTCGCAAAGGTTTCCTGCACTACTTGCCGCCGTTCCGGGCAAATCGCCTTTGATCTCCGGGCTTGCTCATACGTGTACAGCCGCGCGATCCCTTTCGCCCAGTGGGCCGTGGTCCGGTTGATTCCTTCGGCGCGCAACATTTGGCGGACGGCATCGGCGCCGAAGCGATTGGTCGATTCAAGGATATATGTCCCGAGCCGGTGATACCTGCCGGGGTAATTGGAGTCGAGCGCACGAATCTCGGCGCATTCAACCGTCATGCCCGCCAGGATGGCTTGGTCGTCCCAGTTGGAAATGTCCCCCACCGGCCCGGCTGAAGTTTCGCGCGCAAAACTTTCTACCGTGCGACTCGGGCGGTGCTCATCCCGCACCGCCCGGCGCAGGTCGCAGGGGTCGATTGCGATCCCGTACAGCGCCGAATCAACGTCATGCTGTTGTTCCATTAGAGGCATCCCACCGCGGCCTCACCGTTTGCTGAACCGCTGCTTGCGGGTGCCTTGCCGCACACCCTTACGAATTCACTTGTAACGTACTCCTCCGTTGTTCTAACTGGACTTTTGCAATCTTTCAAACGGCATTGGAAAAATAGGCAATTTCGTGTCTAATCTCTGCGATTTCGGATGGCGCACAACGACCAGGGAGGGTCGGACCATGCCGGCTATCGTGGAGTTTCCCAAGGTGGTGCAA
>DATLAN010000555.1:0-2502 GCA_035527455.1 Thermoguttaceae bacterium
TCCTCGGCCACTTCGGCGTAGGCCGGGTCGCCGTAGACGCTTTTCATCTCGCGGGGGTCCTTCTGCAGGTCGAAAAGCTCCCACTCGCCCAGTTCGTGGAAGAAGATCAGCTTGTGGCGCTGCGTCCGCACGCCGTAGTGCTTGTGGACCATGTGGACGGCCGGGTACTCGTAGTAGCGGTAGTACATCGCCTTGCGCCAATCGTCCGGCGTCTTGCCCGAGAGGATCGGCAGAAAGCTGGCGCCCTGCATGTCGGCGGGGATCTCGGCGCCGGCGGCGTCGAGGAACGTCTCGGCGTAGTCGAGGTTCAGCACGATCTCGTCGCTGACGGCGCCCGGCTTGATCCGGGCGGGCCAACGGATCATTAAGGGGCTGCGGAGCGATTCCTCGTACATGAACCGCTTGTCGAACCAGCCGTGGTCGCCCAGGTAGAAGCCCTGGTCGGAGGTGTAGATGACGATCGTGTTTTCGGCCAGTCCCGACTCGTCGAGGTAGTCGAGCACGCGGCCCACGTTGTCGTCGACCGAGGCGATGCAGCGGAGATAGTCCTTGACGTAGCGCTGGTATTTCCAACGAACCAGGTCGTCGCCCTGGAGGTTGGCCTCCTCGAAGGCCTTGTTCTTCGGGTCGTACGCCTTGTCCCAGGCGGCCCGCTGCTCTTCCGTCAAACCGCCGGGCGGGCGGAGCTTCAGATCGCTGTCGTTGAGGTGCCGGGCGACGGTCATCTCCTGCTCGCGGGCCGGCGTGCCTCGCCCGCTGTAGTCGTCGAACAGGTTGTCCGGCTCGGGCATGGTCACGTCGTCGTAGAGGTTGAGGTATTTCGGGCCGGGCTGCCAGTTGCGGTGCGGGGCCTTGTGGTGGTACATCAGGAAGAACGGCTTGTCCTGCTGCCGCTTGTTCTGAAGGAAGTCCAACGCCACGTCGGTGATCACGTCGGTCGTGTAACCGGTGTGCTTGACGACGCCCTCGGGCGTTTTCATCGGGGGGTTGTAGTAGGGGCCCTGGCCGAGCAGGATGTGCCAGAAGTCGAAGCCGGTCGGATCGCTGCCGAGGTGCCACTTGCCGACCATGGCCGTCTGGTAACCGGCCGCTTGCAGCAGCTTGGCGACCGTTTGCTGGCTGCCGTCGAAGGTGTTGCCGTTGTTGATGAAACCGTTTACATGGCTGTACTTGCCCGTCAGCACCACCGCCCGGCACGGCCCGCAGATCGAGTTGGTGCAGAAGGCGTTGGTGAACAACATGCCTTCGTTGGCCAGCCGGTCGAGATGGGGCGTTTTGTTGATCTTGCTCCCGTAGCACGACAGCGAGTGGGCGGCGTGATCGTCGCTCATGATGTAGATGATGTTGGGTCTTTGGGCGGTCTTTTCCGCCGCCAGGCTTTGCCCCGTCCAACACGTCAACACGACCGCCGCGACCAAGAACCATCGATACTTCTGAATTCTCATGGAATCTCCTCCTCAAGTAGCGTGACTGGTGATCGTTTCGGCCCCAACGCGGCAGAGCCGCAACCAAACGGCGGGCAAGCCCGCCCGCTAAACCTTACTATCACGAATGGTTACGTCAAACATGCGCGCACCGTGCGCACAAGTTGCGACGTAAGACTCTGATACATGCTCCCAGGATACTCGGCGGAGGATCGCCTTTCAAGCGAGGACTTCTCACGGAAAACCACCCGTTCGGGTGGGCTCGTGCGGACGTCCGAGATCCGCCGCTGCCCGAAATGAATGGAGGATGCTAGAATGGCCCTGCGATCGGGCAGGACCTCCACAACGGACCGTCGACATGAAACTCATCCTGCTGGGCACCACCGGTTACCATCCCAACGACCGGCGGCACACGCCGTGCATGGTGATTCCCGAGTGCGGGATCATGCTCGACGCGGGCACGGCCGTGTTTCGGGCGGCGAAGTACCTTCAGACGCCTGAACTGGACATTTTCATCACCCACGCCCACTTGGACCACGTGATCGGGCTGACCTACCTGTTCAGCCTGATGTACGTCCATCCGCTCGAGCGAGTCACCGTCCACGGCACGGCGGATAATCTGGCGGCGATCGACGAGCACATGTTCGCCGAACCGCTCTTTCCTGTGAAACCGCCGTTTGACCGCTCGCCGCTTGAAGGCGAGGTTCCGCTGCGCGGCGGCGGCCGGCTGACGCACTTTTCGCTCGAACATCCCGGCGGCTCGGTCGGCTTTCGGCTGGACTGGCCGGAGCGTTCCATGGCGTACGTTACGGACACCACGGCCGCGCCCGACGCGGATTACGTGGAGAAGATCCGCGGCGTAGACCTTCTGGTGCACGAGTGCTACTTTCCCGACAGCCACGCCGATTGGGCCGAGAAGACCGGCCACAGCTCGACCACGCCGGTGGCGCAGGTAGCGGCCCGGGCCGGCGTGGGCCGGCTGATCCTGGTCCACCTGAATCCCCTCTCGGCCGAAGACGACCCGATCGGCCTGGACGTCGCCCGGGCGATCTTCCCGAACACGGAGTTGGGCGAGGAT
>DATLAN010000556.1:0-10301 GCA_035527455.1 Thermoguttaceae bacterium
GGTGGAAGCAATGGTTCGAAGGTTCATCCTCCCACGATCCCCGTTGATGTCGCCTTTCCGTCCGGGAGGACGCGGATCATTTCCGTCGTCGGGTGCCGCCATCTTCGGCGCGACCGGAACCCCAAACGGCAGGGCCGCCGGCTAATCAGACGACCGAAAGGGCCAAGAAGTTCCCCACCGCTTCGAAGCACGCGGGTGGCACCGTCGATCTTGCGGAACAGATCATACCATGCCGTTCGACTCATTCGCAAGATCGCCGGTGTTGCCGGGCAACAAGAGGAATTCCGAACATCCGTCCGATCGCCACACGACCCCATTTGCCGCAATCCTCGGGTGGTTGCGCCACACCGTCGATTATCCGAATGAGCCTTCCTGCGTTTCAGAGAGTTGGTGGGCGGTGCCCACCCTACGGACAGATATCCCGGGGACACCATACTAGTTTTTGGCCTTGGGAGGACGGCCGCCCTTTTTGGGAAACAGGGGGCGATCGAGGAGCTTTTCCAGTTCTGCGATGAACCGCTTCCCGCCGAGCGGCCAAGATTATGGCATCTTGCGGCACTTCGGCCTTTGCTGAGGTCAAGAGCAATAGAATGGGTGGTCTCAGAAGCCGAACAGTCCGCCGAGCAGGCTGCGACTCCGGCCGGCCTGCATCACCGCGGACGTGGCGGCCTGGACGAGGATCTCCGATCGCATCGACCGGGAGGTCTCGGCGGCTACGTCGGTGTCTTGGATCTGACTGAAGGCCGAGCTGATGTTCTCCGCCATGCTGTCCAGGACTCTCTGAGACGAGTCGATGGTGTACTTCTCGAACGCCCCGGCGCGCACTCGGGCTTCCAGGACCTGCCCGCCGGCCGAGTCGAGGATCGACATGGCCTCGGCAAGGTTGCCGCTGGTCAGGCTGGCGCTGCCCCCGCCGGCCAGATCGCTCAGCCGTCCGGCCGCCCCGCCCAGGGCCGAGGTGTTGATGTTCGGCAGCGCCAGCGAGACCGTATCGCCGGCGTCAGGCGAGAAGACGAACGTGGTGCCGCTGCCGTCGAGAAGATGATTCCCGCCGAAAGACGTGATGTCGCCGATGCGGTCGATGGCGTCCAGCGCGGCGTCGGTTTCGATTTGCATGGCCTGAAGTTCGGCGTCGCTGTATCCGCTGCTGGCTGCCGACACGACGTTTCCGCGGATGGTGTTCAGCAGGCTGCTGACCTCGCTCATCGCCGCGTCGGCCGTCCGCACGACGCCACGGGCCCGCGCGGCGTTGGCGCTGGCCTCTTCGATGGCCGTCAGCTCTGCCCGCAGGTTCTCCGCCGCGATCAACCCGGCCGGATCGTCCGAGCCGGAATTGATCCGGTTCATCGTGGCCAGCCGCACGCTGCTTTGGTTCAGTTGGTTGAATGCCCGAAGAAGATTGTGTTGGGTCGTCAGGTCGACCCCGGAAAGGCTACTCCCGATACGCATGATGTATCTCTGGTGCAGAAGGTTTCATGGGTGTCGTTCATGCGAAGGGTGCAAGACTATTCAATAAAGCATAGCATATCGCTCCGGCAGGTGCCCTTGGTTGTCGAAGCGGTTTTCGGTCGTGTGGCCCAAAATGCGGCGTGGATTTTCGGACGGCGATGGTGTACAAATAGCATGTATTTATCCGCCGTGCGGGCGGGCTCTTTGATAATTCGGCACAACGGCCTTCCTAAGTCTTCCCCGTGGGATCGTCGATTCCTCCGGGCAACGCTGTCTTCAACGGCCCGCTCGACCCAGCCTGCACCTCTTCATTCGGTCGGGCGGCGAGGAGGTGTTCGAATTGTTTTCTTTGGAAAAGCGAAATCTCGAAAAAGTGGAAAACAATGCCGTAACGTGCTGTCGTGAAGCGTCTTGCGTCGAGGAAACAAAGGCCCAATCGAACCGATCGACGCCGGTTTGTCAATGGGCCTTCGAGCGATGCAAGTCTCATCCAGAGAACGACTTGCGCACCGGCACGACCGGCGGCCATCGGCAACCTGGTAGGCGTGTGGCGGAAAACAATCGCGCCGGGAGCCTTCGCGGCATCCGCCCCTGTTCACGTAACCGTCTGCGGGGAATCAGTTTGCGTCGACCCGCGCGGATTCGAGAGATGCCCATTGTTGTCGCGCGACGCTCCAACCGAGAAACAATAGGGCGAATCGAAACGTACGTGGCCTTTTCGGCGTGGTACGTTCGGGGGAAGCCTTTCGCTCGGCCGGCCCGTCCTACGATGGTCGTTCGTCCTGCCAGAAACCGAGCATGTGGTCGTAGACTCGGGTGAACTCTTCGAGCGCCGCCCGATAGCGCCGGGAACTCTCCGGCCGCGGGCGGACGGTCTGGCCGGTGGAGGCTCTTTCGCGGGCGGCAACGGCCGGGTCGGCAATCAGGCCCACGCCGGCCGCGCCGAGCAGGGCCGCGCCTTTCAATCCGGCCTCCGGCTCGTCGGAAATCTCCAGCGGCACGCCCAACACGTCGGCCTTGATCTGGTTCCACAGTGCGTTGCGGGCGCCGCCGCCGACGCAGAGCACCCGGTCGACTTCCAGGCCGAGACTGCGGAACAACTGCACGTCGCGGCCCATCGCCAGGGCCACGCCCTCCATGGCCGCGCGGACGAAGTGGGGCGCCGTGTGATTGAGCGTGATGCCGAAATACCCGCCCCGGGCCGACGTGTTCTCCCGCCGCCGCTCGCCGAGCATGTAGGGGTAGAAGATCAGTCCGTCGCTACCCTCGGGCACGTCGGCCGCCATTTCGATCAGCTTCTCGAACGAGACTTCGTCCCCGCGTGCCGAACTCATCAGGTCCTTGCACCACTTCATGCTCAGCCCGCCGCAGTCGAGGATCGTGAAGGGGATCCAGCCGTCGACGGCGTGCCGCAGGTTCTGCACGGCCGGATGGATCAGCGGTCGGGGGCTGTGCGTGGCGAACAGGGCGCTGGTGCCGGTCACGTCGGAGGCGATCCCCTCGCCCACGATGCCGAAGCCGAGCATGGAAACGGGGAAGTCGCCCCCGCCGGCCACCACGGGCGTGCCGGGTCGCAGGCCGGTCTGGTGGGCGGCCTCTTCGGTCACCATGCCGATCACCTCGTGCGAAGCCGACACCGGAGCGAACCGGCCCAGATCGACCTCGACCGCGTCGGCCAACTCCCGGCAGTAGGCGTCCTGCCGGCAATCCCACAGGAACGAGCCGGAGGCCTCGCTGGGATCGGTGGCCGCCACGCCGGTCAGCTTGAAGTTGATGAAGTCCTTAGGCACCAGGAACCAGCGTGCCCGGTCGTACGCCGCCGGCTGGTTCTCTTTGTACCAGCGGACCTTCAGGGCGATCCAGGCGGGGTTGATCGGGTTGGCTGCCTTGGCGGCAAGTTGCGATTCGTCGTGCGTTCGGCGGACCTGCTCGCATTGCGGCCCGCAACGCTTGTCGCACCAGAGCTGCACCCACTCGGTCGTCACCCGGCCCTGCTCGTCGATGCCCACCGGTCCGTGCATCTGCCCGCACGAAGCGACCGCGGCGATCGATTCCGGCGCAACGCCGGTCTCGCTCAACACCTGTTGGATGGCCCGGCAGGTTTCGTCCCACCATGCGACGGGCCGCTGCTGCGCCCAGCCGGGTTGAGGGCTATCGACCTCGTGCGGGATCTGACCGATGGCGAGGATGTCGCCGTCCTGCGAGAGCACGGCGGCCCGGGCGCTCTGCGTGCCGATATCCAACGCGAGGATGTTCTTGCTCACGGCTGGGAGCCTTCTTGGGGGTGATGCGGACAGATCCTTAAGTTCCGTGCGGAAACAACTTATCCAAGTGGGTGGCACGCCCTGAGGAACGAAGGGCGTGGTTTGGCGGGTTTTCCACGCCCTTCGTTCCTCAGGGCGTGCCACCCTCGCTGAAAAATGTACAGGCTATTCCTGCACGGCACCTCACTCGCCCAGCTTGATCACCGAGATCGTCTGGGGCTCGTCGTGACCGGAGTTGAGCTTGTCGGGCCCGGTGACCATGTCGAAGTTCGCGACGATCAATTCCTTGCCGCGGACGAGCGGTTCGCCCGGCTGATCCAGGCCGCCTTTCGAGCCGTCGCAATCGGGGCTCTTGGCCAGCACGCTGACCTTGCCCTCGGGCGAGACCACGCAGATGGCGTTGTTGGAGAAATCGGCGACGTAGATATTGTCCTTCTCGTCGATGCCCAGCCCGTCGATGCTCTTCATCTTCTCGTCTTGGGCCCAGCGCTCGTTGGAGGCGACCTTGCCGTCGGCGTCGAAGGTGAGCTTGTGTACGGTAGCGTCGCCGAAGTTGCCTACGTAGAGGTTGCCCTGGCTGTCGAAGACCAGGCCGTCGACGCCGTATTGGACGTTCTCGTTGAGGGTCTCGAAGGTGGCCACGAGGTTCTCGTCCTCTCGCGAGTTGAAGACCTTCACCGGCGGGGCGTCGAGTTCGAAGCGGTACAGCCCGCTGGCCACGGGTTTCTCGGCCACTTTGGGCATCAGGCTTTGCGTGACGTAGACGTGCCCGTCGTGGATGCGGACGCCGTTGGGGTGGGTCATGCCGTAGGCGACCAGCCTGGCCGCCGCCACGCGGCCGTTCTTGACGATCAGCCGCAAGATCCGGCCCTTGTCGTTCGCCTGGGCCCAGCCCTGGTTGTCGGCGATGTACAGGTCGCCGTTGGGCGCCGCGTCGATCCCCATCGGACAGGCGACGCCCGTCTCCGGGTGGACCGGCACGATGCAGAACAGCCGCACCCGGTTCTCTGGATCGATCTTCATCAACACGGCCGGATGGGTCGGGTCGGCGTAGTTCGGGCAGGTCAGGATGATGTTTCCGTCGGCGTCCAGGGTCATCCCGTCGGGCGTTTGGCAGATCTCGGGCAGCCGGACCAGGAGTTCGGGGGTGACGAGCGAATCTCCATTCTCTTGGGCTGCGACTACCCCCACCACACAGAGAATCAAGGCAGACAAGGCCGTAACCGTCGATACTCGCGACCGCCGCAGCGTCACCGCGGCGACAAAACGTTGATACATGGGTCTTCCTCCTTCGAAACAGGTGTGCTATCCGCCTCGCACCGCACACGATTGCGTGAAATCCCTGGGAAATACCGATACGAACCTCGAATATAGCCGTGGACTGTGGGAGCGTCAATTGTCCCGAGCGTATGCGTGCGCGTGTGGAAGAACGCAGGTCGATACGGGGAATCGTATCCCTCGAAGTGAGGGCGACCAGGTTTTGGGCTTGCCCGTAATCTCTCAAGCATTTATATATGCAAAGACGAATATACGAGAAAACGAATACAGCCGTAGCGTGGGTCCTTTTCACGTGCAGTTATCACAGGAGCCTGCAAATGAACCAAGCAGCCGTAACCACCACTTGCGTCTTATTGTGCACGATTACATTCAGTGCCATGGTTGGCTGTAATTCGAATACGGCGGCGGAGCCGGAGAAACAACAGAATACGAAGGTGGTCACGGACGGAACCGAGCCCCCGAAATCGGGGAACCCCGCGGACGAGTCGGGACCACGGAGGCCGCAAAGGACCGGAAGCGGTACGGCCGCCAGAGAGAAGGCTGCCGAGGCAGACAAGTATCTATTCGCTCTTTTCCTGAAAGAGGAAAACGATCAAACGGTTGCCATGCGGAGGGTGCTGGAAGAGGCGATGGAAAAAGTCGCGGACCGAGCGGATTCTGTGGAAGTCAACATAACCGACGCTTCGGAAAAGACGCTCGTCGACGAGTTTGGCCTCGACTATGCTCCGATGCCGCTGATTCTGGCGTTGGCTCCCAACGGTGCCGTTACCGGCGGCTTCCCGAAGCAGGTCGAAACACAACAGCTCCTGGAAGCCTTTGCCTCGCCCTGCATGGAGAAGTGCATGAAGCGACTCCAAGAAAACAAGCTGGTGTTCTTGTGCGTACAGAACGCGTCGACCGCGTCGAGTGACGCGGCCATGGAGGGAGTTCGCCGGTTCAAGGCGGACGCCCGATTCGCCCAGGCCACGGAGATTGTGATGCTCGATCCGGCCGACGCAGCCGAAGCGAGGTTTCTCGAGGATCTTCAGGTCGATCCGGGGACGAAAGAGGCCGTCACCGTTTTCCTGGCCCCCGGCGGTGCGCTGGCCATGTACGAAGGCCCCACGGACAAGGACGAACTCGTAGCGACACTTCAAAAGGCCAGTTCGGCCTGTGGGCCGGGTAGTTGCGGTCCCGGCGGCTGTCCTCCCCGGGAATAATGGCGAGCGATCGCGGGGTTGGTTGCCTGACCAGAGAAAGATTCGGAGAAAGATCGATGAAGCGCGAGAGGAAACGTGCAACGACAATCGTTGCAACGACCGTTCTTTTGGGCCTGTTGGCGGCCGCGCCACACCATGCTCAGGCGCAGGTTGTGCAGTGGCGGTCCGCATCGTCCAGCACGAGCAAAGGGTTGGCCGCCCTCGACGCGGCCGCCCAAAACGGCAAGTATTTGTTCATCTTCTTCTGGAAGAACGACGACCAGCAAAGCCGCACGATGTACGGAGTCTTCAAGTCGGCAATGGGCAAATGGACGGAGTCGGCCGACTCGATCGGTGTTCAGATAACCGACGCCGACGAAAAGCCGCTGGTAGACAAGTACGGCGTCAACCAGGCTCCGATGCCGCTGGTGGTGGCATTGGCTCCCAACGGGGCCGTCACCAAGGGCTTTCCCGTCAGATTCGACGAGAGCCAACTTCGCGAGGCGTTCGTGAGCCCTTGCACGGCAAAGGTCCTCAAGGGCGTCCAGGATCGCAAGCTCATCTTCCTCTGCATCCAAAACCAAACGACCAGGTCGAACGCCGCCGCCATGCAGGGCGTTGCAGACTTCAAGGCGGACGCCCGGTACACGGCGGCGACGGAAATCGTCACCCTCGATCCGGCCGACGCCACGGAAGCCGAACTGCTGGAGGGATTCGAGATCGATCCGCGAACGGACGAAGCGGTGACCGTCTTCCTGGCCCCTCCCGGCCGGGCCATCGGAAAGGTCAAGGGACCGACCAGCAAAGACCGATTCATCGCCACACTCTCGGCAGCCAGCACGGGTTGCGGGCCGGGTGGCTGCGGCCCGAACGGTTGCGGACCGAAACCCTAGGAGGAAAAGGCCCGATGAAACTGCGAACCCTCGTCTGGCGGGAATTGTTCGAACGCAAGAGCCAGATGTTCACTACCTTCCTGGCCATCTTGCTGGGGATTACTACTGTGGTGGCCATCACGAATGTCACCCACTACTCCGAGAAGGCCGTGGCGCGGGAAATGGACGCCTTGGGCGCCAATGTCCTGATATTGCCCAAATCGGTGACCTTGCAGGACTATTACTCCGCGGATATCCACAACGAGGTGATGTCCGAAGACTACGTCGCCATGGTGCTCAACGCCGGCATCGACGGCGTGGACAACCTCTCGCCGAAGTTGTGCGTGCCGGTCGAGTTGCCGGAGAAGAAGTCCACGAAGAAATTCACTCTGACGGGCATCTTGCCGAAGCGGGAGTTTCCGGCCAAGGGGATTTGGGCGACGGGAACGGACATTTTTTCGCTTCCCGTCGGCGGGTGCGGAACGATCGAGGACCCCACGGCCACTCCCACGGCGGAGGACAAGAAGGCCTTGTCCCGCAACCGCGTGATCGAAGATCTCGGCAGCCACGAAACACTTTTGGGCGCCGATGTGGCCGCATTCCTGAAGACCAAGAAAGGCAACACGCTGTCCCTCTTGGGAGAGTCGTTCACCGTGGCTGAAGTCCTGGAGCCGACCGGTACCGTGGACGATTCCCGAATCTTCGCCAATCTGCACACGGTGCAGCGTTTGGCGAACAAGGAAGGCAAGCTCAGCGTGATCGAGATCGTCGGCTGCTGTGAAGAGATCTCCAAGGGCATGGTGGCAAAGCTCAACGAAACGCTCCCGGACGCGAAAGTCGTGACCGTGACCCAGGTGGTGGCAACCCAGACCAAGATCAACGACATGATGGGGAAACTCTCCCTCATTTTCCTGGTGATCATCGTGGTCGTCGGTGGAGCCGGAATCGCCAACTACATGTACGCCAACGTGTTCGAGCGAAGACGAGAGATCGGCACGCTGATGGCCCTGGGGGCCGAGTCGGGTCTGGTCCTGCGGGTCTTCTTGCTCAAGGCGTGGCTGCTGGGGCTTGTGGGCGGAATCGGCGGCTTCGGCATGGGAACGATCCTGGCGATGATCCTCGGTCCGAAGCTGGCCGGCGTGGCGGTGCTCCCGATGCCGATCCTGGCAGTTTGGGCGATCGGGCTTTCCGTGGGGATAGCGACGGTAGCGAGCTACTTTCCCGCCCGCCGTGCCGCCCGGCTCGACCCTTGTGCCACTTTCCAGGAGGTCTGATCCGTGCTAAGAATGGAAAACGTCAGCAAGAGTTATCGGCACCGCCGAAAGACCGTGATGGCCCTCGACGGTGCAACCGTTGATATTCCAAGAGGTGATTTCGTGTCGATAGTCGGGCCCAGCGGAAGCGGCAAGAGCACGCTCCTCTTGATGCTCGGGGGGATGCTTTCCCCCTCGTCCGGCCGCGTCCTGCTGGACGATCAATCGATCTACGACCTGAACTCGGACCGGCGCGCCCGCTTGCGGAAAGAAAACATCGGTTTTGTCTTCCAGACGTTCAACCTGGTGCCATACCTCAATGCACTGGAAAACGTTCAGGTCCCGCTGTACCTGGCCGGGGTGGATGAGAACACCCAACAAGAACGGGCAACGGCGCTCCTGGAGCGAGTGGGGCTCGAAGACCGCATGGACCACAAACCGGCCGAACTGAGCGTCGGTCAGCAGCAACGGGTCGCCTTGGCCCGCATGTTGGCCAACGACCCGGCGGTCATCCTGGCCGATGAGCCGACCGGTAACCTCGATCCGGAAACGAGCGGGCAGATCATCGACTTTTTCGATGAATTCAACCGCGAGGGCCGCACCATCGTGATGGTCACCCACGACCCGAGGGCGGCGGAACACGCCAGGAGAACCCTGACGTTGCGTGCCGGCAAGATCGTCGGCCAAGAGGAGATCGAACGGCCGTCGCTCGATGCGGCTTGAAGACGAACCAGCCCCAAGAAATATCGTTGGCGCCGACATGAGCCAAGCCACAACCTGCCCCAGTGTGGACCTGATGTTTCGCGCGTTTTCCGACCGCACGCGCCTGCGGATTCTCCACCTCTTGCAGGGAGGAGAATCCTGTGTGGGCGATTTGGTGGAGATTCTCCAGGTGCCGCAACCGCGGGCGTCGCGTCACCTGAAGTATCTGCGCAACGCCGAACTGGTGACGGTCCGCAAGCGCGGGCTGTGGAGCCTTTATTCGCTCGCCTCCGCGCAGAGCCCCTTCCACGAGAAACTGTTGGAGTGTCTGGCCGACTGTTTCGGGGACGTTCCGGAACTCCAGGCCGATCAGACCAGAGCCGACCGGATCAAGAAATCGGGCGGGTGTTGCCCCGCGACCCCGTGAGTTCTTGTAGGTCAGGGCTTGCCCTGACGGATGCCAACGAACGTGCCGCCCGAAGGATTGCGTCAGGGCAAGCCCTGACCTACGGAACGCCAGGATTGCGTCAGGGCAAGCCCTGACCTACGGAACGCCGAGAGAAACGCCCAATGAACGAACCATCCGATTCTCCGGGAAAAGCCAAGGGGCTCGGCTTCTTCGAAAAGTACCTTACGCTCTGGGTGCTTCTGTGCATTGCCGGGGGCATTCTGCTGGGCAAGGTCGCTCCGCAGGTCGCCAGGTTCCTCGACCGGCAGGCGATTTACGTCGACGAGGCCCCGGTCATCTCCATCCCCATTGCCGTGTGCCTGTTCTTCATGATGTATCCCATCATGGTGAAGATCGACTTCACCGAGGTGCTGAAGGCCAGCAAGAACATCCGGCCGGTGGGGTTGACGCTGTTTGTCAACTGGGTGGTCAAGCCCTTCACGATGTACGCCATATCGCTCTTCTTCCTCGGTACGGTCTTTATCGGCTTCATCGACCCGGACGCCATGGAGCAGGTGGAAATGCCTTTCGGGTTGAACCTTGACGTCGGAGAGCCTTACGGGGAGTATGGAACGGTCGTGCTCAACGACGAAGGCGACAAGGTTTTGGAAGTCCCCCTGTGGCGAAGCTACCTGGCCGGATGCATCCTGCTGGGAGTCGCGCCCTGCACGGCGATGGTGTTGGTGTGGGGGTTCCTGGCCAGGGGAAACGACGGCCATACGCTGGTGAGGAGAAACTTGTATGGCCGCTGAAGCCAACGGCAAGGGAAGGCCCAAAGGGCTTAGCTTCTTCGAGAAGTACCTGACGCTCTGGGTGATACTGTGCATCATCGCGGGGATAGCGCTGGGGAAGCTGGC
>DATLAN010000557.1:0-8104 GCA_035527455.1 Thermoguttaceae bacterium
CTGCAGAAGTGTTTTCACACCAAGATCATTTCGACCAGCCCGAAGGCCAGGTTCGCCGGCGCCGAGCACGTCGAGTTCCACGAAGAAAACGCGATGGAAACGGCGAAGAAGATCATTCGCATCGCCATCGAGAACTACGGCCATCGCGACCCGGCGAAGGTCAACATCCCGAAGATCCAGGAGCCGCTGGTTGCCGGCTTCACGACCGAGGTGGTCTCCGACATCCTCGGCGGCAAGTACCGCCCGAGCTACCGGCCGCTGAACGACGGCATCCAGACGGGCCGGATTCGCGGCGTGGCCGGCGTGGTCGGCTGCAACAACCCGAAGTTCCCGCAGGACGAATGCCACCTGGCCCTGGTCAAGGAGCTGATCCGCAACGACGTGCTGGTCGTGCAGACCGGTTGCAGCGCGATCGCGTGCGCTAAGGCGGGGCTTTTGGCGCCCGAGGCGGCGGCGAAGTACGCCGGCGAGGGCTTGCAGGAGATCTGCCGCGCGGTGGGCATGCCGCCGGTGCTGCACATCGGAAGCTGCGTGGACAACACGCGGATCCTCACCGCTTGTGCCGAGATGGTCAAAGAGGGCGGCATCGGCGATTCGTTCGACAAGCTGCCCGTGGCCGGGGCCGCGCCGGAGTGGATGAGCGAAAAGGCCATCGCCATCGGCATGTACTTCGTGGCCAGCGGGATCTACGTGGTGATTGGCCAGTCGCTGCCGGTCGAGGGGAGCCGGTACGTGGTGGACTTGCTCACCAGGACGTTCGAGGAGCACTTCGGCGCCACGTGGGCGTTCCAGGCGGACCCCGTGGCGGCCGCCCATTTGATGATCGACCACATCGATCGCAAGCGTGCCGCTCTGGGATTGCCGCCGCCGATGTACGACGTGCCGTACGCTCCAAGGACCGTGGAAATGGCGGCTGCGGCCAGCTAGGCGAGGCTCAGAAGGAGACCGACGTGAAACAGATCGTGGCTGACGTACCGAAGTGTCTGGCGTGCCGGGCGTGCGAGATCGCGTGCGCCTTGGCGCATGTCGAGACGGAGGATCTGGTCACTGCCATTGCCCGGCAGGACGCCTTCCCCCGTATCTACATCGAGTCGGCCGGGGAGCTGGCCGTGCCGTTGCAGTGCCGGCACTGTCAGGACGCGCCGTGCGTGCGGGTATGTCCGTCGGGCGCGTTGTGGCGGCCCGGCGAGGCGGAACCGGTGCTGGTGAACCAGGAGAAGTGCATCGGGTGTGCCTTCTGCGTCGAGGCGTGCCCGTTCGGCGTGATTCGTTTGGCCTCGAAAAAGAAGGCGGTCATCAAGTGCGACCTCTGCGCGGAAAGGCAGTCGGCGGGGTTGCAGCCGGCGTGCGTGTGCGCCTGCCCGGTCGGAGCGCTTTCCTGGCAAGAGGTGGCCACGGCCGCGAAGCAGACCAGGGCAAGGACCGCGGCACGAGTCGCTGCGGGCGGAATCGCGGACATTTACTAGTGAGGGCCCCTTGATAGGTGGGGGCGCCGGAAGCGGGAGAAAGTAGAGTGCCGGTCAAGGCAGAAGTGAGAGCGTGCGTGGGCAGCTCGTGCCATGTGCGGGGTTCCCGAGCGGTCCTCAAGCGGTTCGCCGAAATCATCAAGGCCGAGAATCTCGGGGACGAGGTGGTCTTGCTGGGGTCGTTCTGCATGGAACGCTGCGGCGAGTGCATGAACTGGAAGTTCAACGACGAGGACTTTTCCAGCCGCAGCGTCGAGGAGGCCGAAGAGAGATTGCGAAGCAAGCTCGCGGAGGTCTTGCAGGAGAGGAAATAGGACAAGGCTGCGGCTCTGCGGGATCGCGACATGAATGACGACCAAACACACGCCGACCAAACATACGAGGTGCGTTCCATACTCCAGAACACCCCCAACGGGATTCTGTTGGTCGATGAAGAAGCGCGCGTCCAGTTTGCCAATCCTGCGTTCCGGAAGATGTTTTTTACCGGCGATGGAGACCTCACCGGGTTGCCCGCCTCGAAATATCTGCAGTCGGACTGTTTCGGGCAGGCGATCCGGGCGGGAGGGGAGCTTTCGGTTCGCGGCAGCGTCCCGGAACATGGCGTGCATTATCGAGCGGGATTGTTCAGGATCGAAGACAAACCCCGTTGGTGCGGGATCTTCATCGACACGTCCGAGGAAGAGCGGGCGAGAGCGGAACTCTTGGAACTGAAGCGGGAGACGTTGGCCCGCGCCGAGGAAGTCATCCTCCGACAGATGCAAACGGCCCAGGAGATTGCCGGGCTGCTCGGCGAAACCACCGCAGAGACGAAAGTGCTTCTGGTCAAGCTCATGGACCTCTTCCGCCGGGAGGGGGCCCCGTGAAGGTCTTCTACGAGTTCGGGCTGAAGCAGATCAACAAGAAGGAAGAAGAACTGTGCGGCGACAACGTGGAGTTCTCGGCCGGGCCGGACCTGACGACGCTGGTCTTTTCGGACGGGCTGGGCAGCGGCGTGAAGGCAAGCATCCTTTCGACGCTGACCACGCGGATCGCCGTGCGCATGCTCGACGAAGGACTGCCGTTGGAGGACGTGGTTCAGACCGTCTCCAAGACGCTCCCCATCTGCCGTATCCGGAAAATCGCCTACAGCACGTTCAGCATGGCGCAGCTCTTCCCCGAGGGGTTGGCGAAACTCGTGGTCTTCGACAACCCCGCGCCCTTCCTGGTCCACCGGGACAAGACTCAGAACCTGCCGTACGAGGAGTGCGAGGTCGGCGGCAAGCCGATCTGCGACTACGCCTTCGAACTGGTTCCCGGCGACTGGCTGGTGCTGGTCTCCGACGGTGTGTTGAATGCGGGAATCGGCGGGGCCTACCCGCTGGGTTGGGGCTGGGAAGAAGTCGCCCGCTACCTGGAAAACCACGTGCACGACTCTCTTTCGGCGGAAGAACTGGCCGAAAAGCTCGGATGGGTCGTCGAAGAACTCTACGAGGGCTCGCCGGGCGACGACGTGACGATCGCGGTCGTCAAGGTCCGATTGGAACGAACGCTGATGATCTTCGCCGGGCCGCCGATCGACAGGAAAGACGATCGGCAGGTCGTCGATACGCTGATGTCCACGCACGGCCGACGCATCGTCTGCGGGGGCACGACCGCCAACATCGTGGCCAGGGAGTTGGGCAAAGAGATTACCGTGGATATGGAAACCGGCACGGACGTCGTGCCGGCGACCGGCAGGATTCGGGGAATCGACCTCGTAACGGAGGGTACGTTGACGCTCAGCAGAACCCTGGATATACTTCGGTCCGACCAGCCGACCGGCGAGTTGAAATTGCGGATTGACGGGGCCAGTTCCTTGGTGGTTTTACTTCGAGAGGCGGACAAGATCAAGATTCTCCTGGGCAGGGCCATCAACCCCGCCCATCAGAACCCCAACCTGCCCAAGGACCTCGGCCTCAAGAAACAGGTCGTGCAGGCGCTGAGCGAAGAGTTGCGCCGCAGGGGCAAGAGAATCGAGATCGAGTACTTTTGACGATGGTTGTCGAGCGAATCATTCACCGCGATGCCGTCGGAAGTGGAGCCGAGATGGCCGAACCAGGCGTGGAAACCGTCGCCCAGATCATCCAGCGATATTCCGGCGACCCCGACATGCTCATCCCCATGATGCAGGATGTTCAAGCCGAGTGCGGATATCTGCCCCAGGCGGAGCTGAAAGAACTCTCCGGCAAGCTCGCTGTGCCGCTGGCGCGGATTTACAGCGTGGCGACTTTCTATGCGTCGTTCCGGCTGATGCCCAAGGGCGATCACACCATTCAGCTTTGCATGGGGACGGTCTGTTTCCTCAAAGGAGCCGACAAGATCTTCCAGGCGATCCGGGAGGAATTCAGCCTGGTGCCGGGAGGAACCTCGCCGGACCGGAAGTTCACCTTCTCGCCGGTCAACTGCGTCGGCGCCTGCGCCCTGGCCCCGGTGATGGTGGTCGACGGGGAGTATCACGGCCAGTTGACGGCGGATTCGGCCGTGAAACTGCTCCGCAAGACCGCCGAAGGCGACAAGCCGGCCGAAGGCGACGGGAAGAGGAACACGAAAAAAAGAGAACGCAGAAAACGCGGGGACGAAGAAAAGTGAGCACGGTGCTGACAAGACTCCCAGGCCCGGAAAATCTCGAAGAACTCCGCAGGCGATCGCTTGCCGAGCAGGGTCTGATCACGCACCGCGTGAGGGTCTGCCTGGGCACGGGCTGCGTGGCGAAAGGAGCGGCGAAGGTCTTCGAGCGTTTCCGTCAGGCGGCCGAAGAGTTCGGCGAGGAGTCTCTGGTCGTGCAAACGAAGTGTACCGGCTGCCACGGCTTCTGCGAGCGAGGACCCATCGTGGTGGTTGATCCGGGCGATGTTTTCTACCCGGGCGTCAAGGAGGAAGACGTTCCCGAGATATGGCGCGAAACGGCGATCGGCGGCCGCCTGGTGGAAAGGCTCTTGTACAAGAACGAGGAGACGGGCAAGGTCGCCACGAGGTGCGAAGAGATCCCCTTCTACCGCGCCCAGCAGCGGATCGTGTTGGCCTACAACGGGGTGCTTGATCCGACGAGAATCGAGGAGTATCTGGCGGCGGGCGGGTACGCCGCGCTGGCGAAGGCGTTGACGTCGATGCAGCCGGAGGAAGTGCTCGAGGAGGTGAGCCGCTCCGGGCTGCGCGGCCGAGGCGGCGGCGGGTTCTTCACCGGGCGCAAGTGGCGTTCGGCCCGCAACGCACCCGGCCGGCCCAAGTACGTGATCGCCAACGGCGACGAGGGAGACCCGGGCGCCTTCATGGACCGCTCGCTCATGGAAGGCGCCCCGCACACCGTGATCGAAGGCATGATCATCGGCGGTTACGCGATCGGCTCCTCGCAAGGATACCTCTACGTCCGTAACGAGTACCCCTTGGCGGTCCAACACCTGACCCTTGCCATCGGCCAGGCCAGGGAACTCGGACTGCTCGGCGAGAACATCCTCGGCAGCGGCTTCGACTTCGACATTCGCGTCAACCGGGGCGGCGGGGCGTTCGTCTGCGGCGAGTCCACCGCCTTGATGGCCTCGCTGGAAGGCCGCGTGGGAGAACCGCGGGCCAAGTACATCCACACCGTCGAAAGCGGACTCCACGGAAAACCGTCGCTTCTGAACAACGTCGAGACCTGGGCCAACGTCCCCCAAATCATCCTCAAAGGCGCCGACTGGTTCGCCTCCTTCGGCACCGAACGGAGCAAGGGAACCAAGGTCTTCTCCCTGGTCGGCAAGGTGAAGAACACCGGGCTGGTCGAGGTGCCGATGGGCATGACGCTCCGCCAGATCATCTACGATATCGGCGGCGGTATCCGCGGCGACAAGGCGTTCAAGGCCGTTCAGACGGGCGGTCCCTCCGGCGGGTGCATCCCGGCGGAGTCTCTCGATGAACCGGTGGATTTCGACCGGCTGACGGAACTCGGCTCGATGATGGGCTCCGGCGGCATGATCGTGATGGACGAAGACACGTGCATGGTCAAGATGGCCAAGTACTTCCTGCAATTCCTCAAGGACGAATCCTGCGGCAAGTGTACGCCCTGCCGCGAAGGCATCGCCCAGATGCTGCACATCCTCGAGAAGATCGCCAAAGGTGAAGGCCAAGACGGCGACGTGGAAACGCTGGAAGATCTGGGAAGGCTCCTCGAAGACACCGCGCTGTGCGCCCTGGGCAAGACGGCGGCCTACCCGGTCCTTTCCACGCTGGGCCGTTTTCGAGAAGAATACGAGATCCACATCAGGGAGAAACGGTGCCCCGCCAAGGAGTGCCCGGGACTCTTCCGGTACCAGATCGACGCCGAGGTCTGCACCGGCTGCCGCCTGTGCAGCAAGAAGTGTCCCGTGGAGGCGATCACCGGCGAGCGGAAGAAGCCGCACGCGATCGATCTGGACAAGTGTACCAACTGCGGCACGTGCTTCGACGTGTGTCCGTTTTCGGCGGTGATCAAGGTTTAGTTGAAGTGGCACGATGAAGATGAACAGGAACCGGTCATGCCGACGGTAACGATCGACGACAAACAGTATCCGGCGCAACAGGGGGAGACCATCCTCGAGGTGGCCCGCCGCGCCGGTATCTGGATACCGACCTTGTGTCACCATCCGTCGCTGGAGCCTTATGCCTCGTGCCGGATCTGCGTGGTGGAGATCGACCGCGGCGGTTGGTCGCAGGTGGTGACCTCGTGCAATTATCCGATCCGGGGCGATTTGACCGTTCGGGTGAACTCGCAGCGGGCGGTACGCGCCCGCCAAGGCATCATGCAACTCCTTCTCGCCCGCGCTCCCGAAAGCCCGGAACTCCGCGATTTGGCGGCGCGCATGGGAATGCCGGAAGGCACGCCCTATCCGACGGTCACCGAGGCGCAGCGGAACTGCATTCTCTGCGGCCTTTGCGTGCGCGTCTGCGAGGAAAAGATAGGGGCCTCGGCGATTTCCCTGGTGGGGCGGGGAGTGGAACGCTCGGTCGCTGCGCCGTTCCGGATGCCGTCGGAAGACTGCATCGGCTGCGGCGCGTGCGCCGCCGTGTGCCCGGTCGGTACGATCGTCGTCAGAACTCACGAGAACGACGTGGAGATTTCGCCGTTCAAGAGTCGTGTGAAGCTGATCCGTTGCCGGGAGTGCGGAAAGGCCATCGGGAGCGAGCTGGTCAAGCAGGCTCTCTGCCGGCGCGGCGGATCCACGGTCATGGAAATGCTCGCCGGCGCGGATTTCTGCCCGCGGTGCAAACGAAAGAATGTGGCAAGAAAACTGACGGTCCTCGAAACATAGCTCGAATCGACGACGCAAGAGGAGATATGCGGAATGTCCAAACAAGTGTTTACCCAAGTGATCCGCGGCGCGCACCAGTGGGTCAAGCAGGCCGAAGAAGGTCTGGAGCAAGCGCTCGCCAAGCACGGCCCCGACACGCCGATCGGCTGGTCGGATTATACGGCGTATAATCTGCCGATGTCCTACGCCCTGATGGGATTGGAGGTCAAGACGCTCGGCGACCTGAAGCCCCAGGTGGAACACGCCCGAGAACTGCTCCGGCCGGTGCCGACGGACGAACTGTGGCTGCCGTACCTGGGCGACGGGTTGGACGCCGGGGCGGCCACGATGCTTGCCCAGGAGGCGTTGGTCGCCCTGCGGACCTGCAACGGCCACCAGATGCCGCCCGGCTGGCAGGGGTTCATCTCCGATACGATCATGCGGGAGTTGGGCATCCAGTTGGTCGACGGCCGGATGCCCGGCTTCTCGGTGCTCCTCGGCCCGGCGCCTACCACCGAGATCGCGGTCCACACGGTTCGGGAACTCCAGAAGCGGGCCATCCTCACGTTCCTTTGTGCCAACCGTGACGGGAAGACCGCCCGGGAGCAGATGGTCGAGGGCGGCGTGTTCAAGGACGACGCTCCGCTGGAGGAGTGTTGGGACCTTTACGTCGTTCCGGTCGGGCCCGATACGCTCGACGGCATCTACGTGTTGAACTGGTCGATCCGCAGCGCGTTGACCTTCGGCAACCACAAACGGGGCGAGTCGCGGAAGTGCCTCGACTACACCAAGCGGCGAATCCACGCCTTCGGGATCACCTTCGGGGAGATTCCCGACGATTGGTACGCGATGGGTGCCGGGGCGATCCTGATGGGCTATCCGGTCATTTCCGACTCGCGGACGACGCCCGAGATCCGCCCCACCGGCGTGACCGTCCGCGAAGCGATCGTGGTCGAGACCGACGCGGAGAAGCTGGTGCCCACCTGCATCGACACGCGGGCGGTGAAGGTGAAGATCGAGAAGATCGACATTCCCGTCGGTTTCGCCGCGGCCTTCGAGGGCGAACGGGTCCGCAAGGACGACATGCACGTGCAGTTCGGCTTCAAGTACTCCGACGCCGTGGAATACGCCCATACGGTCGATACGGCCGACATCCAGGACGGCGACGTGGAACTGATCGGGCCGGACATCGACTCGATCGAGCCGGGCGGAGCCATGCCGCTGGCCATCGAGGTCCTGCTGGCCGGGCGGAAGATGCAGCGCGACTTCGACGGCATCATGGAGCGGCAGATCCACCTCTATCTGAGCCACGCGATGGGCTTCATGCACACCGGCCAGCGCGATCAGCTCTGGTGCCGGATCAGCAAGAAGGCCTTC
>DATLAN010000558.1:0-3861 GCA_035527455.1 Thermoguttaceae bacterium
TCGCGGCGGCCGTCTGGTTTTCGTGGCGGTCGTGGAAGGGCCGCGGCCGCATGGAAGACCGCGTGCTGGTCTCGACATGGGCGTTGGGTCTGGCGGCCTTCCTGCTGATTGCCGGTACGAAGGCCATGATCCCCGGTTGGGAACGCTTTGCCTTGTGTCTGATCGCCCCGGCCGTAGTCTTGACGGCGCGGGGGGCCGCTTTGTGTTTCGAGGCATCGTCGGGCCGACGGCGGTTGGTCGTGGCGGCGGCGGCTTCACTGGCCGGATGGCTTCTGGTGGCCGATTACCGGCAGCACTACTTCGCTTTCATCGAGCAAACCGGCGGCCGTTCGCACCCGACGTTCTCCACGGCCGCGGTCGAGCCGAAACAGGCCGCGCTGCGATGCGTTCTGCGACACCGCGACATCCAGGGGCCAAGCGACCGTGACACGACGTGGATCGTTACCACCGAGTGGTGGAACTACTGGCCGTTGCGGTACCTGGGGATGACCGAGAGGAACCTCCGCGTGGTCACGCCGGAAGAGGTCCAAGGTTTTGCGGATTACGCCAGTGCGTCGCGCCAAGGCCGCGTCTGGTACGTCGAGTTTTCCCATAGCGACGCGCTGCGTCGCACCCAAGCGGCGCTGGCGGGAAGAAAGGTGCGACAGTGGGAGTTTGCCGATTACAGCGGGCGGACCGTGCTGAGTCTGCTGCGTGAGGAGTAAGGTAGCACGGCCCTGCAAGATCGTCACAATCCAACGATCCCTCCCGCTCGCCGTCGCCGCCGTGATCGATTTGACCGCCGGCCTACGGCGCACTAAGGTTGGTGTCCGCGATCGGTTCGCCCGGGCGGAGAAAAACGTCCCGCCGCCGAATTGCAGGCTAGATTTGTATAGGGCAACGATACCAGTTCGATCCTACGTGTACAGATGCAAGGAAACGAAAGATGCCGCAAGTAGCCGACATACCGGAACAAGCCTTCACCGACCGCCGGCAGTATACCGATCAAGGACGGTCGACCACCTTCGAACGCCGCCAATTCGCCAACTCTCATGATGATCTCTCGCCGGAAGCCCGAGAGGTGGCCGAGGCAATCGACGCCTACAAGGCACGTCATCGGCGCCGCTTCATCACTTACGAAGAGATGCTGGCCGTTTTCCAGTCGCTGGGCTATCACAAGTAGCCGCGGTTTCACGTGCGCGGCGCTCGGAACATTGGTTCGCGGAGCTGCTCGGCCGTGACGATCCCCAGGGTCTTTCCCTCGGGGGTCACCACCCGCGCGAGGCTTTCCTGGGTGCTCTGCATTTGCATCAACGCGGCCACGTGGGAGGTGTCCCGGGGAATCTCGATCAACCGCCGCAAGGGGCCCGGCTCGTCCGAGTCGCTCAATGCCAGGTCGATCACGCGAAGGTATCCGATCAGTTCCGCCTGCCTGCCCGCCTGTTCCACCGGCACGACGGAGATTCGATAGCGTCGGGCCAAACCGAGCACCTCTTGCTTGGTCATGTCGCTGCGTGCGCGGGGCAACTGTCCGATCGGCGTGATGAAGTCGGCGACGGGCCGTTCGGCCACGGAGAAGATTCCCTGGGCCAATCCTCGCTGGGCGGGGTGCAGGATGCCCACCTCGTGACCTTCTTCCAGAACCCTCCGCAATTCCCGCCTGGCCAACGCCGCGCGGACCTGCTCGGGCGACTCGCCGGAGAGGTACTCGAAGATCTTGTTCATCCCCCACAACAGCACGCTGACGGGAAAGAACAACACGACGAAAACCAGGAACAGCGGCCCGACGCGCCGCAGCAATCGGTTGGGGGCGTGGAGGAAAAGGTGCTTCGGCAACAGTTCGCCGTAGACGAACAACACGGGCGCCAGCACCAGCGGCGCGGCCAATTCGGCGGCGGCCACGTCGCCGACCAAGGCCCGCATCCCCAGCACGATCGCCAGCGAGGTCAGATAGTTGGCCGAGTTGTTTCCCACCAGCGTCGTGGCGATGAACATCGACGGGTGGTTGACCAGCCAGAGCAAACCCCGGGCGACGAAGCTTCCGCCCAACGCGTCCAGCACCAATCGCAGCCGGGTGGCCCGATAGAACCCGGTTTCCGAGCCGCTGAACAGTGCGCTGAGAAAGAGCCCCACCGCGGCCAGTCCCAGAACCGCAACAAGTTCCCAGATCACGGTGCGTCCTCCTTGTCGTCGGCCCGGGTCAACTCGACGAGCAGATGACCCCGCGGATAGACCTGGAGGACCTTGAACCGGAACGGCCCCCAGCGGCACTTGTCGCCCGGCTGGGGAAAACGCTCGAGCATCTCTTGCACGACGCCCGCCACGGTCTGGCTTTTGCTCGGGGGGCGCTCGACCTCGAAGTATCGGGTCAACCGGCGGAGGCTGGTCATGCCGGTGACGTGCCAGGTTCCCGTTCTGACCTGGCGAATGGGTGCCCGGCGCAACAACCGTTCGCTGCGGCTGGGCGAATGGCCGAAGATCGTCTCCAGCACGTCGTCGAAGGTGAGGATGCCGATCGTTTCGCCGAACTCGTTGACCACCGCCGCCACCTGCCGGTCCTGACGCTGCATCACCTCCAGCGCTTCCGCCACGCTCGTACACCAGGGCACGTAAACGACCGGATCGGCGTGGTGTTCGAGTTGATCGGTGGGCACGCTGGAGAGGCGTTTCAGCGCGATCGCCGCCGCCACCTCGTCGCTGTCCGGCTCGGTGACCAGGAGATATCCGCTGGGCGGCATCCGGCCCTCCAGGTCCGCCAGCGACACGGGCGGACGGAACGCGCGGAACCGGGTTCGCGGACGCATCAATTCATCGGCGCGGATTTCGGAGAGCGTCACGATGTTCTGCAACACGCTCTGCTCCTGCTCGACGATCCGGGCGTCGCTGCCGGAGAGCTTCACCGCCTGCTCCAGGTCGCCCACGCGAAGATACGCTTCCGGATGGAACTTCGGCCAAAGCAGACGGCGGGAAAGCAGGTTGGCCATCCGCAAGCCCGGAATGAGCGGACCCATCAGCCGGATCGCCGCGGCCAGGGGGATCGCCAACAGGACCACCAGCCCGCGCGGCCGCAACACGGCCAGACTCTTCGGCAGCATCTCGCCGAAGACGATGATCACCAACAGCGATCCGACGGCGAAGGCCCATGCCTCGGCGTCGTGGAGATCGGCCTTCAGCCGAATGCTGATGATCGAGGCGATCGTGAAGTAGGCCAGGTTGACCAGCAGGTTCCAGAACAGCACGGCGGTCAACAGCCGGTCCGGTTCCGCCAGCAGGGCCGCGACGATCCGCTGCGGACGATTTCCCGACGCCAACCGGCGCCGATCCCCCCGCCGCAAGTAGAACAGCGCCGCCTCGCTGGAAGAGAAGAAGGCCGAACAGAAAATCAACGCCCCCATGGCGATCAGCCAGGGAGCATAGTCGAGAAGTATGTGCACTGGCGACTCACATGCCCGACGGACTACGCCGGGCGGTTGACACGAATCAGTTTCGCGTGAAGGGACTCTCCCGGACCGATAGCCGCATGGATGCGTCGAGCAAGGGCACCGAAATCCGGATCGAAGCTGCAGACAATGATCCCCGCGTGGTCTGGCCTTACCTCGTGAAGCCGGACGAAATGCTTACGGTTGTTGGAGTACAGCCGAGCCATCGGCTACGCCTCTTCGTTTTCCCTGATTTGCCGATCGATCTCTTCCCGATGCGAGCGATAGTAAGCCCAGGCTTCCGCAAGATCTTCTGCCCGCAACGTGGGGTAGCACTTCAGCAGATCCGCTTCACTGGTTCCGCATCGCTTGGCCTGCACCAGCAGCCATACGGGAATTCTCGTTCGGACGATGCAAGGTTCTCCTCCGCAGATGCCCGGACTACTGTCGATGCTCGGGAACG
>DATLAN010000559.1:0-18755 GCA_035527455.1 Thermoguttaceae bacterium
CGGAAGGCTGTTCATGTGTACGACCGACGGGCAAGTGATTTGCCTTGGAGGAGAAGAGTAATCATCGGGTGCATTGTGTTTAGCGGGCGGGCTTGCCCGCCGTTGTGGAAGCGGCGCTTCTCCACCCGGGCAACGGCGGGCAAGCCCGCCCGCTAAACGTCAACTCTCTCCAATCCTACGCTGTAGGACTGATATGCCAATCGAAACACGAAAGGGTAAACCATGAACCTCAAGCACAGTACCATTCTTGCGTTGGCCCTTGCGACACTGCTCGTCTGCGACACCCCTGCGGCCGACCAGCCCGCGCGGGTCCGCGTCTACATCGGTACCTATACCGGCGGCGCCAGCGAAGGCATCTACCTGACGCATCTCGATCTGGCCACCGGCCGCCTGGAAGAGGTCGAGCTGGCCGCCAAAACGGCCAACCCGACCTTCCTCGCCTTTCATCCCCGGCGGCCGCTGTTGTACGCCGTGGGCGAGATGGGCAATTTCCAGGGCGAAAAGACGGGCGCCGTCAGTGCGTTCTCCATGGACCGGGCGACCGGCAAGCTGACCCTGCTCAACCAGCAGTCGTCCCGCGGTGCCGGGCCGTGCCACGTGACGGTCGATCGCGCTGGCCGGAACGTTTTGGTGGCCAACTACGGCGGCGGGAGCATCGCTTGCCTGCCGATCGGCGAAGACGGGCGGCTCGGCGAAGCGACGTCGTCGATTCAACACGCCGGATCGAGCGTCCACCCGATGCGGCAGAAAGAACCGCACGCCCACTCGATCAACGTCGACGCGGCCGGCCAGTTCGCCTTCGCGGCCGATCTCGGCTTGGACAAGGTGATGATCTATCGGCTCGACGCGGCCGAAGGCAAGCTGACGCCCAACGACCCGCCCTGGGCCGAACTCCCGCCGGGTTCCGGTCCGCGCCATTTCGCCTTTCACCCGGCCGGCCGTTACGCCTACGCGATCAACGAACTCAACTCGACCCTCACGGCCTTCGAGTACGACGCCCCGCGGGGTGCGCTGACGGCCGTGCAAACCGTCACCACGCTGCCGGAAGACTTCACCGGCCAGAACACGACCGCCGAGGTGCAGGTCCACCCTTCCGGGCGATTCCTCTACGGCTCGAACCGCGGCCACGACAGCATCGTCTGCTTTTCCATCGACGCCCAAACGGGCGAACTCACCTACGTCGCCCACGAATCGACGCAAGGAAAGTCGCCCCGCAACTTCGGCATCGACCCGACGGGCCGCTACCTGCTGGCCGCCAACCAGGCCACCGACAACGTGGTCGTCTTCCGCATCGACCCAAAGACCGGCGCATTGCGTCCCACGGGCCAGTCGCTAAGCGTCCCTGCGCCCGTTTGCGTGAAGATGAGGATTCTTGTTCCCAAGCTCCAGCTTGGGAACCAGAGTAAGGGCCTTCCCGGGCAATACCGACACATTCGGCACATCCGGTACCGTCCGCTCTTATTTGACCCGCCGCCAATCGCGACCTAAGTTTGGTTGCTCATGTTAGTTGAACTTAGGAACTTGGTAGCGGAAACAGATTAGCGTCGGAATGGGAGCCGACGGGCCATTGAGGCTGTTTGTCTGATGTATGCCGAGGTAATGGAAAAACCGAAGGCCCAAACCCTCGTCGAGGAAGAACGGCAATCTATTCTGATCGTCGATGACGACGACACCCTGACGGACGTCTTGTCACGCCGGCTGCAGCAGCAGGGCTTCGCAACGATGACGGCCAATTCGGGCAGGTCCGGGCTGGGAATCGCCCAATCCGTTCGCCCTGCCTTGATCGTGCTCGACCTGCGGCTGCCCGACAGCGACGGGTTCGCTGTCTGCAAGCAGTTGGCCGACTCGCCTGAAACTTGCGACATTCCGGTGATCATCCTCAGCGGATTGGAACAGCCGGGCATCCTGCGCCGTTGCCGCGCCGCAGGTTGCTGCTATTTCCTTCGCAAGCCGTACGATCCGAATGCCATGCTGATCCTCATCCGCCAGGCGATCCGAGAGGCTTCCGCCTGGGACGAGCCGAAACTGTAGCTTCCGTCGGTTGGGCCGAATGGAAATCGAAAAACGGGATGCTCTCCCGTCGCCAAGCTACCCCCTTGCCTTCTCCGTGGCCGGTCTGTTATAGTGTTACCCGTGCATGTGTGGATGAGTACACTTCGTCGAATCGGCACGGGTGAGACGTTCAGATCTTGTTACGGAGTATTTCGTGGGAACGAAGAAAACGGGTAAAGGCCGTCGGAAAGTCGGCCGCAAGAAACGCCGCATGCGGTCCAAGATCCGGCACCGGAAGGGGTAGGCCGAGACGGCTTGCCATGAAGATGGGCCGACGGATTGGTAACACACCACTCTTCAGGGAGGTATTTGCCGACGGTTGTTAAGCGCTGCTGTGGGAGAAGAAGGCTCCGCGCCGGTGCGCAGTCAACCTCCGCCGTTGCTTGGGGGGGCTGCGACCAGAGCTTTTGTGGAAAACGCAACTTTGAGCTATGCTTCATATGAGAGGGCGCGTCCATTTCGCTTCGAAAAGGCCGCCACGGCTTTCTTAGACCCCCCCACTTCTCGCTATGCCAAACCCCGCGTTTGTCCGCAAGTACCTTATCGACAAGGCCCGCCGGCTCTACACCTTGCCGGCGGTGGCGATGGAAGTCCTGGAGTTGACCAACAACCCCGAGGTCGATGCCCACGCTCTGAAAGAGTGCATCGAAAAAGACCCTTCGCTGACCGGTAAGATCCTCCGCACGGTCAACAGCTCCCTGTTCGGGTTCAGCCGTCGCATCTCCGACCTCTATCAGGGCCTGGCCATGTTGGGGACCAAGCCGTTGAAGCTGCTCGTGCTGGGCTTCAACCTGCCGACCGGGCTGTTCGAGGGGGTCGAGGCGCGAACGCTCGGCCGGTACTGGCGGCACACCTTGACCAAGGCGGTCGCCGGACGCAAAATCAGCGAGGCCCTGTTCGACACCCCCGGCGACGACGCCTTCATCGCCGGTTTGCTGCAGGACCTCGGCTGCCTGCTTCTGATCCAGGAACTCGGCCGGCCGTACGGGAGACTGCTCGAACGGGTGGCCGGCGGAGACAAGGATCTGACCACGGTCGAAACCGAAGCGATGGGCTTCGATCATACCACGCTTTCGGCCGAACTGCTTTCCCATTGGGGCCTGCCCGAGAACCTGGTCGAAGCCGTCGCCTGGGAAACGTCCCACCGCCGGTCGAAGACGCCGACGTCGGCCGAACCGGCGCTGGCCCGAACGCTCCGCCTGGCCGAGCTGTTCGCCCGGCTGCTGGCCGACGAACAGCCGGACGTGTTGGGCAGGCTGCTGGAAACGGCCCGCCATTATCCCGACTTCTCCGAGATTCGACTCGAGGCATTCATCGAGGACCTGCAGGAACGGGTGGCCCAACTGGCCGACGTCCTCTCGCTCGAATTGCCGGCCGGACGGGACTACCGCGACCTGCTGGTCCAGGCGCACGCGCAACTCGCGGCGGTCGCCGACGAAGCGGCCGGCGCCTTGATTCGCCCGCGGCAGCACCCGACCCGGCAGGCGGCCGACGAATCGTTGGTCTCGGAAATCCGCGGTCTGACCGAAGCGATGGCCGACGTCTACCAGCACCCGTCGACGCCGAACGATCCGGCGGACCAACCTCGACCGGCGGCCGCCGGGGCCACATCCGCGGCGGCGACACCCGTTGCGTCCGCTTCGGCCGGCGTAGCCATGCTGGGCACGGAGCCCGGATTGCTCGACCGCCTGGCTACCGCGGTGGCGGCCTGCCGCCAATCGCGCTGCTCGTTAAGCCTCTTGCTGGTCCGGCTCGATCGGACCGACGAGTTGATGCTCACGCGGGGCATCGAAGGCTTCCGCCGTTTGCTGCGGTTCTTGCGGACGGTTTGCGAGAGCGTCGACCATTCCACGCTGACCTGCACTCCCTCGGGCGAGGCCGGTTTCGCGCTGATCCTGCCCGACTGCGAGCGGCGTCAGGCGATTCAGACGGGCAACCAACTCATCGGGCAGTTCCGCCGCCTGGCGCCGGGCAACGGCGACGCGGAGCGACGGGCCGTGAGCATCAGCATCGGCCTGGCCACCGTGTCGTTGCCCCCGAAGAATTTCCCCGCCCAAGACCTCTTCACCGCCGCCGACCGCTGCCTCTACGGCTCCGCCGCCTCCGGCGGCAACGTGGTGAAGAGCATCGAGATCTATTAGCGCCGCGCGGCAGGGTCAGGCGACGGAGCGGGTCGTTTTCGGTTGTCGGTTCTCAGTGATCAGTTTTCAGTAGGGTGGGCACCGCCCACCAGCTGTCCAAAGGGCAAGAAGCCGCTGATTCGTCACCAGCGCAGAGAGAATAGGCGCCGCCGCGACCGAAATAGCGTCGATAGTTTGGTGTGCCGGATAGCCGGTGGGCAGTGCCCACCCTACTGTGTTTACTCGGAGCCCAGCGGGTCCTCCCGCCACGCGAAATCGGTGATCCGCCAATCGTCGCCGTAGCGGCGGAATTGGACCGTGCAGGGCAACGGATAATTGTTGCGCGGCGTGTCGATCCGCACGGCCTCGAACCAGACGACGCCGGTCAGTTGGGCCTCGGCCGTCGCGCCGTCGACTTCGATATCGAGCTGGGTGATTCTCGCGTCGGTGAACCGCACAGCATCGAACGCCCAATCCACCCGGCGGCGCAGTCCCTCCGTGGCGGGCGCGTCGGAGACGGGAGCAAAGTACTGTAACACGCCCTGCCTGTCGTTCTCCTTCACCGCCGCCGCCACGTCTTCCACGACGGCCTCGACGTTCTCCACGTCCGTTTCGACGTACCACTCCAGCCAGACGCCGCCGGCGGTCAACAGCGCCACGCCGAGCATCATCCACAACACCACGCCGCGCTGCGTGCAAAACAACACGATCCCCAGCACGACCTCCGCCAGGACGCCGAAAACGATCACGCCCGTCGGGTCTTCCAGCAGCGTGGACACTGGGACTAACGATGAATGATGAATGATGAACTATGAATGACGGATGGCGTCAGATCTTCATCGGGAAGATCGGGCCCCCGTAGAGCGCCGCGTCGCCGAGGATCTCTTCGATCCGCAACAACTGGTTGTACTTGGCCATCCGGTCGGTTCGCGAGGCCGAGCCGGTCTTGATCTGGCCGGTTCCCAACGCCACGGCCAGGTCGGCGATGGTCGAATCTTCCGTCTCGCCGCTGCGGTGGCTGATCACGCTGGTGTAGCCGGACCGCCGAGCCAACTCGATTGCCTCGATCGTCTCGGTCAGCGTGCCGATCTGGTTGACCTTGATGAGGATGCTGTTGCAGATCCCTTCCTCGATGCCGCGCTGCAGACGTTTCGTGTTGGTCACGAACAGGTCGTCGCCGACCAACTGGATTTTCCCGCCCAGCTTTTCCGTAAGCAGCTTCCAGCCGTCCCAATCGTCTTCGGCAAGACCGTCCTCGATCGAGCAGATCGGGTACTGGCCGACCCAGGCTGCGTACTGATCGGCCAGAGCGGCCGAATCGATCTTCTTGCCGTCGACCGAGTAGACCTTCTCTTTTTCGTCGAAGAACGCGGACGCGGCCGGGTCCATGGCGATGAAGACCTGTTTGCCCATCTCGTAGCCGGCCTTCTCGGCCGCTTCCATGATCAGGTCCAGCGCCTCCTTGTTGCTCTTGAGGTCCGGGGCGAACCCACCCTCGTCGCCGACGTTGGTGGCCAGCTTCTTCGACTGGAGCACCTTCTTGAGGTTGTGGAAAATCTCGCAGCCGCAACGGATGGCGTCACTGAAAGTGTCCACACCCAGCGGCATGACCATGAACTCCTGGATGTCCACGTCGTTGTCCGCGTGCGAGCCGCCGTTGAGGATGTTCATCATCGGCGCCGGCAGCATTCGGGCGCCGACCCCGCCGAGATAACGGAACAGGGGCAGCCCGCAGTGATCGGCCGCCGCATGGGCCGTGGCCAACGAGATGCCCAAGATGGCGTTGGCGCCGAGGCTCTTCTTGTTCTCCGAGCCGTCGATCTCGATCATCCGCCGGTCCAGCGCCACCTGGTCCAGGCAGTCCATCCCGCACAGCTCGTCGGCCAGCTTGTCGTTGACGTTGGCCACGGCCTGCAAAACCCCCTTGCCGAGGTATTTTTTCTCGTCCCCATCGCGGAGTTCCCATGCCTCGTGGACCCCGGTGCTGGCCCCGCTGGGTACCGCGGCACGCCCAAAAGAACCACCGGCCGTCTCCACGTCGACCTCGATGGTCGGATTGCCTCGGCTGTCGAGGATCTGTCGGGCGCGAATGTCTACAATCGTCGAACTCATGTCTCTCTCGTCTTTCCGTGAAATGGGTCCCAAAATGTGTTTTAGCTGCTTGAGCAGAAATAAACTTGTTCAAGTGGGTGGTACGCCCTGAGGAACGAAGGGCGTGCCACCCTTCGTCCGATTGTAATGGTTCAGTCGGAAATGGAAGAACGTGAAATTAGGGCCTCGCACGCAAACACAGAGTAGTACCGGTGCCTCTTCTCTATTCCGGGATCGGATAAGACGTGTTCTTGCAGGCATTTACGCGAACAGAGAAGAGGCACCGGTACTACCCTGGGAATATCGTTGCTCACGGGGTGCAGCCTTCCATTTCCGACTGAACCAATACACTGGTGGCTTACCCTGCCCGCTCCAGCAGCGGCAGCAGGTACGTTGCTACGTTCATGTAGATGATGATTCCCAGCACGTCGATCAACCCGGCGACGAAAGGGTTGCTCATCAGCGCCGGGTCCCAGCCGAGACGGCGAAACAACAGCGGCAACGACGAGCCCAACAGCGTGCCACAGACGACCACCAGCAGCACGGTGATCGGGATCACCAGCGCGGTCGCCGGCGAGGCCACCGCCAGTGCGCAGAAGTAGCCGAGCACGCCCAGGATCCCGCCGAGCAACAGCCCCAACGCCAACTCGCGGCAGACCACGCGCCACCAATCGGCCAATGTGATGTCGCCGGTGGACAGCGCCGTGATGATCAGCGTGGCCGACTGGTTGCCCGTGTTGCCGCCGGTGGAGATCACCAGTGGAATGAACAGGACCAGCCAGGTGAGTTCGAGCATGTCCTCGTATTCCCCCAACGCCACGGCGGTCAACAAGGCCCCGAACAGCAGGATCGTCAACCAGATGCCCCGTTTCCAGGTAAGCTTCAACAGGCCGATCGTCAGATAACTCTCTTCCAACGGCTCGACGCCGGCGATCCGCTGGGCGTCTTCGGTGGCTTCCTCGCGGACCACGTCGATCACGTCGTCGTGGGTAATGATTCCCAGCAGGTGGTGCTCGTCGTCGACCACCGGAATCGCCAGCAGGTTGTAACGGGCGACCTTGTCGGCGACCTCCTCCCGGTCGTCGGCCACGTTGACCGTGACCAGGTCGCGTTCCATCAGGTCGCCGATCAGCATGTCCGGCTTGCCCATCTTCGAAACCATCTGCCGAAACGAGAGCAGTCCCCGCAGGTGGTCCTCGTGGTCGACGACGTACAGGTAGTAGATCGTCTCCAACTCTTCGGCCTGTTTTCGGATCTTGTTCAGGGCCTGATCGACGGTGAGATCCTCACTGAGCCGGGCGAACTCGGTGGTCATCACCGCACCGGCGGTATCTTCGGCATAGGCGCTGAGCCGTTGGATGTCGCGCCGCTCGTCGGTGGGGATCAGCGGCATCAACTCCCCGACGATCCACGGCCGGACCTCGGCCAGCAGGTCCACGCGGTCGTCCGGCGGCAGGTGGCCGATGAAGGCGGCAATCTCCTCCCGATCGAGCGTTTCGATGATCTCGATCTGCTGGACCTGTTCGAAGAACCCGAAAATCTGCACCCTCAGCGGGATCTCCGCGTGCCGCAAGACCCCCCACGCTTCCTTGGCCGTCAGCCCCTCCATGAACTCGGCCGTCCGCGCCGGGTACAGCTCGGTGCAGAATCCGGCCAGCCCGGCCGAATCGTTCTCGGCCAGCATCTCGCGCAGCTCGGGCAGATAGAGCGTGTTGACCATGGGAGGCCTCTATCCGACAAGGGTGGCACGCCCTGAGGAACGAAGGGCGTGGTTGGCCGGCTCACCACGCCCTTCGTTCCTCAGGGCGTGCCACCCAATGGAACAAGTTTTTCTCGCACGCCCGCAAAGGCATTATCCGAGTATCCCGCGAACGGCCCGGCCTGTCAAAGCCTGCTACTGCCCGAACGACCACGGATCGGCCGGTTCGGCGCAGGTCGAGTGGGGATCGAAGAACCCGGGCAACAAATCGGGTTGGGCGGCGAAGTTCAAGTGCAACCGGCTGCCCACCGCCCGAGAACTCTCGACCAGCTCGTACCGATGGTCTGCCTCGGCCACACAACCGTTGAGCGTGCCGGCCGGCTCCAGACGCCAACTCGAATTACGATATCCCCGCAGCCGCGCACCCCGGGGGGCGAGCCAGGTCGTCCGGTCGAGAGTCACTTCGACCGGCGTCAGGGGTTGGGCAGACTGGTCGAGTCGGGCGACCGCGGGAAAGACGCCCACCATTCTCCAGCACTCGCCCGGCGCGACCTCGATCTGCTGGCAGAGATAGGCCAGGCCACCTCCTTCGGCATAAATCCGGCCCCCATTGCGCAAATGGTCTCGCAAGGCCAGTTTCATGCAATCGTTCCGCGACAGGTCGGCGGCGAAGCGTTCAGGATGGCCGCACCCGAGATACACGATGTCGGCCTCCGCCGGCAATCGTTCATCCCGTAGCGGCGAAAAGTCGACGAAGGTTACCCCGCGTGATTCCAGCAGATCCAGCGCGTCGCGGAAATAGCAGTTGAACGCCTCGTCGAAAGCCAGGCCGATGACCAGCCGAGACGGAGCCGACGGCAAGGTGAACAGCCGCGGTGGGACCGAAGCCAATTCCCGCCTCAGGGCCAATTGGAGCACGCGATTGGGTTGCGAGTGTTCCAGAAAACGGGAACCGAGACACTGACACCACTCTCGTGACGGGGAGCTTCCTTCACGGGAAGCGTCGATTTCGGACCGCAGCGGAGACAACTCCTCCAACCCGCCCAACACGGGAACTCCCCAACGGGACTCCACAAGGGCGGAAACCCGGGCCAAGTGCCGGCTGTCTCGGACCCGGTCCAACAAGACCCCGTCGAGGGGATCCGGCCGGTCGGGCAGTTCTTGCTGGTCGATCCGGGAAACGTCCAGGACTACCAGGGTCGGCAGATCGAGCCAGCTGCAGAGCGTCTCCAGGCTTCCACCGGCCTGGGGGCGATCGGGGCAAGCCGACGCGAATCGACCTTGCACGATCGCCAGATCGCAGCTCTCCGCGCCGTGGATGAAGATCTCGCGGCAGATCTCCGCCGACATCAACCAACTGTCCAGGTGGCGCGGCTGCAATCCGCTGGCGGCGGCCACCCCGTGACATTTGTGAAAACAGGGCTGGGAAAGAAAACTCTGGACCTGGAGACCCTCGCTACGGAAAGCCTCCATCAAAGCCCAGCAGATCGCTCGGCAACCAACATCCGGCTGAACCATTCCTACGGCAAGACGCGGCAGCGGCAACATGCGTACCTGTCGGGATTAGACGTACGTCTTCTGCCGGTCTTCCCCAGTGGAGAGAGTCACCCACCGGTTTGAATCGGTCCTACCAAACCCTCCAAAACGAAATTCCACCGGCGCCAAGATTCTTAGGCAATTCTTGGCACCGGGCTTGGCAGAGTCAAGGGAACGTCTACGAACTCTTCAGCACCACGAACCGATTGCCCTGCTGCGTGCGGATCAACAGCATGATGCCTTCTTGCAGCGATTCCTTCTTCACGGCGGCCTCGAATTCGGCGATCGACTTGACCGGGGTCTTTCCCACCCGCAGGATCAGGTCTCCCGCGCGAACTCCGACCTCGGCGGCAAGTCCGTCGGCCTTTACTTCAGTGACCAGGACCCCGGAAAGCTCCTCGTAGCCGAGGTGTTTGGCCAATTCGTCGGTCATTTCGCCGACTTCCAGTCCCAGTTCCGGATTCTGGTAGGTGGACGGGGCCCTGCTCTCGCGTTGGGCGACGCCGAAATCCTCGGGCAGGGGCTTCACCTCCACCTGGAGGGTGGTGCGTTTCCCGTCGCGGATGATGTCGGCCTGCTGCTTGGAACCGGCCGAGGAGCGCTCGACGATTTCCTGGAGTTCGCGAGGGCTGTTGACGTCGCGCCCGGCAAAGGCCAGGATCACGTCGCCTGCCTGAAATCCAGCCTTGGCAGCGGGCGTGTCGCGAAAGACCTCGGACACCAAGACCCCGCGGTTGGGTTCGACGCCCAGCTTCCGTGCGATTTCGTTGCTGATTTGTTCAATGCCCACACCCAAATAGGCCCGCTGGACACTGCCGCGTTGGATCAGTTGGTCGGTGACCCACTTGGCCACGTTGCTGGGGATGGCGAATCCGACGCCCTGGTATCCCCCGCTGTTGGAGGCAATGGCCGTGTTGATTCCGACCACTTCGCCGTCGAGATTCACCAGCGGTCCCCCAGAGTTGCCGGGATTGATGGCGGCGTCGGTCTGGAGGAAGTTGGTCCTTTTGCCCGCCTGCAACGCGCGTCCCTTGCCGCTGATAATGCCCGCACTGACGGTTCCATCCAGCTCGAACGGGTTGCCGACCGCGATCACCCAGTCGCCGATTTCGAGTTGATCGGAGTCGCCCAGTCGTGCGGCGGGCAGGGGTTCGCCGGCGTCGATCCGCAGCACGGCCAGATCGGTCTGCTCGTCGGTCTTGATGTCGGCGGCCTTGAACTGCCGGCCGTCGGAGAATTCGACGAGGACTTCGTCGGCGCCCTCGACCACGTGGTTGTTCGTGAGAATAATCCCTTGGCGGTCGATGACGACGCCGGAGCCGACACCTTGACGGCGCGGAATGCTATGCGGAAAGTTGAACCTGGGCAGGTCGCGATCATTGAAGAAATCCTCGAAGGGCGTGCCTTCGAAGGGATTTCCGTCGGGCCCTTGCGGCCCGGGGGTGTCGATGCGCCGTGGCTTGGTGGTGGTTTTGATCTTCACGACGGTGGGCATCACCTTCTCGGCGGCCGAGCGAAACGCCCGCGAGAGGCTCTTGGCCTGAGCGATGGCCTGCGAATCGTCGGTCACAGCGCGGTTCTGCCCGACGGCGCCCTGCCAAATCACGCCGCCGATACCCACGGCAGCCAGGAGAGTCCAGACGAGTAACCACCGACCGGTACGAACGTTACCTTTTTTCATGCTTCGAATCTCCTTTTCCCTTTCCAGACGTTCCAATTGGCTCAGTGAAGGTTGGTTGGTTCCATATATATCTAGTTTCCACCGAGGGAATTTTCCCGTGAAAACGACGGTCGGGCAAGGGGAGTTTTCCCACCCGACTGTTGCTGCCCGAGAGTGCCCGTGCGTTAAGGATTGACAAAACCCCTCTCGGACGTTAATGTTAGGTCGATCCCCCCACCAACCTGTTGGCACCTTTCCCCACTGCTGCGTGTCCATGAATTCTTTCACCGATTCGAGTTCTGGCCTTTCGCAGCGTTTGGAGGGCTGTGAGCAGCGGATCGACTACACCTTTGAGAACAAGGATCTCTTGGTGGCGGCACTGACGCACGCTTCCGGGGCCGAACACCGTTTGACGTCGAACGAGCGGCTGGAATTCCTCGGCGATGCCATTCTCGGAGCGGTGGTCTGCGAACTCCTTTTTCACCGGTATCCCGACTATCTCGAGGGCGATCTGACCAAGCTCAAATCGATCGTGGTCAGCCGCCAGACCTGTGCGAAGGTCAGCGATGCCCTGGGAATGGAGGAGTTACTCATCTTAGGGAAGGGTATGACAACCCACCCGAGTGTGCCGCCCTCGCTCTTGGCCGACGTGTTCGAGGCGCTGATCGCCGCGATATACCTCGACGGAGGGGACGCTCCCGCCCGGCGGTTCATCGAAAAACACATTGGCCCGGAAGTCGCCTTGGCCGCCGGGGGAGAATTGGGCAGCAACTACAAGTCGCTGCTTCAGCAATTGGCCCAACGCGAATACGGCACGACGCCCAACTACCAGTTGCTCGACGAAAAAGGGCCCGACCACAGCAAGTGCTTCAAGATTGCCGCCCAGATCGGCAACAGCCGATATCAGCCGGCATGGGGACGGAACAAGAAGGAAGCGGAACAACGGGCCGCCCGAAACGCGCTGAGTGAGCTGGAAGGGCAAGCCGCGCCTTACTCCTCTGATTGATCCCATGCCTCGTGCGGTAGTTCTCTTCTCCGGTGGTTTGGACAGCATGCTGTCGGTGCGCATCCTGCAACGGCAGGGACTCGAGGTCGATGCGCTGAACGTCCGCACGATCTTCAGTTGCTGCCGGACTTCGGCCGCACAAGCCGCCGTGGCGCTGGGTGCAAGGCTGACCGTGACCCACGTCGGTGACGATTACCTGACGGTGATCCGCCACCCGCAGCACGGATACGGCAAAGGCGTCAACCCGTGCGTCGACTGCCGCATCTACATGTGCCGGATGGCCAAACAGTTCATGGAGGAGGTGGGGGCCTGTGTCGTGGCCACCGGTGAAATCGCCGGACAACGGCCGATGAGTCAAAAGAAGTATCAGTTGGAGTTGATCGCCCGCCGATCCGGCCTGGAGGACCGGTTGCTCCGCCCGCTGTCGGCCAAGCTGTTGCCGCCTACCGCCGTGGAACGCAAAGGAATCGTCGATCGGCAAAGGTTCTACGATTTCCGCGGCCGCGGCAGACGGAGGTTGATCGAACTGGCGCGGGAATTGGGCATCCGTGAAATACCTTCCCCATCGACCGGCTGTGCGTTGACCGAACGTTCGTTCGCCCCCCGGGTCCGCGACCTGATCGAGTTCCATCCCCAGGCATCGCGGTGGGATTTCGAACTGTTGAACCTCGGGCGGCACGTGCGGCTGGATCGGCACACGAAGATCGTGCTCGGCCGCAACGCGGAAGAGAACGCGATGCTGCGGCTGCTCGCCGCGCGGGAGGACAAACCGGAGGCGGCTTTGCTGATGCCGGAAGACTTCCTCGGCCCGGATGCGTTGGTCGTCGGGCGCAACGACGAGTCGGCGATCGAGTTCGCCGGAGCCTTGATGCTGCGATACACCCGGCAAAACGCGCCCCTGGAGGCCCGGGTCCGGGTCGCCGAAACGGGCGGTCAACGGGTGATTTCCATTCGGGCCGACGAAACCGTCCGGATGTCGAGGCCCCTGTAAAGCCGCGACCGGCGGTCGCGCCCACAAAGCCGCGACCGGCGGTCGCGCCGACAAAGCGCCCACAAAGCCGCAACCGGCGGTCAAGAATGGCACGATCTGCGGTCAACCGTGGCGCGACCGACGGTCGTGGCTTTGTGGATTCCCACCGGAAGTGGGGCTTCGGGGCAAGAAAATAGAAACGCCCGGTCAGCCGTGCCGGGCGTCTCTTTCTCGTCGATGCAGTTGGGGAGAAGAAGCCGGAAGCTTCATCGGCCATGACGGCCGACAGCCTATGCCTACTTCTTCTTCTTGGTAGCCTTCTTCTTGGCGGCCTTCTTCTTCTTGGCCACCTTCTTCTTGGCCGCCTTCTTCTTGGCTACCTTCTTCGTCGCCTTCTTCTTGGCGACCTTCTTCTTCGAGGCCTTCTTCTTGGTCTTCTTCTTGGCCACCGTACGTCCTCCTAACTAACGACTTGGGCGAACTCCTCGTCGGCGGTCGGGCTGGGGCCGAAAGACGACGGGCACATCGCCACAGAAACAAGACAACGAACTCGCGGACATCCTGTCACCAGTGCAGAGGCACTGAAAGAAGTCGCCGTTCGTTTCCATCCTCCTTGTGAAACCCCTTGCTTCGCTAAGGAACTTCAACGCTGCAGAGCCTTTCAGCACCGCAACTTCCCATGATCGTACCGGTTTTCGAAATCTTTGCAAGTACAATTTGCCCGTTTGCGCCAAAAATTCTTCTCCGCTCACGCCTCCGCCCCATACGATTCGAAGGGATCGATGCACTGTGAGAAGGTTGTTCGACACGACGTTCGGATGACGCGGCTCGCACGAAGATGAATTGTTTCTTTCCGAGATCGCAGTGACCGTCGCGCGCTGCACAACCGACACAACAACTGCAACCGATCGCGCGTCGCAAACGTGTTTCCGCGCAGTCGAACGCCGTTCCCGTGACGGCACCACGGCAAGTCGTCGAATCGAATATCGAACGAGTCGTTCGCCTCGGTTTCCCGGCAGTCCACGCCGTGAGATCCGGTGCCATCACGGCGGAGTGTGTTGTCATAACATATTTGCACACAATGCTTTGCGCACAGAGTCTTATTGCCGGCGTCGAACCTTGCAGAGTCTACCGTCGCGTTGCTGATCATTGCACCCACAAGGGATTTCGCCGCGCGGCCGCACTTCCATGTCGTGTCGAAGGTGCGGTTTCCGCCACTCTCCAACGCTTGAAATTCTCTTGCAGATACGCACTCGTTCCCACCGCGATTCGTCCAAGAGATTCGGTGCGAGACGCTTCGATTCGAAGGCGAATGAGTGACGCCGAAACTGCTTCGCCACGACTCTTGCCTCGTTGTCGTTCGGTTGTGCAACGGCCCGACGCGCGACGACTTTTCCTTGGTGGCCAATCGAAAAAAAATTTTCCAACCGCGACTTTTTTTTCCAAGAATTCGCGCCGAAGAACGCCGGATGCGACGGTCCTTGGAAGAAGATGCGCCGACCTAGAACACGAACGTGAAAGCCGAAGACCCGTTTTCTCACCCGCTCACACAAGACGACGGGCACCGTTTCGACTTTCCGAAGCCGACTCGCATCGCTTCCCGGTCACGGTTGACGGCCGGCCGCCCAAAGACTGCCGCGGCGGATCAATTCGGCCACGCCGGGCAGTTGAATCGCCTTGACGTCGTGACCCAAAGGCGTGTGGAAGACGCGACCCTTGCCGTAATCCAACACGAAGGCCATCGGATGGTCCTTTCCGGTGATTTTCGACCGCGCCGTGGCCAATACTTCGACCGGCTTCTCTCCGATCAGGCAGATGTAGAGTTCGTCATCGGCCTGAAAGTCGTCCATTCCGCGCGTGATCGGGTGTTGGTCGTTGACGATCTTCACGGTAAACGGTCCGCGCCGGTCGTGCCCGGTCTTGCGATCCCAGACCTGTCCGACCAGGTTTTCGTACTCCGGCCAGTCCTCGAAAGCCCCGCAAGCGAAATGAAACGCCACCAAACCCTTGCCCTGTTTGACAAACTTCACCAGATTCTCTTTCGCCTGTGCCGCGTTGGCCAGCGGCTTGTAGTTCTTGAAGTGCAAGAACAGCAGATCGTAGTCGAAGACTTCGCGCGAGGCGAGGAAATCGACGTCCTCGACGATCCGCACTTCGAACCGCTTGTCCTGCTGGAGCACGTCGCGCAACGCCGGCGCGGTCGTCTTCCAGTTGTGAGCCCCGTGATCGACTCCCGTGATCAGCAAGACGCGGATCGATTGGGTGTCCTTTACTTCGTTCGGCTGCGAAGCGAGCAATGACGCGGCGGTGGCGAGCGTTACAAGGAGTGTGTTCATGGCAATTCCGGAGGTTGGGGGGGAGAGAATCGTAAGAAAACGACCTTTGGGTCCGGTGCGAAGCCGCAAGCGGCTCTATCCGTATATTATATCAACCCGCGAAGGAACTCGACGCTGTCGCGGATATTCTCGTCCGACCCGTAGCATTCGATCGAGACGGCCCCGCTCCAGTCGGTCTCTTTGAGGAATTCGATGCATTTTTTGATGTTCTCGGCGTTCACGCCGCCGCCGATGGGCACTTCGCTGGTGGCGATGCCCGTCTCTTCGCCCCGAACCGCCGCGGCCAGTCCCTCGCTGACGTCCTTGATATGGGCGTGGGAGAGGTACTTTCGGAACCGCTTGAGATACTCCACCGGATCGAGCCCGGCGATGAACGAGTTGCCCGTGTCCATGTTGAACCGCAGGTACTGCGAGTCGAAGTAATCGAACAACCGCTGCATGAAATCCCCGTCGGTGGTGTAGGGTCCGTGGGGTTCGACGTTGATGATCACGCCGTAATCCTCGGCCCAGGGCAGGCACTGGCGGTAATTGTCGCAGGTGATGCGGAAGACCTCCTCCCGGTCGAAACCCTTGATCTCGAAGGCCCCGTCGACCGTATCGACCATCGGGCAATCCAATTCGGCGGCGAAGCGGATCGATTGCTGCACGTACTGCACGCCGAAGGCCGATCCGTCGGGTCCCATCAAGGGATAAGAACCGTCGATCTGGGAGACTTTCAGCCCGTTCTCCTCCAGGTATTTCCGCAGCGCCCGGGGGTTCGACTGCAGGGAGATGCCCGGATCGTACCCCATCGCCTGGATGAAGTTCTGCCCGTGGATCACGGCGAACTCGATATGTTCCAGGCCGTATTTCACCGCGGCTTCGCAAGCGGTCTCGAAGCTGCCGCTCAAGGGGCGCCAATTGTCGGTGTGCATGCCCAATTCGATCATTTTCGGTCCCTCCGAGGTTTGCAGGTGGTAGTTCGCTGTGGATGCGCCCAGAATAAACCGCCCGCATCGCGGATACAAGCCCCTGGAAAACGCGCGGGAGTTGCACTACCATCCAAGATCGGCGAGGGTGGCACGCCCTGAGGAACGAAGGGCGTGGTCGGCCGGTTCACCACGCCCTTCGTTCCTCAGGGCGTGCCACCCGACTCGACAAGCAATTCCTGCGCGATTCTCTGGAGCCGGTCGGCCAAACGAAGGGAACCCTCACGTGCCCGATTTCGAGAACTTCAGGAAGGCCGTGCTCTGCCGGGGCGAGCCGAAACGCGTGCCGCAGTTCGACGGGACCGTGGCCGAAGACATCAAGTCCCGCCTGCTGGGCAAGCCGATGGCCACGCTCGAAGACGAAGTCGAGTTCTGCATGAAGGCCGGTTACGACTTCGTGCCGCTGACGCTCGGCTTCCGGCAGACGATCCGCGGTGAAAAGTTGGGCATCATGGGCACGAAACATCTCCACAGCACCGTGCTTAGACCGGTCGAGGCCCAGTACAACCCCTTCCAGAAGGGAAAGAATACCCGCATGTGGGCAGAAGAAGGCCGGGGATTGATTCACGACGACGCCTCCTTCGACAACTTCGACTGGCCCGATCCCGACACGGCCTACAGCTACGATACGGTCGAGCAACTCGGCCGGCTGCTCCCCCCGGAGGCGAAACTGGTGATCAACGTCGGCTACATCTTCATGGCCCCCTGGATGCTGATGGGCCTGGAACGCTTCTGCATCGCCACGGCCGAAGGCGATCCGCTGGTCGAAAAGGTCATCGAGCGGGTCGGCCGCACTCAGCAACGGGTGGTCGAAAACGTCCTGCAATACGACTGCGTCGGCGCCATCCGCATGCCCGACGACCTGGCCCACACCGGCGGGACCATCGTGGCGCCGAGATTCCTGCGACGGCACATCTTCCCTTGGCACAAGCGGATCGGCGAGCCGGTTCGGGCCAAGGGGTTGCCGTACCTGTACCACTCCGACGGGCGGCTCTACGACGTGATCGACGACCTGATCGAGTGCGGCTTTCACGCGTTGCACCCCTGCGAGCCGTCGAGCATGGACATCGCCGAGTTGAAGCGTCGCTACGGCGGCCGGCTTTGCCTGTGCGGCAACATCGACCTGGACACGACCCTCACTCGCGGCACTCCGGAGCAGGTAGAAGAGGAAGTGAAGCTCCGCATCCGCACGATCGCGCCCGGCGGCGGCTACTGTTGCGGATCGTCGAATTCGGTGCCCGAATACGTCCCCTACGAAAACTACCTGGCCATGATCCGCGCGGTCCGGAAGTACGGAGAATACCCGATCGATTCGACCTGAGGGCCTAAGACAACCGAGGGTCACGTAACGAAAGCTCCCCATGCCCGACTTCGCCAATCTCCGCAAAGCGTTCCTCTGCCGGGGCGAGCCGGCCCGCGTGCCCGCGCTGGAGTACAGCGTCGATCAGGGCATCAAGGCCCGATTCCTCGGCCGCCCGATCGAAACCATCGACGACGAGGCCGCGTTCTTCCTCTCGGCCGGCTACGATTTCGTGCCCGTACTGTTCGGCATGAAGTTGACGCTCACCCAGCGCGCCGCGGCGGCCGGCGGTCCGGGACACATGAAGCCGGCCGAAGCCCGCTACGATGCGAACCGTCAGGAAACCAGCGTGCGGCTCTGGGCGGAAGAAGGCGAGGGGCTGATCACCGACGAGGCCTCGCTGGACGAGTTCCCTTGGCCCGATCCGGACGCCTACGACTACGGCCAACTTGCCCGGCTCGGCCGGATTCTGCCCTCGGAGGCGAAGGTGATCCCCTTGGTCGGCTACATCTTCGCCGCCGGTTGGATGCTGATGGGCTTCCGCCGCTTCTGCTTCGACGTGGCCGACGGGGCGCCGCTGGCCGCCAAGGTGCTCCGCAAGCTCGGCGAGTTGCACCATCGGGTGGTCGAGAACCTGTTGCAGTTCGACTGCGTCGGCGCGATCTGCATGCCCGACGACATGGCCTACGCCACGGCGCTGATGGTCCGGCCGGAGCTGCTCCGCGAGCACGTGCTGCCGTGGCACAAGCGGATCGGAGATCTCGTCCGGCGGAAGGACCTGCCGTACCTGTTCCACAGCGACGGCCGCTATCTGCCGGTGATCGAGGACCTGATCGCGTGCGGCTACCATGCCATCCACCCCTGCGAACGGGCGAGCATGGACATCGTCGAGCTGAAACGGCGTTACGGCGGCCGCTTGTGCCTGTGCGGGAACATCGATCTCGATTCGACGCTCACCCGAGGCACGCCGGCGGAAGTCGAAGCCGAGGTCAAAACCCGCATCCGCACCCTCGGCCC
>DATLAN010000560.1:0-20569 GCA_035527455.1 Thermoguttaceae bacterium
AGAAACAGTCATACACTCTCTGGGTACGGGCGATATCAACAGTGACGGGATGGTGGATGTGGTGGCCGCCGAGATGGATCGGGATCAACGGGGCGTCCGTGTTCTTGAGCATGGACAGACAGCCCGGCCGGAACTCGCCCATCCGGCCGTCGCGCGTGATCCGCCCTTCCGGAAAGATGCAAACCAGGTCGCCGTCCTTGATCGCTTCGCGGGCAGCCCGGATCGATTCGACCACGGATCGCTTGCCCGGCTTGATCGGGATCGTTCCCATGTCGGCGGCCAATCGGCGGAGCCACCATTTCTGCATGTAGTCGGCGTAGGCGACCATGCGTATCGGGCGGGGCGAGTGCAAGATCAGCAGCACGCCGTCGATCCAGCTTGCGTGATTGGCCACCAAGAGCGCCCCGCCCTGCTTCGGCAGGTTCTCCCGGCCTTCGACCCGCACGCGGTAGATCGTGTGACTCAACAGCCAGACGACGACTCGGGCGGTCGCGCCGGGCAACAGCCACACGATGTAGACCAGCACCGGGACCGTAAACAGCCCCAGGCCGAGGAAGATCTCTCTGGCTTCCATTCCCAGCACGTCGCGCCCCAGCCAGAACAAACCGGCCGAGGCCAGCATGGCCGAGTTGGCCAGGACGTTGGTCGCCGCCAGGATCGATCCCCGCGACTCGCGCGGACTGTGATGTTGCAGGAACGCCTGGATCGGAATGCTGTACAACCCGGCACTGACGCCGAGCATCAACAGCCACCCGCAGGTCCAGACGTAGGCGAACGACGGCACGCCGCTGTGGGAATCCGGCACGGCGAACAAGAGCATCGAACTGGCGGCGATTCCGGCGGCTCCCAGCGAGACGATCCCCAGTTCGACCCGGCCGGCCGACAGGATACCGGCCAGCACGCTGCCCACCCCGACGCCGGCCGCGAGCATGGCCAGCATGACGCCGACGTCGAGCTGCTTGCCGAAGAGTTCCGTGATCACGAACAGGTCGACGTTCATCTGGGCCAACGCGCCCAATCCCCAGAACACGGCACATCCCATGGCCGCCCGCAAGAGCGGACGCCTCGAACCCAGCGCGGCCAGGTCGCGGAAGATCTGCCGCGGTGCGTCGACGGGGAACTTTCGCGCCGGGTTGGCGCTCCGCAGCGGGGCGATCAACAGACTGGTCATCAGGCCGGCCGACGCCACGCCGATCAACGCGGCGGCCGAAATCCACCAGTTCTCCTGTCCCAGCGGCCGGGTCAACTCGTAAAGGAAGTTGCCCGCCACGGTGCCCACCACGATGGCCAGCACCGTGGTCATCCCGATCAGCCCGTTGGCGGCGGAGATCCGATCCGTGCGGACGATTTCGGGAATGCTGCCGAGCTTCGACGGGCCGAACAGCGCGCTTTGCGAACCCATCAGGGCAACCACCACGAACATCAGATTCAGCTCCCCGATCAGGATCGCCCCGACGCCGAGGACCATGATGACCAGCTCGGCCACCTTGCAGCCGACGATCACGGTCCGCTTGCTGAACCGGTCGGCCAGATATCCGGCATAGGCGGCCAGCAGCAGGTAGGGCAGCACGAAGCACGCCAACCCGACGGCCAACGCGGCCCCGGCCTTCTCCTCGCCCACGATCTCCTTGCCGATCGGGACCACCAGCCATCGGAACATATTGTCGTTGACCGCCCCGAGGAACTGCGTGATCAGCAGCCCGGTGAAGCTCCGCGAGGATAGCCCCCCTTGGCCATCGACCGGAGGGATATGGGACGTTTCAGCCGTTCCCGAAGACAAGGCACACTCCTTTGCCGTATTGCGGAATCTGCGCCAACTGCCGAATTTCGTAGCACAAAAGCATTCACTACGCAAGACAATCAGCCGGATCGGCCAGTACATAGGGCGGGACACTTCGGCCGATATAACGGAGAGAATGGCGGGCGGCAATCGTTATTGCAGCAGGGCGATCGGCTTGGTAGGCTTTCCAAAATGGGGACAGTCACCTATTTTCGATCTTCAAAAAGGGTGACTGTCCCCATTTTACATTTTAGTCCGCCAATACGATCGGGTGAAGAATGAAGTCGGCTTGTTCTTGCCCGGCAGAATCGAATGCCTTGCGAACCACGGAAGAAAGGCGGGGTGAATCGAATTCGTACCAGAACAGCGCGTGCGTGTCCGGCAAATAGACTTCGCGGGTCACGGGCCGAGTTCCTCCAACTTGGCCTGCCACTGGGCATTCAGCTCTCGGATCGCCGCATCCGGGTCGATGGCCTCCGCGGACATGTTTACGAACAGGCCACTCCGGGCGCTTCCGGCTGCCGTCGAGACCGCTTTCGGCTGGACCTGAAGCGTCACTTCCGCCGGACCGGCAGGCAAGCCGGTAGACACCTCCAAACGCAGCAGGCCCTGGCCGTCGATCTCGGAATCAACTTTCAGAGTTTTCATCGAAATCTCTCCGCGATGATCGCTGCAAGGGCGTTCCCAATCACCCTCGGTTTATTCTACCGGAGTCGGCGCGACAATGTAACCTACGGAAACGCCAAATACCGCAGCACCGGGTGGCGGAACTCGCGGGCGGCGACGGCTTTGGCTAGCGACTGGTTGGCCTGTTGGAGAATGCGGGCGTTGCGGTCGCGAAGCTCGTCGTTCAAGAGGTCTTCGATCTGGCGGCGCAGCACGTTGAGCACGTCGTTGGCCAGATCCAGCGAACGCAACTCGACGCGCATCCGCAGCACCTCCGGCGATTCAAGCGAGACCCCGTCGTCCGACTTCTTCGCCCGGATCTCGCCGACCAGGCTCAACGCGACCCGCGTGCGGAAGCCGGTCGAGGCGCTCACCAGATCGGGGATCTTGTAGCGGACCAGCCCCCGGACGGGCAACTCGGCCTCGACGACGAACATCAGCACGCCCGTGCCGGGCTGCGGATAGCTCTTCAGGTAAGGCATCTCGAGGATCTTGATCGTCGGCGCGCCGTCCAGTTGCGCGTAGATCTGATACTCGTCCTCCATGCTCAACACGCGATGCCGCTTCTTGCGCCCCGGATCGCGAATCGTGGGCGCGGGCAGCTCGATGTATTTCTCCCGCTTCTTCGTCTTGATCTTCTCGTACTGCTCGTCCTTCAACTCCTCGATCACCAGCGAGCGAACCACCGCCGCCAACGTCATCCGGATGGCGGCGGGAATCTGCGAGACGCGGTAGATCTCCACCGTCTCTCCGGCGGCGGGCGCGTCCGGATCATCCGGCTCGGCCGTCTGCGTAGCGGCGGGGTCGAAGACGATGAAGTCCCGATAGTTGCGGGCTTTCATGGCCAGGCGATTCTCGCCGGCGGAGATCGGCAGAAAGGTCTCGCGATCGCCCGGCTCGACCCGCGGACTGTCGGCCCGCAGCGTGCGTGCGTCGCGGCCTTCGGCGACCAGGAACCGGCCGTCGCCGGCCTTCAGGGCCAGGTGTCCGTTTTCACAAGGCACCAGCTCGAACGTCTCGCCATCGGTCGGGAAGTCGCTGTCGACGCGAACCGTCCCATCCTCGGCCGCCCGGAGGAATCGACCGCCCGGCGTCCGCAGCACGACCTTCTCGCCCGCCTGGACCGAGGTCGGCATGAGCGTTAACACCAGCGTGAGAAAAATGGATCTGGCTGCAAGTCTTCCGTTCATAAGGACGACTCCTCTTCCTCTTCGCACAACGCTGCCCTGACAGCTTGCTTCACAACTACCTCATTGCCGTCGAACCTGCGGGTGGCTGGGGTCGAGGTGCGAGGGACGAGCACCGAGCCCCCAGACTTGGCTTTCTGGGGGCTCCGCACTCGTTCCTCGTGCTTCGACCCCAGCCACCCAACCGACCACATCAAGCCGGACGCGATTCCTGTCCGCAATGAAACGGCGATGAGGCTACCATTTCAATCCTCAAGCGATCAAGACCAACCCAACTACCCTATCGGAGCGAGGCGGGATGCGTCGGTTTTCATTCGCAACACCATTTTCAACACGCGTTGATTTTGCCCATTCCGGCGAAAAACGGTGTTGACAAGTGGCGATTTCACTCTATACTTGTTTTCAACATACGTTGAAAGGTGCCATTCTATTGAAAATAGATGATATCGAACAGGCAGCCAGACAAAGCGTCCTTCGGAGCTTGGAAGGTATTCCTTTCATTCTGGAAGCCACGATCACGGCAGGCAATTCGGGCGGTGAGAGCCTGAAGGAGGGCATCGACTGTGTCGTGGAAGTGCGCCAGCAAACCGGCTCGGACCTGCTAATTATGCAGGTCAAACGCAACGGGGAACCGCGCACCGCCCGCGACGCGGTCGGCCACTTGCTCCGTTGTCGTCGGTTTTTCCCGAATGCCTATCCCGTCTTCGTGGCGCCGTACATTTCACCGCGTTCCGCCGAGATATGTCGGGCCGACGAAGTGGGTTACATCGATTTTGCGGGCAATTGCCATTTGGCGCTGCGGACCGTCTACATCCATCGAGAAGGGTGCCCCAACCCACACAAATCGGATCGCAAGCTCAAGTCGCTTTACAGCCCGAAGGCGTCGAGAGTGCTGCGGGTCTTGCTCGGCGATCCGAGCAGGACGTGGAAGTTGCAGGACCTGGCCGGGGAAGCCGGCGTCAGTTTGGGCCTGGCTCACAATGTCAAGAGCATCTTGCGGGAGAAGGAATGGATCGAGATCGCGTCGGATGGGATACATATCGCCGACGCAAGAACCGTTTTGCTCGAATGGGCGGCGAAGTACGTGCCTCAATGTCGAGTGTTCGGTTTTTACTCGTTTGCGCAAGTTGCGGAAATAGAGCAAAAGTTGGCAACCGTTTGCGAGCGGGAGAACATTCGCTACGCGTTCACGGGGTTTTCGGGCGCGGCAAGATTGGCGCCCGCGGTTCGATACAGAACGGCCACGGCCTACGTCGAAGGAGATATGGCTCGGGTGAGCAAGGCGCTGGATCTGAAGCCCGTCGACAGCGGTGCAAACGTCTCGCTCTTGCAGCCGACGGATGACGGAGTGCTGTACGGATGCACTCGCGTACACGGCGTGCAGGTTGCATCGCCCGTTCAAGTCTACTTGGACCTGCAGTGGCTGTCCGGGCGCGCCGAGGAAGCGGCCGAGTTCGTCTTGATGAACGTGCTGGGGCGACAATGATAACGCGAAAGGACTACAACCGGGAGTTGGTCGACGCGGCTCTGGCCGTTCTCCTGGAAATCGTCAATGTTCTCGGGGAATATCGCAACGGGATCGCCCTGGTCGGGGGATGGGTCCCCGAATTCCTCCTGCCTGACTCGAAAGAGAAACATGTCGGCAGTATCGACGTCGATCTGGCTCTCGACCATCACGTACTTCGGGAGCCGGGATACCAGACGATCTGCGACCGACTGGTCGCGGCGGGATACGTTCAGCACGGGGAGCAGCCGTTCATCTTCTACCGAACGTTTCCTGTGGGCGGAAGAAACATGACCGTCGAGGTGGATTTTCTCGCCAAGGAATACGAGGGCTCGAGCAAGAGGCACCGAACGCAGAAGATTCAAGACATCCGAGCCAGGAAAGCCCGTGGTTGCGACCTGGTGTTCGAAATGAACCAGGAGGTGCGGATTTCCGGAACGCGTCCTGACGGACGAAAAGACGTCGCCATGATCCGTATCCCGACGATCGCGCCGTTCCTGGTCATGAAGGGGATGGCTTTGGCCGACAGGAACAAAGAGAAGGATTCGTGGGACATCTACTTCTGCGTGAAGAACTACCCCGGCACCCGGGAGGAACTGGTCGAGGAGTGCAGGCGTCACCTGGCACACAAACTGGTTCAAGAAGGGTTGACCCATATCGCGATGAAGTTCGCCTCGCCCGGTCACGTCGGCCCTCGCGCCGTCGCCGATTTCGAAGGTGTCACGGATCCCCAGGAACGCGAACGTCTCCAACGGGATGCTTATGAACGGGTACGCTATCTTCTGGAGAACCTCGGTCTGGTGGATTCGGACACGGGCCGCCCGTAGACAGCAGCGGACATCACGCTGCCGTTGAGGCGAATCTTGCGACGCATCCGGCAATGGTCGAGCTTGCCTCCACTGAGTCCCCAATGCAATAATGGACCGCGGTTTCACGTTCCCGTCTCGCTAGAGGAGAAATCCATGTTCTGGAATTGCAGAGCACCCTCGACCGTCTCGCGGTTTCGACTGATCGCGATTTGTTTGTTCGTGGGATGCCCTCTCTTTGGTTCTGCCGCACCCGCTCCCGAGCCGCCGGCGGAGGGCAAGAGCCTGCGCGAGATGCTCGATGCTCCGCTGTTGTTCGTCAAGCGGCACGCTTACATGGCGGCTCATATTTACGACGACTACATCACCTGGCATCCCGGCGGCGGGATCTACGTCATCGAGAATCCCTCCGACCCGCCCGAGAAGCACAAGGTCCGCCCGGTGATCGACCCGAGCACCAAGGAGACGCTCGGCGCGGGCGTTTATCGCGACCCGGACCTTTCGTGGGACGCCCGGCGGATCGTGTTCGCTTTCAAGGGCCAACAGAACGGATCGACGAGCCTCTACGAGATCGGGATCGACGGCACGGGGCTGCGGCAGTTGACCTTCCCGTGCGACTGCCAGGTGAAGCCCGACACGCGGCGGATCGGCGAAGGCCACCACGACATCACGCCCTGCTATCTGCCCGACGGCCGGATCGCGTTTAGCTCGACGCGGCCCGGGTCGCTGGTGCCGTGTTTCAACTCGGGCGTGGACACGCTGCACGTGATGGACGCCGACGGCGAGAACATCCGGCCGCTTTCGTCGAACAACGTCACCGAGTTCGACCCGGCCGTGATGAACGACGGGCGGATCCTCTACGGCCGCTGGGAATACGTCGACAAGACGGCCCTCTACCTGCAGAGCCTCTGGACGATGTCGCCGGACGGGCGGATGGAAGAGGCCCTGTTCGCCAACAACCTGGCCAGGCCGACCGCCGTGCTCGACGCGCGAGCGGTGCCGGACAGCCACCTGGTGGTCGCTGCCTTCACGCCGCACAACGGGCAGGCGGTCGGGGCGATCGTGATGATCGACCCACGCGGCGGCAAGAACAATCTCGACGCCGTCACCAACTTCACGCCCGAGTATCCCACCGAAATGGACCAGGGCCTGAAGCGAGGCCCCAACGATCCCTGGCCGCTTTCCGAAGACGTGGTGTTGATCGCCAACAACGCCAAGGAACCGGGCGTGATCCAAATCATCGACCGCTTCGGGCGTCGCGAACTCCTGCACGCCGAGCCGGACATCTCCTGCTATTCGCCGATGCCGGTCAAACCGCGGAAGAGGCCGCCGATCATCACGTCCGCGACCGCGGACTCGCCACGGCCGGGCCGGTTCCTGGTGGCCGACGTCCACCAGGGCCTCGAAGGGGTCGAGCCGGGCACGGTCAAGCGGCTGCGGATCGTCGAAGAGACCGCCCGCGTCAGCGGTCTGCCGCCCGGCGGACGATGGTGGAACCAGGCCTTCCTCGTCAGTTGGCAGGGGGCCTACATCGTCAAGAACATCCTCGGCACCGTGCCGGTCGAGGAGGACGGATCGGCCTATTTCGAGGTGCCGCCGGGCCGGGCGCTCTACTTCGAGGCGCTCGATGCCGATGGACGCGAGGTCCAACGCATGCGGACCTTCGTCCAGGCCGCCCCGGGCGCGACCCGCTCGTGTGTCGGCTGTCACGAAAACAAGCAGTCCACCGCGATGCGCCCGACCGCCTTGCCGACGGCGATGCTCGCGGCGCCCGCCAAACCACAACCGGAATCGTGGGGCAGCGGCTTCATCGACTACCCCACCATGATCCAGCCAATCCTCGACAACTATTGCGTGAAGTGCCACGGCGGCGAAAAGGGGATCAACAAGGGGCTCGATTTCTCGGGCGGATGGACCTGGGCCTTCAACATCAGCTACGAAACGCTCATCAAGCACCGCATGGTCGGCTACCTCAACTGCAACAACGCGAGCGTCCATACCTCGAAGCTGTTGCGGCCGTACACGATCGGTTCCGGCGGGGCGACGCTCTCCGAGGTCTTTATCGATCGGCACCCCGAGATCTCCAAAGCGGAGCGCGATCTGGTGCTGGCCTGGATGGACACCAACTCGAACTACTACGGCACCTGGGACTTCACTGAGAACGCCACCTGCAACGCGATCCTCTCCACGCGGGGCCCGCTCTCGGCCGCGATGCAAGCGGCCGGCTGCACCGAGTGCCACGCCCCGGGCCACATCGGCAACGATTGGGTCAATCTGCAAAAGCCCGAGTGGAGCCGGATCCTCCGGGCGCCGATGGCCAGGTCGGAGGGCGGCCTTGGCGTGGCCTTCTGCCGCCAGCGCAAGGCCCAAACCGGATACCGGCTCATCGACCAGGGCGTGCAGCCGCCCGACGTGCTCAAGGAGAGCATCCAGCCCCCGTGGTACCCCAGCGGCGAGGAACACGTCTCCTTCGCGTCGACCGACGACGAACACTACCAGGCGATGCTGGCCGTCATCCGCCAGGCGCGGGCCGAGGCGTTGGCCAAACCGCGCGTCGACATGCCGGGCGCCGAGATCACCCCGGGCGAGATCCGTGTGCTGGTTCCCATGCCCGTGCCGGAGAAATCGCCCGCGATGGCGGCCAATTTGCGGCCGGACCATGCGGTGGAACTCTCCTGGCAGCGGACGGCCGAGATCATCGGCTTGCAGTATGAACTGTACCGCGGGCCGACGGCCGATTTCAAGCCGAACGCCTCGACGCAACTCGGCGTGACCACGGCGGGCCGTTTCGTCGACCTTTTCCCGCCGACCGGGACGCAGCATTATGCGATGGTGCTCACGGCGCCTTGGAATGGGGAGCGGAGCCGGCCGGCCTTCGCGTCGTTGGACGTGCCCGAGTTGCCGCCGCCCGCCAAGCCGACCAACCTCAGCGCCCGGGCGCTTTCAGGCGAGATCGTGCTCGGTTGGGAGGCCGACCAGATGGCCGGTTTGCGATACGTCTTGCTGCGTTCGGCGGCCGGTGGTCTGCTGAAGGAACTCCATGCCGAGCCGCTCCGCGCGCCCGGCTATATCGATTCGGACGTCGAGCCCGGCACGAAATACGCGTACGTCGTCTGCACCGTGGACCGTCGGGGGCAACGGAGTTCGTTCTCCAACATGGTCGAGGCCGCGCCGCTGCCGGAGATCAAAGAACCGGTATTCGCGGCCGCGTTTGCGGGAAAGGAACCGACCGCCGAACTGCTCGACGGCCAGATCGTCAAGGGACAGTTGCACGCAGGGACACAGGTGGCCGACGGTGCCCTTCAACTCGGCCAAAGCGGCTTCGCGTCGTTCGCCCACCTGCCGGAGTTCGATTTGACCAAGGCGCTTTCGGTCGAGTGCTGGCTGTGGATCGACGAAGAGGCCCAGATGCCGGTGATTCTAAGCTGCGGGCAATACGGCGGGACAGGCTGGTTCCTGCAGCGTTTCGGCACCGGGTGGCGATGGCACCTCGGCGGGATAAGCTGCGACGGCGGCCGCCCGGCCGTGGGACGCTGGGTCCACCTGGCCGGCACGTTCAACGGCCAGCGAGCAATCCTGTATCAAGACGGCCAGCAAGTGGCCGCGGTCGATTGTCCGGCCAATCGCGCCGCCTGGTCCGGCCCGTTGACCCTCGGCCAATACTCCACCGCGGCACCCCAATACCAGGTCACCGGCCGGCTGCGCGGGTTGAAGATCTACCGCCGGGCTTTAAGGGCTGAAGAAGTAGCAACGAACTTCAAGGCCGACGTGCCGAAGTGAGGCCGTGCCTGAATTCGCACCCAAACGACGCTAACCTTGGACCCCAATAGTCTCCGCGACTTTTTTGGCCAGTTGCTCGATGTCCGATTCGGTTTGGATCGACCCAAGTGGCTGTACGGCTGTGCTGTGCTCCTCAAAGATAAGCGTCGCGCCGCCTTTGTGCGCTTTATGGCTATACGGTGGCTTGCTTCGCGGGTTACACATCCGGTTGCGGAACACGCCGCTGTAGTACCCGGTGCGCATAACCACCGGGTTCTCGAGTTCCTTCCCATCTTTGCGTCCGGCCACAGCCAATGTTCCATACTGGATGAATGGGGTTGTTACGCTGCCCTTCGCTCCTGCTGGAACTCGTCCGATCATCTGTACAATGACGTAGGGCAGCTTTGCATCGGGTGCAAAGGTAAGGTCAAGCGTGTCGACTTCGTCCTCCTCCTCCTCCTCGCTTTCCGCATCATCGTCTACCTCGTCACTCTCAATTTCGGCGCCTGTGGGCTTCATGAGTAGCACGTAGCTCTGCACCACGGAAGAGCGACGGAGATCCTTGGCAAAGGGCTTTTTCAGCCGACCAAGCTCGTACTTGTCCTCCAAGACTTCCGCTAGGCGGTTTAAGAAGGCGAGGATCTGCCCGTCCAGTTCCTTGTAGAATTCGATACCCCGCCGAAGCTCATCTTGAATTTGTTCGGTTGTCATCTCTGCCATTTCTCACCTCCATATTTCCTATCCTTTCGGAATCCAAAACAGACGCGACGCCTCCTTCTTGGGCGCGCTGCGAACTCTAAACGTCCACACACCGCGAACTACCGGTCTCCAGACTTTCGCGAGGCTACCATGGGGAGCGTCTTTCCAGGCGCAAATACAACGCTTAGTCGCAGAACTGCTGACGAGCAGGAGCGGCCAGACTTCTGCGAGGCGCTGGGAAGCCACGCGACTGAGACCGCTGAAATCAGTAGTACGCGATTTGCATCGGAGGAGTTCCCGGGCAACGAGGTGTGTTCCTGCGTGAGTCGGCGCGGCCTTTGCAAGACTGGCGAAGCTCGCTCCAAATTTCGTTATCGGTGGGCAAATTTCCGAGAACCTGTGTACTGGTGCTGAAACATGGATCGGAAAAACGCCAGCGGGTCGTGCAACCACACCCGGCAGTGAGGGCCGCGACGGTGGTCCCGAGACGGCGACGCTTCTGAAACCGTGAAACGGCTGGACGTCGCGCATCTCAAGGCGAGCCAAGAGGTCACCGACGAGAGAAGCCTCCTGACGTTCAACTCCGACCGCTTGCCTGGCAGCCAGCGTCGCGGCAAACACGTCGGCTAGTGTTCCCCAGCTAGAGAAGGCGAGCCAATGCTTCGTGTTCTGCCTCTGGTTCCACCACCAGCCTGGGCGACTCCTCCCAACGGCGACGACAATCGCATGGGCAGCCTCCCCCCGGGCCATTGCGGCGTACTGAGTAGATTCTCTTTCGAGCTGGAGCTGATCAACTGAAAAGTCGCTTCCTCGCTTGGCCTCGATAACAATGGCGAGCTGCTCCCACCAAAACACAACGTCTGGCTCGCAGTAGTTGCGTGCCGCCTTGGCTGCGTAGAGTTGAGGCCAGAACTCGATATCTGGCATCTCCCGAGCCAGCTTGAAGGCAGGCGTGAGCAGCGGATGGCGGTCACGCAGCTTGACGATCCATGCATGCAAATAATCCGGGGGAAGGTACTTGAATGCGCCGAAGACATCGGACGTCAGAATGTCCTCGTAATCACGCTTCTCAAAAAGGGATTCGTCGAGCTTCCGAAACAGGACCGCTTGGAACATTTCTACTCGACCAGCGTGCTCTTGGGATTGGTGCCAGAAGTCTTGATACTGATGTGTATCCTGCTCGCCATTGTCCGTCAAGAACCCCGCCGCAGAGTGGTCATTGCCAGCGGGTAGCACCGCCGATTTTGCGGAAGAGGCTATACCGTGCCGTTTGATGCATTCGCCGGGTGCCGCTGGCTGCTTGTCGGCCAGTGGAACCGCTGTTAGGATACCGGCCATACCGGCGGTTGGGTGGCTTGTCGCCCCGTGCCTTTCCCATTCTGTCGTTCGGCAACCCGGGCACCGGCCGACAAGCGGCCGGTGCCCGGCGCTGTCATATTAGAGATCCGTTTATTACGAACGGACAAGAGGTTCCGTGGCAAAGCCAACGCCCATATTCCCCGGGAACAGCGATTATGAAGTGGCTTGAACTCACCATTCCTCCTGCGGTCTCAGTGTTTGTGGGTGGCATGATCCCGATTGTCCTCTTTTACCTCAAGGAATGGCTGGATAGCCGAAAACGCATATCTGAGTGGTTCGAGAAGAAGTACATCGAGGATGCGATAGACAGTCTCCATCAGTTCTTCGGCGAATGGGCCATACTCTCGTCCTTGCCTGCAAAGAGTGTGCAGGAACTCGTTGCGAATCCAGTCTTCAATCGGGTGCCATCGCAAGCTGCTGCAACACTGGCAACGATCACTGGAGGCGTGTCATTTCAGAATTGGTTCAATGCGATGCGAGGACAGTGGCTTCGCGCAGCCAACCAGCGTGACTGGAATCAGTTGGTCAAGTTCCACACTCATGCGGCCTCGATGGTTGAGCACTTGAATGTCCTGCGTCGGGAGTTGCTGGGCCACAGAATCAGAGCCAAAACCGACGCCTACTCCTTACGCGATCTCAAGTGCGTTGCAGACTTCAATGACTCGTTGCAGAGAATGACCGACGACTTGGTGGCTGACCCGCACGTTACCACGTACACACCCAGACAAGGCGAGACCGAAGAACGTCCATCCTGAACGAAAGCGTCTGGCGTCGTCAATCCTGCGGAAGCAAGCACACCATCTCGTTTGACTCATTCGCAAGATCGATGTGTGAAAGCCACTCTCGCAACTTCAGCCGTCGGATACTCGTCGCTTCGGCAACAAAGCACGGCTTCGTCTCGCGGAACGAAACGGCTACTTTGGGTTTGCCGACATGCGGCAACGTCTCGCGGAGCGAGACGGCTACTTTGGGGCCGGCTTACATGCCCGCTCTCTTCGGCGTGCGGAACATGACGCCCCAACGGTGCTGGATCGCACGGAGGCTGAGGATCTGGTACACGGCGGCCAGGCCCACGATGATGTAAATCGTGCGGATGGCGGCATTCATCTCGCCGAATTTCAGCCCTCCGAAAATCGCCGCCACCAGATCGTACTGGAACAACCCGATCAGCCCCCAGTTCACCCCGCCGACGACCAACAAAAGGGCCACCAACATGTCGAACAACTTCATCGCGCTCATGGTTTTCTCCCGAAGACGGTTGACCACTTGAATCGACGGCTCCGTCCTCCCATTGCCCGATGAATTCTATGCCACTTGCCGGACGAGTCAACCGGTTCGCCGCGGAGTTCAAGGCCGGCGGACCCCAAGGTGGGAATCCATATATCGCCGGTGCTCTTCGAGAATCTTTTCATAGGCCGGATCGCCGGCGAAGTTCTTCATCTCGCCCGGATCGACCTGCAGGTCGTTGAGCATCTCGCGATTCTCGCCGGTGTCGTATCGGCGATACTTGTAGCGGCCCGTGTGGACCATGAACCCGATCTCGTTCTCGACCAGCAGACTCTCGCGCCACGGGCCCGCCTCCCGGCCCTCGGCAAGCGGGCGGAGGCTGCGACCTTCGAGATCCTCGGGCGGGGCGACGCCGGCATAGTCGCAAAGCGTCGGGATCAGATCGATTCCGCTGCTGACCAGGTGTTCCCGATCGACCTGCCCGGCCTTCGCGCGGCCCGGATAGCGGATGATCAGCGGCACGCGGGTGGCCTCTTCGTAGAAGGTCGTCTTGTGTTCGATCCGATGGGCGGCGTCCATGTCGCCGTGGTCGCTGGTGAAGACGACGACGGTGTCCTTCTCCAGACCGTTCTCGCCGAGTGCCTTCAGAACGCGGCCGATCTGCGCGTCGACCCGTTCGGTCAATCGGCAATACGCCCAGCGGTGCAGCCGCCAGTCTTGCTCGGTCCAGTTGTCGCGGACGTACCGGCGGAACGCGCGAAGGTCCAGCAGGCCGCCGATCGCGTCCGGCTCGCCGACGGTCGGTTCGAAGTTCTCCGGCAGCGGCGGGCAGTGCCGGGCGTAGAAGTCTTCGACCGAGACGCCGTCGGGAAACTTCATCGCCTCGAAAAGCGGAGGCGGCGCCGCGCGCCCCAGACCGCTCTCGGCATTATGGGCGCGGATCGCCATGTAGCAGATGTCGTGCGGGTTGATGAACGAGGCGACCAGCAGGAACGGCTTGTCGTGCTGCCGGCCGAGGAACTCGACGCAGGCGTCGGCCAGGCCGTCGCGCTGATCGGGAGTCAACCGGTCGAAGCCGCACCTGGTGATGTCGGCCATCGGGCCCGGCAGGTGGACCTTGCCGCCGTAGACGGTCTGATAGCCGGCACGACGCAGCAGCCAGCCCATCGCTCGCTCCGGCATCCGTTCGACGACCTCGGTGACTTTGCTGCCGTTGTGCCTCATGCCGATCGACGACGGATAGAAACCGCTGAACATGCTGAACCGCGACGGCACGCAGACCGGGTTCGCCGCGTAGGCCCGCTCGAAACGAACGCCCGTGCGTGCCAGTTCGTCCATCGCGGGCGTTTTGAGCCAGCGGTTGCCGGTGCAGCTCATCATGCCGGCATGCTGCTGGTCGGTGATGATCAGCAGCAGGTTGGGCCGGTCGGCCGCGACCGACGGGGCGGTTGCCACGAAAACCAGACACGACACAAGTACCAGAACAGTCAGGAATCGATTCACGGCATTACCTCCTTCACCGAGTAGGTCAGGGCTTGCCCTGACGGTTTGCATAGTCGTCCCGATCGGGTTCGTCGATTTCGTCAGGGCTTGCCCTGAACCGGATTTCGTCAGGGCTTGCCCTGAACCGGATTTCGTCAGGGCAAGCCCTGACCTACGGAGAGCGGCAGATTACCAAAACGTGTTCGGCCTGTCAACAAGCAGAGGGGGCAACTCGGAAGCGCCGCGAAGAACGAAAACGGGTACGTTACCGCTCTTGCGGAAAGAACTTTTTGAGCTTCTCCCGAAGCGCCTCGCTACGAAACGGCTTGATCAGGTAGTCGGACGCGCCCGACTGCAAAGCCGTCACCACCTGCTCTCGCTCCGCGTGGGCCGTAACCATGATGACCGGCACCCGGCAACCTCGGCCGCGAATCGCCTTGATGATCTCCAGCCCGTTCTTTCCGGGCATGTCCCAGTCGAGCAGCACGAGGTCGAAATCGTCTTGCTCGAACAGGGCCAGAGCCTCGTCGCCGTCGGCAGCCTCGGTGACTTCCGCGTCGGCGAACCCGGCAAGCGAGACGCTGACGAACGTCCGCATCAGACAGTCATCATCGGCGACCAGAACTTTCAGGCTCATCGGTACGTCCCGCGGTCATCATGGCAAGCCAGCCGCAAACCTCCCGTCGGCATCAACTCGTCCCCGTCATACGAAGTCTCTTCACACTGCCCCGCGCATCGGCACGCGCAGTGCCCGACGGACCGGTAACTCCGGCAATTCTGCGCGGATGGAATGTCGCGCACTGAGATTTTCCCCAATGAATTCTAGCTTGTCGCGACGGCCGGAAGCGGCACGACTCGGCAGAATCACTCCCGTTGAGAACGACGGTACGGATCGAAGCGGTTGCAGCGGCTGCACCCTATGCGTGTGCCCGATTTATCGAGCCGCCGGGCTCGTTTCTCGACCCACCATACCATCGGTTGACAGATATACCTGTCAGAAATGATTTCCGGCCCCGGAGAAGGAATTGATCCACGAAGGTTACCCTTGTGCCGGATGCTCGAGGTGTCGTGAAGAAACAACTTGCTGAATCGACTTGCCCCTCGCCCTGTCCTTCCCCCAGCGGGGAAAGGGTGAAAGCGGAAAGTTGTTTTCTGACGACGCTTGAAGGGCGGCAGTCGGATGAGCCGTCTAGTGGTCGCTACTGGACTCGAACCAGTGACCCCCTCCTTGTAAGCCAATCCTAGAATCCCACCAAGAAGCCTGAAAACCGCGGGGAAAAACGACATTCTACAATCCGCATCGGCTTTTGCAAGCCGTATCGTCCAATTGCGTCTTTTCCCGCGTTTTCGCGGTCTTTTCGAGAAGCCCCCGCGCGCAAAACGGTAGTTTACCGTTTTGCGCCTGACCGAAGCCCTGGAGCCCGCCGAAACCGGGCGTTCATGGCACTCGGTGAAAACTGGTGGATGCGCTGCTGGCGACCGAGCGGTAATCGCCGCGGTCTGATCTGGGAGATTCCGCCCCCCCACGAAATTCGTCAAAATGTGCGTCTGGCTGGCACGGTCCCCATTTCCGCGCGACTTCAGAGATACAGCCTGCCCCGGCCCTTGCGCCCAGAGGCGATTGCCTGCCCGACGCCCCAAGCGGCCCCCGTGTCGAAGCAACCTCGATTAGCATTTGACCAGCCCTCGAATCGCCTTCTTCGACATGCTGACCAGGCTAGAACCGCTTTCGAGGCGGTAAAATCAGAGCCCCAAGAAAGTAAAGGCCCCCGCCCCAAAGAATTGCGCCCAGGCTTCCCGTATCGTAACCCTTTTCTGAACGAATGCTCGATCCGACGAAACCCAATCCGCTCCATATGATGACGAACACGATACCAAGTAGAGTGTCCATGATACGGCTCCCAACGTTAAAAAACACGGAACTCAACCGCTTGTCGCACTTGTAACAAGCGGACGGACGTGGCCATCAACGCATGAGCCCTTTGGCCACATCCTTGTTGATCTGAAAAGCACAGCCACACTTCGGGCAAATCAGAAAGTACTTCTTGTGAGTCGTCGCCACAAAACGGTCCGAAAAAAACATCAGGATCGGCACTCCCAACCCTGGCCCGGCTTTGACGTAATGGAGTTGAAGATCTTCGTCGTTGCCACAGTGCTCGCAGGTTCTTCGCACGCTTTGAGCGTTTTCTATTCGGTGAAACTCGCCACTTCTGAAGAGCATGATGTTCTCCTTTCGACCAACCAAGTGGTCAAACGGTGGATAGGATACAAAGACACTCAACGGCTGAGAGTTAGTGTGCGTTCCAGGTGTTTTGGGATTTCAGTGGCGTCCTGCAAGGCAGCAGCAAGCACCTGTTGGGCAAACTGCCTGGACGGCAACTCAACGCCACCGCTGCATACCGGGCAGACCATCCAGTACTGCCTGCTCCATTTGGCAACCGGAACAAAGTAAAGGGAGAATCGCTTGCTGCTTTCGACGATCACCCACTGCGTAGCATTCCCGCAATTCGGACAACCGACGAAGAACCCCTCCCCCAACACCTTGTGGCCACTTCCCCAACCAAAAATGATCATCTTCTTGTCCTTTCTTTGCGGGTCTGCTTTGAAATGCCTCACCCCGGCCGACCCGCTCGCTGGGCCGGCCGGCAGTGAGACCGCCGCTACGTCATCACCTCCAATACGACCAGCTCGGCGAGTAGTAACTACGGTAGCCGTCGTAAGACGGTGTCCGCCGCGTCCCCATCTGCCCGGTGTACGGGTTGATGTTGGGGTACGTGCTCCAATTGTTGTAGAAGGAGCGGTCGGGGTCGCTCCGGTAGTGTGGCTGGACATACGTGCCGCTGGACCGGTAGTAGCCCGACACCCAGACATCGGCATTGGCCTACTGGGCCGCGAACAGCGCGGTTGCCACAACGACGAGGCTCAGAAAAACTCTCTTCAACATGTCGCTATCCTTTCGTAGAGGGGTATGGACTTGCGTCCGTTTGCCTGTCATCATGAACAGCGGAAAAGCCGCCGGGACCGAACGGCGAATTCCGGATTTTTTGGTCGGGCAGTCATGGGGTGCCGAATCGTGCCGGAAGCTCTCACCACTCGGATCCTGATCGAGCAGGTTCAGCAAGGGGACCAAAACGCGCTGAACGAACTCTGCAACCGCTATCAAATGCGGGTCCTGGCGGCGGTCCGTATCCGCCTGGGAGCGAACCTTCGCCGGAAGGTGCAGTCGTGCGACATCGTGCAGGAAGTGATGATCGATGCCCTGCGAGGGGTGGAGAAGTTCGACTTCCGGACCGAGGGCGCCTTTCTCAAATACCTCAACCGGGTGGTCGCGAACAAGATCCGCGACGAGGCCGACCACTGGGGCGCCCGGAGACGGGACATGGGCCGGGAGGTTTCGCTCGAAAAAGAGCGTTCGGTCGGCTCCGCGATTCCGCTTAATTGTCCGGAGGACCGTGCTGCGCCCACGCCCAGCAAGATCGTCGGTCTCCAAGAGGATCTCGCCCTGCTGGAACGCGCGATTGACCACCTCGGCGAAGAGTCCGAGGACTACCGCGACCTGATCGTGGCGGTGAAGATCGAGGGACGGACCTACAGGGAGATTGCCGAGGAGACGGACGCGACCGAGGACGCCGTACGCATGCGGGTGAAGCGGGCGGTCCTGGCCTTGGGCAGGATCTACAGGGATCTGGACGGAGGAAACTAGCCGATGATGACACCCGACCAGCGCGACGAGATACTCTGGGCGGCCATTGAATCGGGCACGCTCGACGGGCCGGCCGCCGCCGACACGGAGATTGCCAAGACTTTCGCGGCCTGCCAGAAGCTGGAGTCGCTATTCGAGTTGCTCCGCCAACCCATGGACGTTCTTTCCGCAACGGAAGATCCGGTCGAGCACCCCGCCGCGATCGGCCGATATCGCGTTTGCCGGGTTCTCGGGCAGGGCGCTTTCGGCGTGGTCTATCTTGCGGACGACCCGGAACTGGACCGCCCGGTCGCCGTCAAGGTGCCCCGCCCCGGCCGGTTCTCGTCGGAAAGCGAAACCAAGAGATTCCTGGAAGAGGCCCGGTTCGCCGCTCGTCTGCAACATCCGGGGATCGTCACCGTCCACGACGTTGGCCGCGAAAGCGACCGGTGTTACATCGTCACGGAGTACATTCAAGGCCGTACCTTGCAGCAATTGATCGATGCGGAAAGTCTCTTCCCGGCCCAAGCTGCCGGGCTGGTGGCTCGTGTGGCCGACGCCTTGCATTACGCGCACAAGAAGGGTTTCGTCCATCGAGACCTCAAGCCGGGCAATATCCTCATCGACAGCCAGGGACATCCCCACGTCGCCGATTTCGGTCTGGCGGTTTCCGAGGACAGCCAGCGGCTCTATACCGGCCAGGTTGCCGGCACCCCGGCCTACATGTCCCCCGAACAGGTCCGTGGTGAGACGCATCACCTGGACGGCCGCACCGACATCTGGAGCCTGGGAGTCATCCTCTACCAGTTGCTGACCGGTCGGCAGCCATTCTGGAGAGGACGGACCGCTGATTGTCTTGACGAGATTCAGCATCGCGATCCAAAACCGCCTCGGCAGATCGACGATTCCGTTCCGGCCGAACTGGAGCGTATCGCGCTGAAATGCCTGGCCAAACGCTCGACCGAGCGGTACAACACGGCCGCCGACCTGGCTGCCGACCTCAGGCATTGGCGGCCCGGTCTCCGCGACGCACCGACTTCTGGCCCTCCACAACCCGTCAGGACGTCCTCCGGAGTCCGCAAACCGCTATGGTGGATCGCCGGATGTGTCGTACTGATAGCGGTTATCCTGACAATCTTCTTTGCCACCCGGCCGACGACACCGTCCGGCACAACCACTCCGATCACGGGCACCATCGACGTGAAAGTTCGGAACCCGGATAATCCGCAACGCCGCGACCTGTCTCTGGCCGAGGCCGGCGCCTTGCCACTGATCTCCGGAGACCACATCCGGGTCGAGGCGTCGGTGAGCCAGCCGAGTTATCTGTACGTCGTTTGGATCAGTCCCGAGGGAGAGGCCACGCCAGTTTATCCCTGGGCTCCCGGCGAGTGGGACTCGCGGCCGGAGCATGAACAGCCGATTTCCTCCATTTCATTGCCAGAAGGTCTCAACACCGGCTGGCCGATGCAGGGCCCCGCTGGCATGGAAACGCTGGTCCTCTTGGCCCGCGGGACACCACTTCCGCACGACATCGAACTCCGGGAACTCTTTGCAGGGTTTCCGGTACAGGAAATACAAGACCCGCGTGCCATCGTTTGGCTGGATAAGGGAGAAGTGGTCGATACCGTGGAGCGCGAGCCGCAATTCTTCAATCCGCAGGAGATCGACGATCCGGTGCTCACTACCCAGCGACTGCTGTCCGAGCGGCTGGGACCGCACTTCCAACTTATCCGAGCGGTTAGTTTCGCGAATGTCGTGCCAACAAGTGAATAGGCGCGTTGAGCCGCGCCAAGAGGGAACAAACGCCATGACAAGACTGCCTTGCGTGTGCTGCTCGACAACAGTTTTCCTCTTGCTCGTGATAATTCTCGGTAATGTCTGCGCACAGGCACTACCGCAAGAGGGAGGGACTTCCGCCAATCCTTCGGGCGATGAGCGTGACCAGTTGAAAAGCCGCGCCCGCCAGTTGGAACAAGAATTCCTGCGGTCTTACAGCGAGGGTGACTATTCCTCTGCGACTAGGTTGCTTGAGCAATTGTTGTCGACATACGAATCTCTGTACCCTAAGGCCCAGTATCCGCAAGGACACCCCGAATTGGCCGCAGGTATGCAATTCATGGGCAGAGTGCAATACCTGCAGGGCAAATACGATCGCGCACAGGAGTACTATCAGCAGGCGCTGGACATGTGCAAACGTTTGTACCGAAATGACCAATACCCTCAGGGACACCCCACTACTGCTCAGATCATGGACGAACTCGGTTTCTTGTTCGATACCCAAGGCGAGTACAAACAGGCGTGGGAATACTACGAACAGGCGCTTGCGACAACCGAGGCCCTTTATCCCGAAAGTCAGTTTCCCAACGGACATCCAGCCGTAGCTCTCGTGCATAACCATCTGGGTTTGGTGCTCGAACA
>DATLAN010000561.1:0-9518 GCA_035527455.1 Thermoguttaceae bacterium
CCGTAGTGGTCAGCACGCCCGACCATACCCACGCCCCGGCCGGCGTGATGGCCATGAAGCTGGGCAAGAACTGCTACAGCGAGAAGCCGATGACCCACTGCGTTCACGAAGCCCGGGTGATGACCGACGCGGCCGTCGAGAACAAGCTGGCCACGCAGTTGGGCACGCAGATTCACGCCGGCGACAACTACCGCCGCGTGGTCGAGTTGATCCAGGCCGGGGCGATCGGACCGGTCAACGAAGTCCACGTCTGGTGCGGCAAGAACTGGGGGGGCGGCGAACGTCCCACGGAAACGCCGCCGATCCCGCCGCACATTCATTGGGATCTCTGGCTCGGCCCGGCACCGGAGCGTCCGTATCACCCGTGCTACTTGCCCGGCCAGTGGCGTCGGTGGTGGGACTTCGGCAACGGCACGTTGGGCGACATGGCGTGCCATTACATGGACCTCCCGTTCTGGGCGCTGAAACTGCGGCACCCGACGTCGGTCGAGTCCGAAGGCCCGCCGGTGCATCCGGAGACTTGCCCGACGCAACTGATCGTCCGTTACGAGTTCCCCGCCCGGGATGACATGCCACCGGTGAAATTCACCTGGTACGACGGCAGCAATCGGCCCTCGTTGCCGGCCGATTGGAATATCCCGGTGGGTGGAGCCGGGGTGTTGTTCGTGGGCAAGGAAGGGCAGCTTCGGGCGGACTACGGTTCGTGGCAGCTTCATCCCAAGGAGAAATTCGCCGACTACCAACCGCCCGAACCGACCATCCCCACTTCCATCGGCCACCACCAGGAATGGATCCACGCCTGCAAGACCGGCGGGGCGACCACCTGCAACTTCGACTACTCCGGCGCGCTGAGCGAGGCCGTGCTATTGGGCAACGTGGCCTATCGGGTCGGCAAGAAGCTGCAATGGGACGGCGCCGCCATGAAGGCCACGAACTGCCCCGAGGCCGATCAGTACCTCCGCCGCGAGTATCGCCAAGGCTGGATTCTTTGAGTTGGGGGGTTCGGGACTGGGGATTGGGGGCTAGGGATTGGGGGCTGGGGATTGGGGATTGGGGACTGAGAAAAGAGTTTAGCGGGCGGGCTTGCCCGCCGTTTGGTTGCTGTCAAAAGGCGCAATGCGCTCTTTCTTTCATCACGGGCAGCGCTCCGCCAGTCTCTGATTGGTGGGTGCCACGGGCTGCTTGTCAGCCCGTGCAACCGCTCGTTCTTAATGCTGGCCGGCAAGCGGCCAGTGGCGTGTAACGCACCGCCGCCAAGTATTCAAGTATTGTGGTGGTTACACGCACCCTACCGATTGGCCGGCAAGCGGTCAGTGGCACGCCTTGCCCAGTTTCACGCGAAATGGCCGAAACCTTGCGGATCCGGCTACAAATCGATTCGACGGCAGATGGCTGAACAGTTATGGAATCTCTGGCTGTGCCTGCCGGTTGCACAGAAGAGTCAAAGTTTAACGATTAAGCTGCCGATATCAACTTTGCCGATTACTCCGTCTGGAGACCTGCGCGGACTGCGCAGGTTTCCGGCGGGTACCGGTTTGGGGGGAAACTTGTGGCTGATCCAGGTGCATGTGTGTCGCTGGCGGGGTCTGGGGTAGTTTGGCCACGCAGCACCAGCGCAACAGCAAACCCGACAGGAATGCAAACTCATGTGTCGGCAATCCCCCCTTCTGGTCATCTTGATGACGGCCGCCGTCGTCCTAAGCGGATGCCATCCCCAGCAGCCCTTCTACCTGATGGAGGACGGCGATCTCTCCCACTACCTCGACGTGGCCACCGAGATGGAGTTTCCGGACGTTGAAGAAGACACGCTCGACGAAGTCCGGCAAGCCCACCGGCCCTTCTCGTTGACCAACCGCGAGCCCGAGGAAATCTGGGACCTCGAACTGGAGAACGCGATCCAAATCGCGCTGGCCAACAGCAAGGTGATGCGGTCGATCGGAGGGCAGGTCCTCGGTGAACCCGATTTCCTGGCCCGGTCGCCGGACGCGGTACCCACGGTCTACGACCCGGCGATCATCGAGAGCAATCCTCGCAGCGGCATCGAGGCGGCGTTGTCGGCCTTCGACACCCAGTTGTCCGCCAACGCGTTCTGGGAAAAGATCGACCAGCCGCGCAACTCGTTCGCCGGAGTCGGGCTGGAGAGCTTCTTTCCTCGAATCTCCCAGGGAGACACGGGGAGTTTCCAGGCCCGGTTGACCAAGACGGCCGCCACGGGTGGTACCTGGCAATTAACGCACAACGTCGAATACGACGCCCAAAACGTCACGAGACTCTTCACCAGCAATTGGAACGTCAACCTGGAGGCCGAATTCCGGCAGCCGTTGTTGCAGGGCGCCGGCGTGCAATACAACCGGATCGCCGGCCCCGGCGCGATTCCCGGCTTCAACAACGGCGTGATGATCGCGCGGATCAACACCGACGTGGCGTTGGCCGACTTCGAACTCGGCGTGCAGAATCTGGTCTCCGACGTAGAGGTGGCCTACTGGGAGTTGTACTTCGCGTATCGGAACCTCCACGCGGTGATCGCCGGACGCGACAGCGGCTTGCAGACGTGGCGGCAGGCCTACGCCGAATACGTCACCGGCAAGGGCGAAGCCCACGAGGAGGCCCGGGCCCGGCAGCAGTACTTCTCCTTCCGCAGTGCCATGGAGCAGGCACTGAACAGTCTGTATGCAACGGAGAGGAAGCTGCGTTACATGCTGGGACTGGCTTCGACCGACGGGCGGTTGATCCGTCCGCTCACCGAGCCGAAGCTGGCCGAGTGGAAAGTCGACTGGGACGAAGCCCAAGGCGACGCGCTGGCCGGCCGAGCCGAACTCCGCCGACAGCGGTGGCAGGTCAAGCGGCGGGAACTGGAGATGATCTCCGCAAAGAACTACCTCCTGCCGCGGTTGGACGCCGTGGGACGATACCGCTGGGTCGGTATGGGAGACGATCTGCTCGACCCGGACGGCACCGCCGATCCCTTCGACGACGCCTACGGCTCGTTGACCAGCGGCAACTTCGCGGAATGGCATCTCGGACTGAACTTGGAGATTCCGCTGGGGTTCCGCAAGGAGATGGCCGGGGTGCGCCACGCCCAGTTGAACCTGGCCCGGGAACGGGCGAAACTGCAGGATCAGGAACTGGAGGTTTCTCACCAGTTGGCCTTCGCCATCAGCGAGTTGGAGGCCGCCTTGGTGCTCACGCGGACCAATTTCAACCGTCGCGTGGCGGCCCGCAACGAGGTCACCACGGCGACCGTGAAGTACGAGGCCGGGTTGCAGGCCTGGACCTTGGACCAGGTGCTCGACGCCCAGCGGCGACTGGCCGAGGCCGAAAGCGACTACTACCGCTCGCTGGTCGATTACAACAAGGCGATTGCCAACGTCCACTATCGCAAGGGCACGCTGTTGGAGTATAATGCCGTTTACTTGACTGAAGGTCCCTGGCCCGGCAAGGCGTACTTCGACGCCCATCGCCGCGCCCGGGCACGCGACGCCAGCTTCTACCTCGACTACGGCTTCACGCGGCCGAAGGTCGTCAGCCGCGGCCCGGTCGAGCAGAACGCGGACGGCGGGCCGATCATGCTCGACGACGGCACGATCATTTACGAAGGAGACGAGCAGGGGCTGGAGGTCATCCCGACGCCCGCTCCCGTGCTGGCCGATCCGACGAAGCAGCACCCGCCGGAGCCGACGGCGCCCAAACCGGCACCGGATCCACCGGCAAGTCGTTCGAAGACAAGCGGTCCGCCGGTCGCGGCGAAGTCGTACGATCTGGGATCGATGGATCTGGGCCTGCTGGGCGGAAGACGATCCGGCGAGGACGTGTCTGCCCCGCAGTGGGAACCGGCGGTCCAAGCGGCCGGCCATCAGCAACCGGTCGACGCGCCCGATCGGCTCCCAGAGAAGGATACCGCACGTTCCCAAGACGGATGGTCGAGTAATACCCGTTCAGGCACCCGGCATGCAACTGTCGCGAATCCATCGGCTGCTGAAACTCATTGGACTGCTGCAGGCGGGTCCGGGCTATAACGCCGAGGCGTTGGCGCAGGCCTGCGAGGTGAGCCGGCGGACCGTGTTTCGCGACCTGGAAACGTTGCGCGGATCGGGCGTGCCGCTGAGCTACGACGAGCAGTATCAGCGATACCGCATCCCCGGCACGTATTACCTTCCGCCGACGAACTTCACCCCGGAAGAGGCCCTCTCGCTGATCGTCCTGTGTCACGAGTTGGGCAACAGTTCGGGGCTCCCGTTCTTCGGTCCGGCGCGGAGTGCCGTGGTGAAGTTGGAGAGCAGCCTGCCCGCCCGGCTCCGCGAGCAGTTGCGCGGCGTGGCCGACGCGGTGCGGATTCAGCCGCCGCCGAGCAATCCGCTTACGGGACACAAACCGATCTACGAGCAGTTGCTGGACGCTGCCGCCAGGCGCCATAGCGTGCGGATCCGTTACGACAGCCTGACCGAGTGGCAGGAGATTCGCACCCGGCTGAATCCCTACCGGCTGTTGTTCAGCCGGCGGAGCTGGTACGTGATCGGCCGTTCGTCGATGCACCGCAGCACGCGGACGTTCAACGTGGGCCGGGTGTTGGAAGTCGAGCCGCTGGACACGCCGTTTTCGATCCCCCGGGGATTCTCCATCGATCGCTATCTCCGCAACGCGTGGCACTTGATCCCCGAGCCGGGCCGCGACTGGGAAGTGGCGATCCGTTTCTCCAAGATGGTAGGGCGGAACGTGGCCGAGGTGGCCTGGCACAAGACGCAGCGGACCGAGTTCAACCCCGACGGCACGCTCGATTTTCAGGCGACCGTATCGGGCCTCAAAGAAATATCCTGGTGGGTTCTCGGCTACGGTGATCAGGCCGAGGTGCTCAAGCCGGCCAAGCTTCGCCGCCTCGTCGCCGAGCGTGCCGCGCGGACGGCAGAACAGTATAGGAAGAGTTAAGGCGATCCCCCACGACGTATGTATACCGTACCACCCGACTTTAGCCGCCGGCACCCAAGAATTCTTGCACTCGAAGCGTTCGGTCGGTACATTGTCAGAATCGAGTCGTCGTAACTTGGCCAGGACCAGGGGAAACAATCCGAGTGGGAGAAGTCCAATGAAGAGAAGCGTGCTTTCCGTGTTTTCTTTTTCCGTTTACCTGCTATTGGGGTCGGCCGGCGCCGCAGTGGCGCAGACGGCCGACGGAGTCGACGCCGATCCTCACCTGGTCGGCTGGTGGAAAATGGACGACGCTTCCGGCAAGACCGCCGCGGATGCTTCCAGGCACGGCCGCGGCGGCACGCTCCAGGGCGGCTTGACCTTCGAGCAGAACTCGGTCGCCGGCCGCGTGGGAAAGGCGCTGCAACTCGACGGCAAAGAGGGATGCGTCGAGATCACCGGGTATAAAGGCGTCGCCGGCACGCAGCCCCGAACCGTCGCCCTGTGGATCAAGTCGAAAAGTACCCGCGGCGAACTCCTTGCCTGGGGCGCGGATGATTTCGGGAAGATGTTCTTCTTTCAGCATATCCGCGGCCGCGTGGGCGTGACCCCCAGCGGCGGGTATCTCTACATCAACGACCAGACCAACGACGACCAATGGCATCACGTGGCCGCGGTCGTCGTCGAAGGCGATCCGCCCAATCTGCACGACCACGTCAGGCTCTACTTGGACGGAGAACTCGCGACAATCCACGACATCGGCCTCTTGGACCTCTGGCCGATCGAAACCGGAAGCGAGATCGACGTCAGAATCGGCCGTGGATTCGAAGGCGCCGTCGACGAGGTCCGCATCTACGATCGGGCTCTCTCGGACGATGAAGTCAAAAACCTCTTTCGACAGAAATAGTCCCGCACCGTCTCGGCACGAAAAACATCCGGGCCGATAATGGCCGAACCATAAACGAAGGGAGATCAACGATGCAAGAAAGGCAAGTAACCCGACGCGAGTTCATCGGCGACGGCGCCAAAGTTGCCGCGGGCGTGGCCGCCGGGGTGGGCGCCGCCGGACAGGTCGTCCGGGCCGCCGATCCGGCCCAAAACGTCGACACCTCCAAGATCCTCAACTACAACGAGAACATGGAGTACCGACGCCAGGGCTCCACCAACCTGATGCTTTCGGCCGTCTGCCTCGGCGGACACTCGCGGAGCAACCTGCAGGACCGCACGGAGATCATCAACCGTTGCATCGAGGTGGGCATCAACCACATCGACTGCTGCACCCACGGCGAGATCTGCCGAGACTCAGAGGCCTTGAAGGGACGCCGCGACAAGATGTACCTGGCCTTGTCCCATTGCGGCAACGAAATCCGCAACGAAAACTTCCGCGACGCCAAGAAGCTGCTCGAAGTGCTCGACCAGACGCTCTTGGATTCCAACCAGGAGTACACCGACCTCTGGCGAATCACCTGTTTCGAGCCCGGCGGCCGACACACCTTCGACACGGCGTGCGAGATGGTCGAAGCCCTGGAAACCGCGAAAAAGCAAGGCAAGGCCCGCTTCATCGGCTTCTCCACGCACGACCGCCGCTGGATCCAGTTCATGATCGAGTACTTCCCGCAGATCGACGCCGTCTGTTTCCCCTTCACCACGATGAGCAAGCAGGCGCCGACCGACAGCGTGTTCGAAGCCTTCAAGAAGTGCGACGTGGGCGCTTTCGGCATCAAGCCCTTCGGGGCCGGCTCGCTGTTCCGCGGCGACCAGGAAGAGAACAACCGCCGTGCCCGCCTCGCGCTGCGGTACATCCTCCTCACCAACACGGTGATCCCGATTCCCGGCATGAACGACGTGGCGTTCGTCGACAACGTGGCCAAAGCCGTCATGGAACGCCGCGAACTCGACGTGAAGGAGACGGCCGAACTGGAAGGAGCCAGCAAGCACATGTGGGCCAACCTCCCGCGGAACTATCAGTGGTTGAAGGACTGGGAGTACGTATGAGATACGCTGTGGTTGTAGTGATGTTGACGGCGGCGGCCGCGATGATTCTGCGATACGAGCAAAAAGCGGCCGGCCGCCAAACGGAGAAGTCGGGCGAGAAGTCTTCGGCTGACGAAGGATCCGAAGCCGAGAAGCCCGACGAGAAGCCGCTGCTGCTGCTGGAGGACGACGATCCGCCGCTCTTGCTCGACGACGCCCCGCCGCTTTTGTTGGACGACGACCCGCCGTTGCTGCTCGATGACGACCCGCCGTTGCTGCTGGACGACGACCCGACGGGGCCCGGCGAGCGCAAACCGGTGGCCGACAACAGCCGCTGCCACCATTGCCACCTGAACTACGCCGACGAAGACCTGGTCGTGCAACACGCAGAGGCGAACATAAGCTGTGCCGATTGTCACGGCAACTGCGACGAGCACATTGCCGACGAATCGTGGGCGTCCGGGGGAAACGGCACGCCGCCCGAGAAGATGTATCCGCGGGAGAAAATCAATCCGTTATGCGTGGATTGCCATCCCAAGGAGGAACTCGGCAAGTTGGAGCACCAGCGTTTCCTCGCCGGGACCGCGGGCGAGAAGTACTGCACCGATTGCCACGGCGACCACCGACTGGGCGAACGCACGTGCAAATGGAAATAGAAATCGCCTGCGCAGCTCAATCGGATAGAGCATGGGATTTCTCATCTATCGCCTCACGGCGATGGGCCGGTAGCTCAATGGATAGAGCAACAGACTTCTAATCTGTAGGTTGTGGGTTCGAGTCCCGCCCGGCCTGCCTTGTAACTGCAAGCCCCGCAACGACTTATGGCGAGTCGTTGCGGGGCTGTTTTCGTGTCGGGTGGCGCAACACTCCAATAACACTCCAAAGCACTCATTCCTCGTTCCGCAGGAAGTCCGGAACGTACAACTTGTCCACTGCCGCGTCAATCTGCCGGGCCATGTTGATGTACCGCTTCGTGGTCGTATAGCTCTTGTGCCTCATAAGGGCCTGTAGGGCATCGCCTGATAGCTTCGGCGCGTTCAGGGTGGCGAAGAGGCCCGGCGGAGATCGTGGAAGCCGTACACGTGGCAGGCAGGCGTATGGACGTGGTTCTCATGGCAGGGCAGGTCGATCCCGGCCGCCCTCTGGATTTCGTGGAAGTCCAGCCACAGGGTCCGCTCGTGATGAGGCCAGTAGAAGACCAGCGGGCAGGTGATCGACCCGTCCGCCAGCTTCCTCAGGTGCTCGACCACCACGGGGTGGAGCGAAGCCACGTCGTCCCGCTTGCCCTTGTTGTCCCCGTGGCGAGTGATGGCGGTCCCGTTGTCCAGGGACACGTCATCCCATCGCAACGCCAGCGGTTCGCCTACCCGCCAGCCGGTCATGTAGGCGAAGACGAGCAAGGTACGCCACCAGTCGGCCGGGCTGTAGGGCTGGTCTGCCGGCCGGATGGCCGTACCGCATGCCTCATAGATCGCTGCGAAGTGTTCCGGCGTGACGTAGGTAGGGAGCTTCTGGGGTTCCTTCAGCATACGGAACCGGGGAACCACGGGCAGGTAGCCCCATTCGTTCGCCACCCGCAAGACAGTCTTCAGGTGCCTCAGTTCCTTGTTGACGGTTGCCGGCGAGACAATGGACCCTTGCTTTCGCCCCCGCTCGCCCCGCCGCTTGGAAATGTAATCGTCGATCGTGGCCGTCTTGATGGCCTGGAGGCGATTCGGAGACACGATCCGCTCGAAATGTTCCATGCACAACAGGGTTTCCCTACGGGTCCCCGGTTCCATCCCCGCGACGATCTTCTGTTCGTACTCGTTGCGAAACCCGGCCCAGGTCTTGCGGGAATCATCCTGGTAGAGTCCCGCCGCAAGCTGTCCTTCGATCTTTCGAGCATACCGCTCCGCCGCGCTCTTGCAGCCGATTATCTTGGATCGCTTCCGGCCATCCGGGTCGATCCAACCGACCGACCACAAACACTTCTTCTCGCCCAACTTCTGCTTCTGCCGGTGGTCTTGGAACGTCCACGCCTTCATCGTGTTACCTTCCCTTCTTGGGCCGCTTGGGGCGCGTTAAGCGCATGCCGAAGTAGTCCGCCAGCTTCGACGCCGTTCCCAGGGTCAGATCGCGCTCGCCCCGGGCGAAGCGGTGCAAGACCTGGTACGCGATGCCAGAGCCTTTGGCCACGGCATAGAGCGACAACCCGCTGTTCTCGACGGCCTGCCTTAGATCGTCTTGAAGTGCCATCAGTTCAACTCCTGCAAGGCATTATACACCGTTCGGTGCATAAGGCAAGGGGGCTTCACGAATTCTCCTTCTGCCGCTCCAGGAACTCCAACAGGTCGGCGCGGGTGTAGACGATCTTGCTGCCCACCTTGGCCCCCTGCAATTCACCCCGCCGCCGGCAGTCTCGGAGGACGTGGGGCTTCACGCCCAGCAGGACGGCTGCCTCGGGCTCGGTGAAGGCCAGACGGCCGTTGAACTTGGCCCGCTCGACCTCCATACGCTCCAGGGCCTCCGCCACGGCCAGGCGGATCAGGGGCCGGAGGGCGTCTTGGTCGAATTGAATTTGCAGGCTCATGTCAGACTCCGTTCAACTCCCGTGTTGGCCATTCCCGGCTCGGGCTCGGTGCCGAGCGGTGGGAAGAATC
>DATLAN010000562.1:0-49865 GCA_035527455.1 Thermoguttaceae bacterium
GTGCTGGTGGTGGCCGGGGGGGGCAGCCAGGCGATCGGACACCTGGTCGAGGTGCCCGGGGCCTCCCGTACCTTGCTCGAAGCGATCGTGCCCTATTCCGAGCCGGCGATGATTGGCTGGCTTGGCGGGCGGCCCGAGAAGTTCTGCTCGCCCCGGACCGCCCGGGCGATGGCCATGGCCGCCTTCCATCGGGCACGCGGCTACGACGCCAAGAGGTCCTCGATTGCCGGCGTCGCCTGCACGGCCGGATTGGCCACCGACCGGCCCAAACGCGGACCCCATCGGGCCCATGTGGCCGTGCAAACGGCCTCGCGCACGACGACCCGGTCGCTGAACCTGGAGAAGGATCGCCGCAGCCGGGCGGAAGAGGAACGGCTGGTCTGCCGGTTGATCCTCAACGTGGTGGCCGAAGCCTGCGGAGTCCGCCATCAGCTCGAACTCGATCTCTTGGAGACCGAGCACGTCGAGACGTCGCACGCCGCGGCCTTGCCTCAGTGGCAGGACTTGCTGTTGGGCAAAGTCGACCAGGTCGTCCGCGGCAGCAAGTCTTCCGAGGCGATCTTCCCCGGCGCCTTCAACCCGCTGCACGTCGGACACCGCCGCATGGCCGAGATCGCCCAGGACATCTTGGGCGTGCCGGTCGCCATGGAGATCTCGATCCTCAACGTCGACAAGCCGCCGCTGGACTATTATGAGATCGAGCGGCGAATGGGCCAATTCGGCGAGGATCAGGCGGTTTGGCTGACCCGGGCGGACACGTTCGAGGAGAAATCGAGGCTCTTTCCCCGCGCGACCTTCATCGTGGGCGTGGACACGCTGCGGCGGATCGCCGATCCCCGCTACTACGGCGGCGACGCGGCCGCCTGCCTGGCCGCGCTGGAGCGGATCGCCGGCCGCGGCTGCCGTTTCCTCGTCTTCGGCCGCGATTTCGGCACGGGCTTCGCCCGGCTCTCGGACCTCGATCTACCCGAGGTGCTGCGGGCAATCTGCCAAGAGGTCCCCGCCGAGAAGTTCCGCGAGGACATCTCCTCCACGGAGATCCGCCGCTCGGGCGCGTGGTGAGAAAAACGATTGGTCTCCCCACGATAGCCACGTCCACCAAGACGTCTTCGTGCAAACGGATTCATTCGGGCTGTTCGCGGCGGGACGTGGTTTGGACATCGCTTCACACACCCAATGCCGGAACTGCGCTGCGCTTGTTCCGGCCTACTACTACTTTTCCCTCCACCTGCACATTCTATGCCACCGCTCCCTTGGTGACCAGCATGAACACGTCCTCCAGCGTCGGTTCCTTTTCGGCGAACGAGTGCATCCGCGCGCCGGCGGCGATGAGTTCTTCCAGCAGCGTGGCGACCTGCTCGTCGTCGGCGGCCAGCTCGACGGTGACCTGGTTGCCCTCGATCCGGACGTCGCGGGTCTCGGGCATGCTGCGGATGATCGAGATGCCCGCCTCGGTGCCTTTGAGGAACTTGATCCGCACGATCCGGTTGCGGCGGATCCGCCGATAGACCTCGTCGATCGGGCCGTGCATCAACAGCTTGCCCCGCTCGATGATCCCGATCGACGTGCAGCAGTCGGCCAGCTCCGTCAAGATGTGGCTGGAGATGAGGATCGTCTTGCCCATCTTCCGCAGTTCGTTCAACAGCGCCTTCACCTCGATCCTCGCCCGGGGATCCAGACCGCTGGCCGGCTCGTCGAGGATCAGGACGGGCGGATCGTGGACCAGGGTCTTGGCCAGGCAGAGCCGCTGCTTCATGCCGCGGGAAAGGCCGTTGACGTAGTCGTTCCGCTTGACGGTCAGATCGAGCAGGTCGAGCACGTCGCCGATGACCTGCTTGCGGCGGCTTCTGGGAATCTGGTACGCCACGGCGAAGAAGTCCAGAAACTCCCAGACCTTCATCCCGTCGTAGACGCCGAACGCGTCGGGCATGTAACCCACGCTGCGGCGGACGGCCAGCGGGTCCTTCGTAACGTGGTGCCCGTTGACGATCCCCTCGCCGCCGGTGGCCTTCAGCAGCGTGGCCAGGAAGCGGATCGTGGTGCTCTTGCCCGCCCCGTTGGGTCCGATGAACCCGAAGCTCTCGCCCGGCTCGATCTTCAGATTCAAGCGGTCGACCGCCAACAGGTCGCCGTAACGTTTGGTGAAATCGATCAATTCGATCATGGGCGCATGTCGTCCAAAATGGGTGCGGGTCGCACACTTGCCAGCGTGTTGACGTCCGGCTGCGGATCGGGGCCGAAGCCGTATCGGAGATGGGCCACGACCAACGCCGCTCGCCGCAACTGCTGGGCCGGCGGGTCGGTCGTCGGTCCCGGAAGCGACTGCTTCAGCCCGGCGACCAACCGCACGTCCCCGGGGCGAAGCTCCTCGGTATTCTGCGCCAGTGCAACCAATCGGCTCAAGTCCAACTCGCCCGGCTGCAAACCCCTTCCCGTCAGCAGCGGGTCGCGACGCTCGTCTTGCCAGAAACGATGGTCCGCGGGCAGTTCGGCCGGTTGATGGAACCGAACGGGCACGGTCGCGTCCGGTTCGAGCCGGCCCAGGTAGGCCGTTTCGATGGTCTCGGGCTCCCCCGCGACGTCCCTCTTCCTCACGATTCCCGCATCGTGCAACGTCAGTCCGGTGCGGTTGGTCAACATGAAACGTCCGTCGTCGGTTGCCACAAGCGAAAGCCCGCCCGCCAGGTCGACCATCTGTTCGCTGTGGACCATGCCCGTGGAGTTCGAGCGGACGTAGTAGCCCGAGATATCCGCACCGTCCCCGCGGCGGCAGTGGAGGTCTCGGGATTCGCGCTCGCGGAAGGCGGCAGCGTGGTGGACGGTCGGAAAGGCGTGCATCAGTCCACCGGAATCCTCGAAGCGGAAGTCGTAGCTCTTGCCCAACGACGTGTACAAGGCCGTATAGCGGGTGACGTGGGCGCGGGGATAATCGGCCTGGATCTCGACGACGGCGATTTCGGTTTCCGACCGGACGAACCCGATATCGAGTTCCGCCATTCGGACCACGACGACGGTACACACGACGGCGATCAACGGCGCGGAGACCCAGGCCCATTCCACGCGCCGCAACAGCCGGAACACGATCCAGTTGGCCGGCACGAGAACCGCCAGGTATCCGGCGACCGCCCAGAAGACGAAACTGCGGTCGGGGATCTCGATCTGGGCGGCCTTCAGCAGGGCCTCTCGGGCGGCGTTGGGGACCGGGCCGAAGTCGTTCCAGGCAGCCACGCCGGTCCCGGGCGGGGTCTCTACCCTGGAATCCGGCGACTGACGCACGTCCGATCCGTACGCATCGAGCGAAACACCCGTATCGCGGGTGAAGTATCGCAGGTTGCAGATCCGCGCCGCGTCGAGCCGGGGATGCCCGTCGGCCCACGCCATTTCCCGGCCGACGCCGTCTTCCTCGAAGAACTCCGCTTGGACCTCGTGGAAACGTCGCGCCGGGCGCCCCAGCAGGAAGGCGTTGAACAGTTCGTCGAATCCCGGTTGCCAGTTGACCATTTCGCGGCCGTAGAGACGGAACGCCGAGACAACGATGCGTCCCCGTCCCACGCGGCGCTCGACCAGCAGATCGCCGCTGCCGGGGATGGGCCGGGCCTCGGGGTGGATGTCGAGCGGCACGCCGGTCAACGTCGAGAGCAGCTTCGGTCGGCCAACATCTTCATTCTTCTTCGCATCCACGTTGCCCCGGGTCGCCCAGTCGTACAAGGGGCGAAAATCCTCTTCGCTCAACTCGCGGGCCCCGGGCGCCGCGGTGGCCGGCAGATAGGGAGCCAGGAAACTGCCCTTGAGCGTGTCGAGCGTGTCGGGCCCGCTGACGATCAACTGCCCGCCCCAGTGCAGCCAGTCGAGCAGGTTCCGCTGTGCGTCGCAGTCGAGTCCGGCCGGATCGGCGTCGTCCCAGAGGATGCAGGCGATGCTGCTCCACATCAGCCCGTGCGACGGCAACGCGACCGGGGTCTCGCCCGTCTTCCACACGATGCGGTAATACGGTTCGCTGACGTAGTCGCTGTAAACGTCCGCCGGTGGACTGACCGACGCGAGGCGGCCCAGGTAGCCGTAGTTCTCCGGCGAGCGGGCCAGCACGACGAGATGATACTGGTAGGAAGGCATCCGCCCGAGCCGGCGCGTCTGCTCGGCGACGCGGCGGCCGCCTCGGCGCGAATCGAGGCGAAAGGAGACGAGGCTTCTTTCGCAATCCACGGGCGGGAAGAAGACCGATTCGAGTTCCTTCGGCTGGCGCCCCTTCGCCAATTGGACTTCGCGGGAGGTGGTCAGGGCGAAGGGTGTGGCCTGAAGCGGAACCGGCTTGCCCTCCTCGGTCGCCGTGATCTCCAGATCGCCGAGGAAATCGAAATTGTTGGCCTTGGCCTCCAGCATCGTGCCCGTCCAGTGGCCCGGCTTGTAGCCGACGTCGCTGGACAGTCCCGCCCCGGGCAGGGTGGTCAAGGGACTCAGCTCGAAGTCCTCTTTGGGCTTCTCCTGCTCCTTTTTCTTCTCTTCGGCCAGTTTCTGCTGGCGCTGCTTCTCCGCCTCCTCGGGATCCTGGCGGCATCCGCCACAGCCGCCCAACGTCGCCGACACCGCCACCGCCAACACCACGCAGGCCGCAACGACAGGCCACCGCCGGCACCTGAAATCGCACGCCCCTTTGTTTTCTCTGGAGAACGCCATCGCCGGACCCCTTCTGCCCCGAGTTTAACCGCTTCCGGGGGCCGTGAGAAGCCTGGGCGATCGGTCCGTAATCCGGCCAGTCATTACAGGAAAGAAGGGAGGGTGGCACGCCCTGAGGAACGAAGGGCGTGATTCGGCAGGTTCTGCACGCCCTTCGTTCCTCAGGGCGTGCCACCCTCGCTGAAGAATGTACGGGCTGTTTCTGCGCGGAACCTAACCGACCACGCTAGTCCTTCGCCCGACTGGCGACGCTGGTCACCGAAGGGAGCAGCCTCTCCGTGAAACGCGTGACGTAGTGGATGCTGCTGGCCTGACCGCGGAACCCGACCACGTGCTTGTCCACGTCCATCTGCTGGCTGAGCACCCGGCCGGCCTCGATGTCGAAGCGCACGCTGCCGGCGCTCTCCCGCTGGATCAGTTGCGATTCGACCGCCGGGTCGTCGATCGGCGTGAGCACGCGGGTCGCCACGCCGACCGTCGCCACGCCCGTCTTGACGCTCTCGAGCGTGAACGACTGCCGGGCCTTGATGGTCTTGATCGCGCCGGTGTTCATCCGCACGCTGATGTCCTCGGGAAACGACCAGGTCTCTCCGACCGCGACCGGATCCTCGGGCAGGGGGATCGTCATGGGGCCTTCGTTCTGCGCCCCGGGCCGGTCGAGCTTCTGCTCCCGCCGGACGATCTTGCCCAGCGCGTCCATCGTCACGGCCGAAAGGGGCTTGCCCACCGAGGCGGCCACCTGTTGGAAGCCGGCGGGCGGTTTCTCGTCGGATCGGCTGTCGTAGCGGATCGGTTGGCGGCCGTAGAGTTTCTGACGCATGTCGACCCATTCGACCAAATGCTCGAACGTGGCCGAGCCGTCCAACTCCACGTCGCCGACCTGCCAGGCCTTCACCGAGCGGCTCGACGTCTCGGCGTTCTGCGTGGTTCCGGAGACGGCCGTGCGGATCTGCACCTCGTGGACCACTTCCCAACGGAGCGTCTCCCCGGGCTGGAACCTGTAGCGGAGTACATACTTCTCGGTCTCGGCCCGAACGGCCGAGGTTGCGGTCAACGTCAAGACGAACAGCGCGACCGGCACGAAACGGATGAGTCTCGTCATGCTCGCTTCCTTTCGAGTGGACGAATGTTTGGGATGCCTACGTGGGGCACGTTTCCAACGTGCCGACAAACGCGGCGTGCGTTTTCAACATACCGACAAGTGAAAAGGCACGTTGAAAACGTGCCCCACGACTTGCACTACTCGCCGTCGGCACTGACTTCCTTGTCGTTCTTGTCGTTCAATCTCAAACGGCCGCCCCAACCGAGTTTCTCGCGCAACGTACGGTAATAACTATGGCCCGGACCCGCGACCAGCTTGAACCGCGCCCGGGCCTTCTCCACCCGGACGCGATCTCCCGGCTGAAGCGTGCAGAGCACCCGCCCATCGACCACCACCGCCGTTCCCGGCCTCGGGTCGCGGACAACCAACTCGTATACCCGATCGGCCGAATCGACGACCGGCCGATTGGTCAGCGTATGGGGGCTGATCGGTATGATCACGAACGCCTGCAAGTCCTTTCGCAGGATGGGCCCGCCGGCCGAAAGGCTGTGGGCGGTCGATCCCACGGGCGTGCTGACGATCAGGCCGTCGCAACTATACGTAGTTACGAGTTCCGAGTCAACGTAAAGATCGACGTTCAGTATGCGGAACGGCGGCCCGGTCTGCACGGCCAGCTCGTTGAGCCCCAATTGCCCAAAGGCCACGTCTTCGTTTCGCAATACCTTGCACTCGAACATCAGGTGCTCGACCAGTGGCAGTTTACCGGCCCGGAAATCCTGGAGCACGCCTGGCAGTTCGGCGGGGGAGAGGTCTGCCAGAAAACCCAACTTACCCAGATTGACGGCAACGACGGGCAATTGGCGGTGTCCCATCTGGTGTGCCGCCCGCAGGATCGAGCCGTCGCCGCCGAGCACGATGGCCAGATCGGCTTCCACCCGCGACATGTCTTCCGCGCCGGTGAAGTCGGTGGCAACGATCCGGGCCTCCCGTTCGATCAACGGCCGCAGCCGCCGTGCCTCGTCCAGCACATCCTGCCGCCCGCCGAATCCCAGCAGAATGGCTCGCATGGGGAGGTTTTCCGGATGTTTGGGGCGATCTTCCATCATGTCCCCAATGATACCGCGGAACGATGAGCGCGGGAACCATAAAGCCGCGACCGGTGGTCGCGCCCCCGTGGTCCAGACCATAGCAGAACGTACATTCCACACTCCGCTTCAATCAGCCCGTTGCCAGGTCGCCGAAACCCCCTCGTATTCGAATTCTGCTTGCCCCTTGGCATCGTCGAGTGTCAGGTGGAAAGTATCAGTTACATTGTTCCAATCGGCATCGCAATAGAAGAGGTAGAACGCGCTGTCACCACGGTATTGACAGATAGCCAGACCGTCGAAGCTCCCCTGAACGATGCCGCCAACCGTGTGTTTGCAGGCTCCGGTTGCGCGATGACGGCTGTCAATCGGTGAGTAAAGCACGACCTTTGCTCCACCGATTTCTTCTGGAGGAAAGTTCATGTGACGATTTCGCATCGGGTCATCAGGAGAGAACCTCAGCAAACTGTGACCACCGGTCGCATTCTATCGGGCGCGACCACCGGTCGCGGCTTTATGCCCGAAGGATCTTGCCCTGCCGAGCTGCACGCGGATCGGCGGCCAGTTGGCGGCAGACCGTGGCGATGCCGTCGGAGTCGAGGCCCAGGTCGGTTAGGAGTTCTTGCCGGGTGCCGTGTTCGACGAACTGGTCGGGAATGCCGAGCCGGCGGACGTGGACGGTTTCCAGTCCGGCGTCGGAGGCGGCCTCCAACACGGCGCTGCCGAAACCGCCCATCAGCGCGCCTTCCTCGACCGTGACCACAAAAGGCGAATTCTCGACCGCTTGCAGAATGGTCGTCGTATCCAGCGGCTTGACGAATCGGGCGTTGATCACGCCGACGTCGAGCCCCTCTTCGGCCAACAGTTCCGCCGCCTTCATGCAGGCTGCCAACAGCGTTCCACACGCCACGATCGTCCCGTCGGAGCCGAAACGCAGCACCTCGGCCTTGCCCAACTCGACCGGGGCCACGTCGCGCGGGATCGGTTGGGCCGCCTCCTTGGGATAGCGGATGGCCGCCGGGCCGTCGTGCTTCAGCGCCCATTGCAGCATCGGCTCCACGTCGAGTTCGTCGCCGGGCGCCATCACCACCACGTTGGGCAACGGGCGGAGATAAGTCAGGTCGAACACCCCGTGGTGTGTTGCCCCATCGGGTCCCACCACCCCGGCGCGGTCCAGCGTCATGGTCACCGGCAGATTCTGCAGCGCCACTTCCTGGAAGATCTGATCGTAGCTCCGCTGGAGGAACGTGCTGTAGACGTCCACGATCGGCCGCAAGCCCGTCTTGGCCAGCCCGGCGGCGAACCCCACGGCGTGCGACTCGCAGATGCCCACGTCGAAGAAGCGGTCGGGAAACTGGTCCCGCACCGGCTCGAGCATGTTCCCCTGGCACATCGCCGCGGTGATGGCCACCACGCGGGGATCGGCGACCATCCGGGCGAGAATCGCGTCGCGAACCACCTCGGTATATGGCCGCGAGCTGCTGACTTTCAGCGAGATGATCGACCCGTTGTGGTGGGAAAAGGGCGCCGGGGCGTGGAACGACGTGGGATCTTCGGCGGCCGGCTCGAACCCGTGCCCCTTCTCGGTCACCACGTGCAGCAGCACCGGGCCGTCGAACCGCTGGGTCATCACCAGGTATTTCTGCAACTGGCGGATATCGTGGCCGTCGACCGGGCCGATATAGCGGAACCCGAGGTCCTCGAACAACATGCCGCCCCGCAAGCCGGCCTTGATCGCGTCCTTCATCTGCGTGAGCAAACGCACGACCGGTCCGCCGGCCACCGGGATCTTGTTCAACACCCGCTGGATTTCCAGTTTCATGCCCGCGTAGAACGGGGCCAGCCGCAGGCGGTCGAGCGAATGGCCCAGCCCGCCCACGCGAGGACAGATCGACATCTTGTTGTCGTTGAGGATGACCGTGAGGTTCTTTTTCAGCCCGCCGGCGTGGTTCATCGCCTCGAAGACGATGCCGGAGACCAGCGCCCCGTCGCCCACCACGGCGACCACGTGCCGGGCTTCGTCGGGGCGAACCAACTCGTCGCCGCACTTCAGGCCCAACGCCGTCGACACGCTGCACCCGGCGTGACCGGTCATGAACAGGTCGTATTCGCTCTCGGCCGGATTGGGATAGCCCATCAAGCCGCCCTTGGTCCGCAGCGTGGTGAATTCGTCGTAGCGGCCGGTGATCATTTTGTGCGGGTAGACCTGGTGGCCGGTGTCCCAGATCAACCGGTCGCGGCGGAAATCGAACGAGGTGTGCAGGGCCAAGGTCAGTTCGACCACGCCCAGGTTGGAGGCGAAATGGGCCGTCCGCGTACCGCTGAGCCGGCACAACGCCTCGCGCATCTCGCCGGCCAACTCGTGCAGGTCTTTCAGGGAAAGGGCCTGCAGGTCCTGCGGTGAGTTGATCGTCGACAGTAGCTTGTCCATTATCGATTCCTTTCGAGGACGTAGCGGGCGAGCGTTTTCAGATCGTCGGCTTGCGGGCCCAGCGGCTCGAGCGTCTCGCACGCTTCGGCGACCAGACGTTGGGCCCGCTCGGTGCTGCGGTCGATGCCCAGCAGGCCGGGAAACGTGAGCTTTCCCCGCCGGGCGTCTTTGCCCACGCGCTTGCCGGCGGCCCACGAGTTGCTGCGCACGTCGAGCAGGTCGTCGGTGATCTGAAAGGCCAGGCCGAGGCAGCGGCCGTACTCGTCCAACGCGGCCAGCTTCTGCGGATCGGCTCCGGCAACCAAGGCCCCCAGCTTCAGAGATACGTTGATCAGGGCGCCCGTTTTGCGACGATGGATCGATTCGAGCAGGTCGATGCCCGCGGTGTCGCTCAGCGGGGAGGTATCCGGCGGCTGAACGTCGTCGGCCTGCCCACCGACCATCTGGCAGGGCCCGGCGGCTTCGGCCAGAGCGGCACAACAGGCGGCGGCCACTTCCGGGGGGTCGATCTCCCGGGCGAGCACTTCCAACGCCATCGCCAGCAGGGCATCGCCGGCGAGTACGGCGATCGCTTCGCCGAACTTCTTGTGGCAGGTCGGCAGTCCCCGCCGCAGATCGTCGTCGTCCATCGCGGGCAAGTCGTCGTGGACCAGCGAATAGGCGTGGACCATCTCCACGGCACAGGCGGCCGGCATCGCGCGGTCGATCGATCCGCCACAGGCCTCCGCGGCCAAGAGCACCAGCATCGGCCGCAAACGCTTGCCCGGGGCAAGGAGGCTGTACCGGATCGCTTCCCGCAGTGCGGTTGGGCAGCCGCCGCCCAATTCGGCCCGCACGCTCAAAGCCGCATCGATCTGACTGCGGAGTTCAGACGTAAGTTGGGTAAATGAGGGCGACTGAGTCTTTACCATCAATTCGACGGCCCGGAGAAATCAGAAACCATGGGGGAAAGCCGCCCCCAACAGTTTACATCCTAGTTGCAGTCTCTTCGAACGCGCGACGCAATTTGTCTATTTTAGAATAACCCCCCGGGCGCGTCCATGTCGGTATTCTGATCGTGCGGCCTTTCGGGGCTGGGTGAAGCAACCCCCCCACGTGCGTCAGATGCCCCGCGGCCGCGGCGTTTTGGTTTCTCCCTCGGCGGACAAGGTGGCTTCATCCGCCAGCGGCTTGGTGACCGGATTGCCCTGGGCATCGATCCCGCTGAGCAACTCGATCCGCCGCTCGGCGTCCTGCAGCAGGTCGTACGATTGCCGTAACAATTTCACGCCTTCTTCGTATCGCTCCAACGCCTCATTGAGCCCGATTTCACCCTCTTCCAACAGGTGGACAATCTCTTCGAGCCGTTTCAGGGCCCGCTCGAAGTCAGGGCGGTCCGACGGTTCTTTCTCGGATTCGTTTTTGGTCACGGCGATTGCACTTCCGTTTTCTTGGATTGTGATGGGGTGTTTCTTGCGTCGGGGCTGCGAAGCCGCGAGCGGCTGGTCCCAGTGACGCCAAGACGCGTCCCACGCTTAAGTCTGAAATCAGAAATCAGAAATCCGCCTTTACTCCCACTCGATCGTCGCCGGGGGCTTCGAGCTGACGTCGTACACCACCCGGTTCACGCCGGCGACTTCGTTGATGATCCGCGTGGACATGCGGGCCAGCAGGTCGTAGGGCAGGTGGCTCCAGTCGGCGGTCATGAAGTCCTCGGAATCGATCGAGCGGACGGCCACCACGTCCTCGTAGGTCCGCGCGTCGCCCATCACGCCGACGCTTTGCACCGGCAAGAGCACGGCGAACGACTGGGACGTCTGGCGATAGAGCCCGGCCGCCTTGATCTCCTCGACCACGATCGCGTCGGCCTCGCGGAGCGTGGCAAGCCGTTCGGTGGTCACCTCGCCCAGACAACGCACGGCCAGGCCCGGACCGGGAAACGGATGACGCCAGACGATCTCTTCCGGCAGCCCCAACTTCGTTCCCAAACTGCGGACCTCGTCTTTGAACAAATCGCGCAACGGCTCGATCAGCTCGAAATCGAGATCCTCGGGCAATCCGCCCACGTTGTGGTGCAGCTTGATCGTGGCCGCCGGGCCGTCCACCGAGCCGCCGCTCTCGATCACGTCGGGATAAAGCGTTCCCTGGGCGAGGAACCGGGCCCCTTGGATCCGGGCGGCCTCGTCGGAAAAACACTCGATGAACGCGTGCCCGATCCGCCGGCGCTTCTCCTGCGGATCGATGACTCCCGCAAGTGCCTGGAGAAACTTCTCCTGTCCTTGGACCACGTGCAAGTCGGCCTGGAAGTGGTTGCTGAACTCCCGGATGACCGCTTCGGCCTCGCCCTTGCGCAAGAGGCCGTTGTCGACCAGGATGCAGGAGAGTTGCTTACCGATCGCCTGGGAGAGCAGCGCGGCGACGACCGACGAATCGACCCCGCCGGACAGCCCGCAGATCACCCGCGTGTCGCCCACGCGGCGGCGGACCCCTTCGATCGTCTCCCGGGCGAAATCCCCCAGCTTCCAGGTTCCCGAGCACTTGCAGACACTGCTGAGGAAATTGCCCAGTATTCGGCTGCCCAGGGGCGTGTGGGTCACCTCGGGATGGAATTGCAGGCCGTAGATGGGCAGGCGGCGGTGTTTGACCGCGGCGAACGGGCAGGTATCGGTCTCGGCCAGCGGAAGGAAGTCGTCGCTGATCTGGGCGACCTGGTCGCCGTGGCTCATCCAGACCTGAGTCTGTTCGGGCACATCCGCGAAGAGCCCATTCCGGCTGGTGATCCGGCATCGTGCCCGGCCGTATTCGCGCGAGGGGGTGTTTTCTACCCGGCCACCCAGCGCCTCGCAGGCCAATTGCATCCCGTAACAGATCCCCAGCACCGGCACTCCGAGCTGGAAGATGTCCGGATCGCATTTCGGGGCCCCCTGGGCATAGACGCTCGACGGTCCGCCGGAGAGGATCAGTCCCATCGGAGCCAACTCGCGAATCCGCTGGGGTGTGATGTCGTGCCGGACGATCTCGCAGTAAACGTGCTGCTGTCGCACACGCCGGGCAATCAGTTGGGCGTACTGCGAGCCGAAGTCAAGTACCAGGACCTTCTCGTCGGCCAGTTTGCTCATGCTGGGTTCCTTAGGCGAAACTCAGCATTATAGGCCCCGGCGACGTGAGGGAACAGTACCTTGCCGAGCGTGCGGAGACACGCGAGGGGCAGCACTTATACCACCTGGTTTGCGCAATCCCCCGCTCCGAGGTCACCTGGCCGCAACCAAACGGCGGGCAAGCCCGCCCGCTAAACGGTTCTCATCACTTGACTCGTCAAATATGCGCGATGCATGGGCGGAAGTCGGGACGCAACACTCTCACCCCTCACCCCTCGCCCCTCGCCCCTCGCCCCTCGCCCCTCGCTCACCGCCACATCATCTCCGACATGCCCACGGCCGGCGGGACGAAGATCATCAGCGGCAGCCAGGCGGCCAGGGCCGGGTCGATCAGGTAGATCGATCCGAAATGTTGGCAGGCGATGATCACCAGCAAGTAGACGGCGACGATGCCGACGCACAGCCCGATCGCCACGAATACGTTTTGGCTCCGGCGCGAGAGCACCAACGGCAAGCCGAGAAACAAGAGCGTCAAATCCAACAACGGATTGATCAATCGCGTGTGGATCGCCACCCGCACGTCCGCACCGAAGTCCAGGCTCCGGCTCCACAGCCCGGCGATCATCTGCGCCGTCGACGAGAACTGGCGAAGCGCCCGGCCGCCGGTCAACTGCTCGAACGTCATCTCGCTGACCAAGAAGGCCTGCTCGTTGCGGAGCCAGTCGGGCGCGTCGCGCGGCGTGATCAGCACCGGTTGGGCGACCAGACGCAGCGAGGGCCGGTCGGCCAGCCCCGAGGGCTCTTGGACGCCTTCCAACAAATAACCGCCCGGCCGCTCCCCTTCCGGCGGCCGGTAGAAGGCGTTCTCGGCGACCAATCGAGGGCCGTACTGATTCAACGCGTCGGGCATGAGGAAATCGGGGCTCTCGATCCGCTGCTGATCGGCGTAGGTCGCCTTGCCTCGGAAGAGCACGCTGGTCTGCTGGTCGTAGACGGCGTGCAACTCCTCGCCGTATTGGCCCAGCAGGTTCGCGGGCCGGCGAACCAGCTCGTCGCGACACTGGGGGATGACCAGCTCGCGGTTGGCGGCGGAGAGCAAGGCGATCACCGCGGCGGCGACGATGATCGGGGCGGCCACGCGAAGCCGCGAGATACCGGCCGCCTGCAGCGCCGTCAATTCGTTGTGTCGCTGAATCCAGGAGACGGTGAACATGGCCGCCACCAGCGTCAGCAGTCCGCTGCTGCGGTCGAAGAACAGGATCGCCCGATAGCTGTAATACGATCCCATCAACGAGAAGAGTCCGCCGGTCTTCTCGGCGCAGTTGAAGAACTCCTCCAGGTGCGTGAAAGCGTCGAAGACGATGTACAGCCCCGCCAGACTCAGGTAACAGATCACGAAAGTCTGGAGGAACTGGCGGAGCAGGTATCGGTCGATGATATGCATTGGGGTCCGTCCGAAAACAGATTCCAGCGCTTCCGTGTCGCGGTGGCTTCACAACACCTGGCCAACCGCCCGAGCCAACGCCTCGACTCCCCGGTGGATACTCTCGCACGATTGGATGCCGAAGCTCAACCGCAGCATGTTCTTCTTCGTCAGGCGGCCGTCGCCGGGATAACAATACTCGCCGGGCACGTAGAGCACGCCTTCCTCGACGGCCCGGTCGAACAACGGTCCGCAGAGCCCCGTGTCGATCGAGTCGGGAAGCTGGAGCCAGACGTACAGGCCGCCCTCGGGACGGACCCAATGGACGCCGTCGATCCCGGCCAGGAATTCGTCGGCCGCGCCGAGCGTGGCGTCGATCTTCGCCCGATAGCCGTCGCGGAGGCGTTCGAGGTGCTCGTCGTAAAGCCCCATCTGCAGGACGGCGGCCATCAAGTGCTGATTGACGTTCGGCGAACCGAAGTCGATGTTTCCTTTCTGGGCCAGCACCGGCTCGATCAATTCCGGCGGCAGGATCCCCCAACCCACCCGGATCCCCGGCGAAAACGACTTCGAAAACGTGCCCGCGTGAATCACCACGTCGGCTTCGCCCTCGACGGACCGAAGGCTCGGCACGTCGTCGCCGTAGTAGCGGAGTTCCCGGTAGGCGGCGTCCTCGATGAGATAGATTTTGCCGTGTCGCGACCAGCGCCGGGCGATCTCTACCAGGGCACCGCGGCGCTCGGCCGGCACCGTCACGCCGCTGGGGTTGTCGTAATACGTGGTGACGTAGATTGCCTTGACGCGGCCCAATTCGCCGGCGGCTTCCAGTCGGGCCAGCTCTTCTTCGAGCGCCTCGGGAATCACGCCGTGCTCGTCGATCTCGACGCCTACGGAGCGTGCCCCCAAGTTGGCCAGCGTGCCCAAAAAAACGAAGTAGCTCGGCGCCCCGCACAACACCACGTCGCCCGGGTCCAGCAGCGCATCGCCCACCAAGTGGAGCAACTGGTTGCTGCCGGCGGTGAGCACGACCTGTTTGACGGAAACGTTCGCCTCCCGGGCGGTTTGGCCGTCGGCGTGCAGCATCCGTTCGAGGATCGCCTCTCTCAGCGGCAGGTAGCCGATCGTGGTGCCGTATTGCAGAGCCGCCCGAGCCCGATCGGGATCTGAAAAAATGGCATCCAGCCCTTGTCGGGTCGGCCCGACGGGCAAAGTCTCGTAGTCGACGAAACCGGCGGCCAGCGAAATCAGCTCCGGTTGAGCCAGCGTCCTGGCCATCAGCAAATTGGCGATCGGTTCACCCCCGGCCCAACGTGCTCGGCGACTGAAACCAACTGGTTCGGGCATGGATTGCGGTGGAGTTCGGTGCATGGTGGCAGAATGTTCAAGGTGGCAGCATAGGGGAACTGACGGCTGCGGGTCAAGGTCGGGCAATCGAGACCCGATGAATCGGGTCACTACGAGCCAATCGGCCTCCCCCTTTTTCGGCAGCAGCCAAACGGTGTATTATATCGCTACGGTTGGGCGAGGCGGCAGGTTCGGAAACTCGTCGCCCTGGAGGCACGCGGTCTTGTGGGAAGAGACATGCCGATGGCCCCATGGGTTCAGCACATTCGCCGCGGAATCGCCCGGTTTCGAGCGGCGGGCCTGAACCTGCTCCTTCCTCCGAGATGCGCCGCGTGCGACGCCGATTTGGCCGGCGGCGATCGTGGTTTGCATTTATGTGCGGCGTGTCTCGCGGTGCTGGGACCTCGATCCTGGCCGTGCTGCCGGCGTTGTGGTGCGGCGGCCGCGGCTGAGAGTGACCCGCCCGAGCGGTGCGGGCTGTGCCAAATCACCCCTCTGAAGTTTGACGCGGCAATACCTCTGGGTGGCTACCAGAATGAACTGCGCGGCGTGGTGTTGCGTATGAAACGGCCGGCACACGACTCGCTTTCCGCAGCGATGGGCCGACTGTTGGCTGCTCTCAGAGAAGAGCAGTTCGCCCAATTGAATCTGGATCTTGTGGTGCCCGTACCCATGTACTGGATGCGGCTTGCCAGGAGGGGTACCAATAGCCCGGAAATACTGTCGCAGTGTTTGGGACAACACCTGGGCGTCCCGGTCCGCCGAGTGCTCTCGCGTCGTCGTAACACCTTGCCACAAGCCGACTTGTCGCCAAGAGATCGGTTCCGCAACGTCCGCGGAGCGTTTTGCGTCAGAAAGGGACGCCGGCTCGGCGGCCGCCGCATCTTGCTGGTCGACGACATCCTGACGACGGGGGCCACTTGCAGCGAGGCGGCCAGAGTGCTCAAGGAAGCCGGGGCCGAACTGGTCGCCGCCGCCGTGATCGCCCGGGCTCAAGGGCCCAATACGACGTAGAGTTCCTGTAATTACCGGCCGGCAGCCGTCCCCCTTGCCGGCCGCCCAAGAAGGAAGACAATTAGCTTCATGGCTAGCGATACAACAAACAATTCGAACGGGAAAGATCCACCGGCGAAACACCCCATCCGCAAGGCGGTGCTCCGTGGATTAGGGGTTGTGTCCCCCCCGCTGTTTACCATCCTTATTTTTGTCTGGGTCATCGGTATCACCGACGAATATCTTCTGACGCCCGCCACCAACGTGGTCCGTGATTTCATCGTCTGGAACCTCTCCGATGAAATCCGCACCGAGCCGTTGCCCGAAGACCAGACGGCTTCCTACCATCGCGTGGCCAACGACAAGTACGTGCCGGACCACGTGTACGAGCGGGTGAAGGCCAATCCGGGCAATCTGGCAAAGCTCGAGGACACGACCGCCAAGGAGATTTACCGCCGATACGTGCGGTTGGAGTACCTCAGTCCCTGGAAGACCGTGCTCTTCTTCCTGGCGGTGTTCATCATCGTCTTGTATCTACTTGGAAAATTCATGGCGGCCGGCATCGGACGCTTCTTCTGGGGACGCTTCGAGCAGGTGATCCACAGGCTGCCCCTGGTGCGCAACGTCTACTCCTCGGTCAAGCAGGTCAGCGACTTCCTGTTCACCGAGCGGGAGATCGAATACACGCGGGTCGTGGCCGTGCAGTATCCTCGCCGGGGGATCTATTCGCTGGGACTGGTCACCGGCGACAGCATGAAGGACATCCGCGACGCCGCCGGGGAGCCCGTCATGTCGGTACTGATGCCCACCTCTCCGATGCCGGTGACCGGGTTCACCGTGACCGTGCGGAAAAGCGAGACGATCGACCTGAACATCACCATCGATCAGGCGTTCCAGTTCATCATCAGTTGCGGCGTGGTCGTTCCCGCACATCAGGTTTGGGCAAGGAAGGCCAAGCCGGGGGAATTGCCCGCGGGGGCGAAGCCCGATGAAACCACGGAATTGGCGACCCGCGAATAGCGCCGGGCCCTTGCCGTCCGGGGTCTTTCTTCGCAGAGAAGCGTACGTAACAAGCGGAAGGAAATGCGAACATGGATATCCAAGAGCTGGTCAAGAACCTGAAAACGACCAACGACTCGAAGATCGTGATGCTGGTGGCCGACGGTCTGGGTGGTTTGCCGATCGAGCCGGGCGGACCGACCGAACTGGAAGCCGCCAAGACGCCCCATCTCGACGCACTGGCCAGGCGGGGCGTCCAAGGCAGCATGATCCCCATCAAGCCGGGCATCACCCCCGGCAGCGGCCCGGGGCACCTGGGACTGTTCGGTTACGATCCGGTCAAGTACCTGATCGGCCGCGGGGCGCTGGAGGCCACCGGAGTCGGCTTCAAGCTGGGGCCGGACGATGTGGCCATCCGCTGCAATTTCTGCTCGCTGGACACCGAGGGCAACATCACCGATCGGCGTGCCGGCCGGATTTCGACCGAGGAGAGTGCCCCGCTGGCGGTCAAGCTTCGCCAGGTGCAGATTCCCGGCGTGAAGGTCTTCGTCGAGCCGGTCAAGGAGCATCGTTTCGTGGTCGTCTTTCGCGGCGAAGGACTCGGCGGCAAGGTGGCCGATACCGATCCGCAGCGGACCGGTGTCCCGCCGTTGGAACCGGTGCCGGTTGACGAGCCCAGCGAGCGGACCGCCGAGATCGCCCGAGAGTTCATCGTCCAGGCCCGAGAGTTCCTGGCCGATCAACCCAAGGCCAACGGTCTGACCATGCGGGGATTCTCGGTCAAACCCGACCTGCCCACGTACGAAGAGGTCTACGGGCTGAAGGCGGCGGCGATCGCCGTCTATCCGATGTACAAGGGGCTGGCCCAACTGGTCGGTATGGCGAAGGTCGGGCAGCCCGGCTCGCTCGCCGAAGAGATCGACGTCCTGGAACAGGTCTGGAACGATTTCGATTTCTTCTTCGTTCACTTCAAGTACACCGACAGCCGGGGCGAGGACGGCAACTTCGCCGAGAAGGTGAAGATGATCGAAGAGTTCGACTCGATCGTGCCGCGGGTGACCGCATTGAATCCGACGGTGTTGATTGTGACGGCCGACCATAGCACGCCGGCGGCGCTGAAGAATCACAGTTGGCATCCCGTGCCCACGCTGTTGGTCGCCGACACCTGCCGTCCGGATGCCTGTGAAGCCTACAGCGAAACCGAATCGCTCCGCGGCGGACTGGGACAGTTCGAGGCGGTCTACCTGATGCCGTTGGCGATGGCACACGCCGAGCGGATCGGGAAGTTCGGGGCGTAGGGGTGGTTTGACCGCCAAGAGCGACGGCGAAGCCGCAAGCGGCGATGCGACGGCGAAGCCGCAAGCGGCGATCGACGGCGAAGCCGCAAGCGGCGATCGTCGGTTTACCGCAACCCCAATTCCCGGCGGATGTACCAGTCGCGGATCCGGTCGGGGATCCACTTGCGGGCCCAGGCGGCCAGACGGGTTTGTACTCCGACCGGGTATCGGGTCTTAGGCCGCCGCGAGCAAAGGGCGTGGACGACCGCGCGCACGACCCGCTCAGCCGGCATGGCATTCTCCCCGAATCGCTGGGTCGTCTTGCGGACCGCATCCATGTCTTCCTGGTATAACGCCACCGCTTCCGGCGGCATCGTTCGGCCTTCCTTCTCCGCGGCCGTGCGCGTCTTCTCCCAGATCGGCGTGGCCACGTTGCCCGGCTCGATCACCGAGACCGAGATACCCCACTTGCGAAGTTCGCTGCGCATTGCGTCGGAGAGCGCTTCCAACGCGAATTTCGAGGCCGCGTAAGGCCCCAGAAACGGCGCCGCCACCAATCCGCTGATCGAACTCATATTGACGATCCGCCCCTTGCCGGCACGCAACAGCGGCAGAAACGCCTGGGTGACGGCGATCTGGCCGATGACGTTCACGTCGAACTGCAGCCGGAGCTTGTCCAAGGGCACGATTTCCAGCGGCCCGGGCACCACGATGCCGGCGTTATTGACCAGGCCGGCCAGCCCGGCGTCACCGAGGACCTCGCCCACCTCGGCGGCCGCGGCGGCAATCGACGGCTCGTCGGTGACGTCGAAAATCACGGGAGTCAGCCTATCGGAGGCTTGCTCTTTCAACCGCCGGCCGTCTTCCGGCGATCGCACCCCGGCGAACACGCGAAATCCGCGTTTGTCCAACGCCAACGCACAGGCCGCTCCGATGCCGGTCGACGAACCCGTGATGACAACCCCGGAAGGTGAATGAAGACCTGTTGTCATGGGGCGACTTCCAAAGAAAACGCATGATCGGGTAATGCGGAAAACCATGCCACAAGTCTACCCGGAACATGCTCTTGTGGCCAGGATCAACTCCGCGGGCCGGCAACAGCGGCGATCTTACCGAGTGGGTTGCTGGCGGCGGGATCGTCTGGAGAACGTCACTCGGGCAGTTGCACGACGCGGAAATCGTCGAAGCGGATCCAATGTTCGGCGTCCGGCGGGCCGTTGTAGCATTGGATGCTGAGTTGATCCTCGCCGGGGGCAGGCAGACTCCCTTCGGCGGCGACGAGGAAGTCGCCTTTCCCGTCCGGACGGTACTGCGCGATCCAGCGGTCGGACGTTACGATCAGGCGAAGTTGGACCGACGTGGCGGGCATCGGCTTCTTTCCGGGGATGATCCAGGTCTCGCCGTCGATCAGTTCCTTGACCAGCTTGAACACCGGCCGGCCGGCGTGATACCAGGTGATTCCCGCCTGCTCGTACTGCCGTGTGGGCTGTGCCGTATTGGTGACGGTCACGTCGATGGCGAATTTCCCTCGGCTGCGATCGGGGGCCGGGCGGAGCAGGGCATTCTTGACCGTGTTGGCCACGCCCGGCTCGACGCGGAGTTCCAGGGCGTCGTCCTGGATGCGCCAAGCTTCCGGATTCTCGCGAAGCCACGTCCATCCTTCGGCCAACTTGCCATTGAACCCGTCCTCGAAGATCACCTGGGGCTCTGCGGCCGGAAGGGGTCCGCACGAAAACGACCAGACGGTCGCAAGCAGCATCACGCGTCTCATCTGTAGTCTCCTCAATGGGAACGAAGTTATTCGATCGGCAAAGGAATTCACACGCCCCCTTTTCCGTCCATAGGATCCCACACGACGTCGAAGAACGCAAGCGCCCGGGGAAAAACGGACGTCCTTTCGCCGCAAACTTCGACTTGCGGCAGCAGGTTGGCTATATTACCAGGCTGCCCGGCATTGTCACCGCACCGGGGCCACCGATGGGCTTAAGCGACTGGGGGAACTGTTTGAGCCGGCGGATCGGCGAGCTGTTTCATCTGAACGATCTTCGCTTGAAAGTCGTTGAATGATCTGTTCGCTCTTGCGATCACGACTCGAATAACAGCGAGATGGCTACTCTGCAAATCGCTCAATACGTCCGCACTTCGACGGCGGCGCCTTTCTTCTGGGCCGAGACGTACGCGCTGTAGATCGTCGAGATCGAGTCGGCCGCCAGGGCGCTTTCGCTTTCGGTCGGCTCGCCGTAGGCGATCGTGCGGTAGAAGGCCTCCATCTCCTGCGGGTAGCCGGTGAACCAGTCCTCGTCGGGCGAGGTGCACGCCCAGCCCTGCTTGGTCTCGATCTTCTCCACGACGTAGATATCCGCGAAATTGGCTTCCACCGGATTGTAGGTCTGCATCGCCGTGTTGGGATTGATGTTGCAGACGGCCCGGTGGTTGTTGGCACAGATTTCGAGCCAGTTGTGGATGCCGCCCACCACGATGTCCGAAGCGAACAGGCTGGCCACCGTCCCGTCCTCGAACTCCACGTGCATCATCGAGAAATCGTCGATGTCGTAGTAGTTGCAGCGGATGTGGCCCTCGTCGCGGAAGGTCTCCATGCGCGTGAGCGCGTGGGCCCGGGCGGAAACGCCGGCGGGCCGAATCGGATTGCCGTTGCGGGCGCGGCCCTCGACGCGCTTGAGATACAGCGCCGCCGTCAACGGGTGGCAGCCCTTGCCGATCAGCACGCCGCCGCCGCAGCGGGCCGAATAGGCGTAGTCCGTCGAGTGCGAACCGCTGTGGGCCTCCTCGCCGTGGATCCAGAGGATTTGGGCGCCGGTCTTCTCCAGGATCTCGCGTTCCTTCTGGATGGCCGGGATGTGGATCCAGTTCTCGGCGTATAAGAGCCGCCCCTGGCCGGCGGCTTCGGCTTCGAGAATCCGATCCACGCTCTTCAATGCGGCGTCCAGGGCGATCTGCTTGTCGAAGCGGTCCCAGTGGAAGTCGTCCGAGCCGTCGCCGAAATAGCCCGTCAGCGGCTTCTCGCAGATGACGAACCGGTCCCGCTTCAACGCGGCCACGGAGATCGGCTCGTGCGACACCGGGGGCACACAGACGTGGACCACGTCGACCTCGTCGATCATCGCGTCGAGATTGTCGAAGAATCGAATGCCTCGCTCTTGGGCGTATTGCCGACCGCCCGCGGCGTCGATGGAGTGGACGCCGATCACCTCGACGTTGGTGCCGTGGATTTTCCTCAAGGCCTCGAAATGGAACCGGGCGGAAAAGCCCGACCCGGCGATTCCCGTGCGGATGGTTTTCTTTTCCATGGTCGTAAGCGGATAATGGGTTTTTGGAATACCGGCCGTCCACCGTCGGACAGCATCGAGCCACAGTATAGCCGGGGGAGAAGAGGTCGGCAAGAAGGTCATCCACGAAGGGCACTAAGGACACGAAGGAAAGAGGATGGAGTCTTATGTCACGACTTCCGTGCGCGGTGCGTGTACGATTGACGGACCCAAATGCGCCAAAGACGTTTAGCGGGCGGGCTTGCCCGCCGTTTCGTCGCAGCCGGCAGCCGCGTTCGATAGAAAAAGGCGGCTTTGTTGCGGGGCGCTTGGCGGCGGATTAGAATACGGCCACGGGCGATTTCGGAGCGAAGATTTCATAACCAAGAGGAGGACGAGATGAACGACCGACGCGTGTTGATTTGGCGTGGGCTTCTGCCCGTTTTTTGTGCGGTGATGCTGGGCGTGGCCGCGGCGGCTTCGGCCCAGGACAAGCGGCCGACGGACGAGGAGGTGCAGAAGATGACCGAGGCGCTGCCGGAAAAGGCGACCGTCAAGCCGGCCAGGCCCCGGAAGCTGCTGATCTTCTGCCGTACGGAAGGTTTCAACCACAGCGCGATTCCCTACGGTGCCAAGGCCCTGGAACTGATGGGCAAGCAGACCGGCGCCTACGAATCGGTGATCAGCGACGACATGGCGATGTTCGAGCCGGAGACGCTCGAGCAGTTCGACGCGGTGGTCTTCAACAACACGGTGAGCCTGAAGTTCGAGGACCCCAGGCACCGCCAGGCCCTGATCGATTTCGTCCACGGCGGCAAAGGGATGATCGGCATCCACGGCGGGGCCGACAACTTCAAGAACTGGCCGGAAGGCGCGGCGATGATGGGGGCCGTCTTCACGGGCCATCCCTGGGGCCGTTGCCCGACCAAGCTCGACGACCCCGACCACCCGTTGCTCAAGGCGTTCGGCGGCAAGGGATTCACGATCAGCGACGAGATGTACAAGTTCGGCGGTCCCTATTCGCGCGAGAAGCTCCGCGTACTGTTGAGCATGGACGCCGCCAAGGGCGATCCCGACAAGCGGGGCCGCGAGGACGGCGACAACGCGGTCGCCTGGATCCAACAGGTCGGCCAAGGGCGCACGTTCTACTGCTCGCTGGGACACCAGCACCAGATCTTCTGGAACCCGGTCCTGCTGCAGTTCTACCTCGACGGCGTCCAGTACGCCCTGGGGGATCTCAAGGCCGACGCCACGCCCAGCGCGGAACTCGATCCACAGCCGAAACCGGCGATGCCGCCGGACGAGGCGAAATGATCGGCGTGCACCGGCCCGACGGGAGTTTTTTCCTTACGGCGAGGGTGGCACGCCCTGAGGAACGAAGGGCGTGGAGAACCTGCCCAACCACGCCCTTCGTTCCTCAGGGCGTGCCACCCCATGGGACAAATGGTTTCCGCGCGAGTGTTGACGCCCGCTCACTTCACCCGTTTGAAAATCGGGTCTTTGGCGCCCGGCATTGCCATGGGCATCTGCATGGTGAAGGTGTCGTCGTCGTCGAATACGAGCGTCGGCTCGAGGGGCTCGTCCTCGTCTTCGGCGGTCAACTTGATCTTCATCGTGTTTCCGCTTTCGTCGAGGATTTCCCAAGTGCCCTTCTTCTCTTCCGGTTCAGGTCCCGCGCCGGCCATCGTGGACATCGCCGATCCGTCTTCGTTGAACGTGAACGTGATCTTCATGCCCTCGATTCCCTCGGCGGCTTCCTGCAAGGCCTCCTCGACGGCGGCTGCTACGGCTTCAGGCTCGGCGTCTTCGCCCATGCTCGCTGTGACCATCGCCGCGAAGGCCTCCTCGTCGAGTTCGAAGGCCCCCTCCCAAGTACCGACGAGCTTCGCCACGGGCGTCTTCGCGGCCTCTACTATCGGGCTCTTCTGGGTTTGCTCCGCGCCGGTCTTCCCGTTCTCGTCGCTCTTTTGCCCTGTCGGTTGCTCCGTCTTGCTCGGGCATCCGGCCAGCATCAGACAGGTGACCGCCAACAGCGCACAGAACGGCATTCCAAATCGTCGCATCGTGTTCCTCCACGGTTTCTCGAGCCCGAAGGCTTGGGGGTAACTCCGGCCGCGCCCGCAGCGCGAACCTCTCATCGACTGTTTATAACGCGCCGGGTGCCGAGTCGGCAAGACGGCTGCGGCATTTCGGCGGGAAGACCGGATGGGCGAGAGAAAGCGCCGAGTTATCGACGTGTGGACAGCCGCACCGACAAGGATTGCCGACCGCGGCATTCCCTACTTTCCCCATACACCCCAGTCTCCCTGACCGCGAGCGCGGAAATGGCGGCCCCGTGATCCGGCCAGTCTGTCGGCTGCACGAGGGCGGGATACGCCCCCTCAGTTTCTCTTGCGCCAATAGGAGACGCATTTTCGCGGGATGTCCGTTTTCGTCAGGCTGATCAGCACCGCTACCAGGAAGAAGGCGATTCCCCAGGCGATCTGATCCAGGCCTGCGATCGTTTGTCGCAAGTGGACGTAGACATGTCGGCCGGCCACGACGAGCCAGCAGATCAGGTTGCCCGACGCGGCCGCGTAATACCAGCGATTCCCGGCGAGGTATCCGTACACAATGGCCGTGGCGATCACCAGGCCCGGATACGCGGCCAGCAGCATCGGCGGCGGATGGCCCAACCACTGCGGATCGAGGACCAGCGCCGCGATGCCCGCCAGCAGAATCAGCGCTGCGCCGAGTCGCTGCAGGAGCTTTGCGAAGGGGTCGGAGAACAGGGCACCGACCAGCAGCACGGCCGCCAACGAGACGTGGATGGGGATCAGTCCTCGGTAGGCGGTGAAGGACGTTTCCCAGAAAGCACACGTCATCGCGGCCACGAAACAGCCCATCGCCAGCAGGCAACGCCAGGAACTCCGCTGCCGGAGTGCGATCCATAGCTGCAACAGACCGATCAGCAAGAGCGGAAACCCTTGCGGACTGATCCGCGTCGAAAGACCGACGGTATCCGGACCGCAAACGGCGGCGGCCGCCAAGGAGGCCGTCAGGGCCGTGGTGGCGTACGGAACTCGGCGCAACCACGCCACCAGGTAGAAGGCCGCCACCGCGAGCAGGGTGACGAACAACGGCGACGCACCCAGCGCGTGTCGAAACGTCTGGAAGAAACCGGCCGCCGTCTCGCTCGATCCGGGACCGCCGGCCGCCAAAGCCAGCAGCCCCACGGGCGCGATCAGTGCCACGCGCATCACGCCCTTCAGCCGCGAGACCATGCCGATCTCCATCAGCAGCACGTTGACGGAGAACAGAAAGGGTACCAGGAAATAGGGCGCGAAGATCGTGGCCGAACCCTTCATCGGCTGGAACGACAGGCAGAGCGAATAGGTCCGTCCGCAAACGCCCAGTCCCAAGAACCCGAAGAGGACCCAGGGATACAAAGGCCATGGCCAGGGGTTGCCGTTGTCGCGCACGTACTGGGGGCCCCGCCGGACGGCCGGCAGCAGCGTGAGGAAAGCCACGCCGGCCAGGGGCGAGAAGCCGAACAGCCCCCACGTCAGTTTGGGATCGTTGGGGTCGACGACCGCCGGGTTGAGGATCACGGGATAAAGAAAGAACAAGGCAAGAATCGAATAGTACGATGCCCGGAACCACGGCGGCAGCTTAAGCCGTATCCCCCGCAACAATCCCTCGCTGCACAGGATCGCGAACGCCAACCCGCCGAGAAGGCAAAGTCTGCCGACGGGCGGATTGGTGACCAGCGTCTTCTCGAAGGAGATCGAGATGGCCAGAAACATCAGCACGATCACCAACAACACGGTCCGCACGTCCTGCCACACCTTGCCGAAGCGGATCAGGAGAAAGGCGGTGGCCGCCAACAGGATCGTGTAGCCTGCCAAGGCGGCCAACAGTGCCCCGCTCTGGAACGTCTCGCCGCCGGAGTCGAACGACGCCCGCAGGCCCCAAAAGACCAACACGGCGCTGACGACGTAGAACGGGTTCTGGCAGTAGAGGAAGCGGACCAGTCCCCGGCCGGGCGGTGCGTCGCGGGGCGGCGCCTTATTCGTCCTCGTCGACAGGGGCGGAGGAACCGCCGGGGGTTCCTGGGGAAGATGGTTCGGGAAGTCGTCCATCGCACACCTCCTTCCTGCGCGGCATCGGGGCCACGCCCTGCCCTTACCGGGCGCGGCCGGATCGCCACGGTCGTGAAATGGATTCGTCGTACCAACAACTTCCGCGAGGCGAGTCGAAAATGGGGACTGGCACCGGGCCGCGTTTCGGCTGCAAAGTCGCAAAGAACGTACGCCGGCCCGGTGCCTGTCCCCGTTTTCGACGGCTTTCCGAGCGGACTACCCGAAAAACAAGGTCTTGAGAGTTAATGAAAAGAAGCCGCTTCAGACTACCGCCATCTTACCCGAATCGAAATGACGGTGCAAGGAACGGACCGACGTGCATGCCGAACCCTGAACCCCGCACTGACACACGGCACGACTTCACCTTGCTTCCTCCACCATCTCCCGAAACGCCTTCATCGACTCCCGGTAATACGGCGTGGCGATGGGACCTTTGAGAATGGGATCGTCGACCTCCTGCATCCAGACATAGAGACGTTGCGAAAGCTCTCGGACGATCGCGGCGTATTCGGGCTGCCCCGCCACGTCGTGCAACTCGTCGGGGTCTTGCTGCAGGTCGAACAACTGCACGAACGGCCGGGTCCCGTTGCGACGGGGACGTTCGATGTGCTGCGCAACCCGCGTGGGATGGGCGTCCGTGGGATAGATGACCGAACGTCCTTCCTGAAAATAGCGGACCAGCTTGTAGCGGTCCGTCCGTATGGTGCGGCCCGTGTTGTCGCGCAGGGCGTGGCTGATCCGCTGCCCGTAGACGAATTCCCGCGGCGGCCGGTCGGTCTTGCCTTCGATGAGGTCCTTGAAGCTGACTCCCTGGATGTTCTCCGGGATTTCCACGCCGACGATGTCCAGCAGTGTGGGCAGCAGATCGACGTTGCTCATCAATTGCCCGAAAACGTTCCCGCCGGCCAGCGAGGTGCCCGGTTGGTGCAGGATCAGCGGGACGCTCAATCCTGCGTCGCGCAGCGACCATTTTGCACCCGCGTACGGAATCCCGTGATCGGAGGTGAACACCACGATCGTGTTTCCGGCCACGTCGCCGGCTTTCAAGGCGGCAAGAATCTCGCCCACGTAACCGTCCAAGACACGGATGTCGCTCTGGTATCTCGCCAGGTCGTCGCGGATCTCCTCGGTGTCCTTCAAGTGAGGCGGAATGTAGACGCCCTTCTCCGTATCGGGCGGCCGATGGGCAAACGACCCGCCGACGCGATGGACCTCGCAGAACCCGACCTTGATGAAGAACGGGCGGTCGGAGGGCTTCGCCTCGCGAAGAAGCGTCCTCGTCACGGCGACCGTTTCTTCGGCCTGGCAGCCCTTGGAAAACACCTGCTGATAGCCCAGCGAACGGGGATCGCCTTGCGTGACGTGCTGCAGGCCTACGAGGATCGTGTCGTAGCCGGCGTCTTGGAGAATGGCCGCCAGATGCCTTTCGCCCTCGTTGAACTTCCACCACCAGGGCGCGTGCGTCAGCCCCAGCAGGCCGTTCGACTGGGGGTATCGCCCGGTGAGCATGCTGCCCCGGGCGGCGGAACAGGTGGGTGTGGTGGAGAAGTAGTTCTCGAACCGGACGCCCTCCGCCGCCAGCGCGTCGAGATTCGGCGAACGGACCGTCTCCACGCCGTAGCAGCCCAAGTGCCGTCCCAGATCGTGGCAGGTGATCATGAGGATATTCGGTTTGGCGGGCTTTTCACTCGCCCTTGCTTCGCCGGAGCTGATCGTAGCGGCGGCAACCAGGGCGACGGTTCCCAGCAGGGTTCTTCGCGGAATCATGGGGGCGTTCATGGTCGATCCTTTCGCAACACGGGCAGGTTCCGAGGGGGCAAACCGGGGGCCGAAAGGGGCTGGAGTTCGTCACAACAAAGCCTAGCTTACCCGGATGCCACGGCAATCTCAACACACGGCCGAGGCTTGCACTTTTCAGGGGATATCGCTAGGCTCTGTCCGGAAGAGCGACTATCGAATAAATATTCGGCCAGTGCGTGCAAACGGATGTTGTCTCGGATAAACTGGGGGCGCTGCTGAAACGACGACTCTCGTGTCCGCGGCGAGAAACATCGCGCGGAAGTGCGGCTATCGCGCAAACCAAGGAGCTATGCCCATGAAGCAATGCAAACAACGACTCACCCGCCGGCGCTTCCTGCAAGGCTCGGCGGCCGGCGTGGCGGCGGTCACCCTCGTGCCGCGCCGCGTGCTGGGCGGCCCGGGAGAGGTGCCGCCCAGCGAGGTCCTCGTGGCCGGGCTGATCGGTTGCGGCGGACAGGGCGGCGAGGACCTCCGCTCGTACATCACCAACGCCGGCGGCCAATTTCAGTTGGCCGCCCGCTGCGACGTGAAGTTCCGCGACCGGGTCGACAACCAGACCGTCTACTCCGACTTCCGACGCGTGCTGGAGCGGAAGGACATCGACGTGATCAGCGTGGCCACGCACCCCGGCTGGCACGCGCTGATCTCGATCGCCGCCATGGAGGCCGGCAAGGACGTGCTCTGCGAGAAGCCCATGACCCGCTTCATCGCCGAAGGTCGCGCCGTGGTCGAGGCCGAGAATCGCTTCGGCCGGGTCTTTCACCTCGGCACGGCCGGCCGGTTGAGCGACCAGACCCGAAGCCCGGAGAGCCTGTTGATCCACAAGATCATGGCCTCGGGTTTGCTCAAGGACTGCAAGGCGGTACACATCAAGCGCGGCGGGCTGAAGGTGCGGCAGTGGAGCGGGATGGTCCGATACGAGGCCGTGCCCGTGCCGGACTATCTCGATTGGGACATGTACTGCGGCGCCGCCCCGTGGCGTCCGCTGAATCGCCATCGCCTGGGCGGGAGCCACCGGGGATATTGGGATTACGAGGGCGGCGGGCTGGCCGACATGGGCCAGCACCATTTCGCGCCCGAACAGTCGATCCACGCCAAGGACTTCACCAGCCCGGTGGAGATCGAGGCCCATGTCCCGCCGGCCCACCCGGAAGTCTGCGCCTTGTGGGGCTGGGTGGAATTGAAGTACGCCGACGGGCTGACCTTCGTCATGGACAGCGGCGAGTGGGGAGAGCCCTACGACCGCAAGCAGGCCCGGGGCGTCAGCCTCGACGATCTCAGCGAGGAAGACCAGGCGAAGATCCGGCAGATGCCCGACCCGGAGCCGCCGCTGACGTTCGTCGAAGCGGTCAAGGCCCGCAAGAAAGCGGCCAACCACGCCGAGGTGGCCCATCGCTCGGCGACCATCCTGCACCTGGCCAACATCGCGATTCGCTGCGGGCGGAAGATCCGCTACGATCCGGTCAAGGAAGAAATCATCGGCGACCAGGAGGCCAACCGCCTGGTCCATCAACCGACTCGGGCGCCGTGGCGCCTCTAGATCCCGTAGTTGCAGGAGTCCTGTAGCTGAATTCGCAAGAATTCAGAGAATCCCCGAGTGAAGTAGCCTATGCGCCGAGGTTTCCAAACTCAACCGTCCGTGAATTCGAGCGAGCAATGATCAATCACGTATTTGTGTCGTGGCTTGCTGAATTCTTGCGAATTCAGCTACGTCTTTCCTGCGATTCCTCAAACCTCAGGCAGGTAACCTCATGACGAAATCGAGACGCGAAGTGACCCGCCGGCGCTTCCTGCAGAGTTCGGCGGCGGGGGTGGTGGCGGTGACGATCGTGCCGCGCAACGTGTTGGGCCAGGGCGAAACGCCCCCCAGTGAAGAGATTGGCGGCGCGCTGATCGGTTGCGGCGGCCGCGGCGGCGGGACGTTCGGGTGCCTCGGCCCGGGTGTCCGCCGGCTGGCCTCGTGCGACGTGAAGTACAAGGACCGCTGCGACAACCAGACGTACTACGTCGACTTCCGCCGACTGCTCGAGCGGAAGGACATCGACGTGGTCGCCATCGCCACCCACCCCGGCTGGCACGCCCTGATCTCCATCGCCGCCATGGAGGCCGGCAAGGACGTGGTCTGCGAGAAGCCGATGTGCCGATTCATCGCCGAAGGCCGCGCGGTGGCCAACGCCGAGAAGCGATTCGGCCGCGTCTTCCAGACCGAACGCAAAGGGGGCTACAGCCCGAACCTCGTCCGCAAGATCTTCGAGAGCGGGCTGCTGAAGAAGTGCGACTCGGTGCTCGTGCGGCGCGGCGGCTTCAAGGTGAAGGGCTGGAGCGGCATGGTCAAGTACCAGGTCCAGGAAGTGCCCGAAACCCTCGACTGGAACATGTACTGCGGACCGGCCCCGTTGCGGCCGTATCAGGGGCATCGCTTCGGCGGAACCCACCGCGGGTACTGGGACTACGAGGGCGGCGGGCTGTCCGACATGGCCCACCACCACCTGCACGGGCTGGCCTACCAGTTCGGCCGCGACCTGACCTCGCCGGTCGAGGTCATTCCCTACGCCCCGCCGGTGCATCCGGAGTGCTGCGGCCTCTGGGGCTGGTGCGAGTTGAAATACGCCGACGGCTTCACCTTGGTGCTCGACAGCGGCGAATGGGGCGAGCCGTACCCGGGCAAGGACCAGCACCTCAGCGAGGCCGACCTGCTCGGCTTCTTGAGCGAGGAGGATCGCAAAAAGCTCGACGAAATGCCCGATCCCCAGCGGCAGCCCTTCTTCGAAGAGGCGATCCACACGCGAGTGCCGACCGGCGGCAACGCCGAGCGGTCGCACCGCGTGGCCACGATCTACCACCTGGCCAACGTGGCCTTCCGCTGCGGACGGCCGCTGAAGTTCGACCCCGATACCGAGCAGGTCATCGGCGACGAGGAGGCCAACCGCCTGGTCAACCAGCCAATGCGCGCACCGTGGCGCCTCTAGATCACTGAAAACTGACAACTGATAACTGACAACTGATAACTGACAACTGATAACTGAAAACTGAAAACCCGAGGAACATAATCATGGCAGTATCCGAACAACTCAAGCAGTTGGTGGACCAGATGCCCGACGCGGACAGTCGAGGCATGTACACCACCGATATCGACAAGGACAAGATCGAAAAGGCGGTCGCCGAGATCGCCAAGGGCGGCCGGGAGAACGTCCTGGGGCTGGTCGAGATGCTCGGCGAGCCCGGCAGCGAGGAGGACGTCAAGCCGCATTACGCCCTGCACTGCGTGGCCAATCACGCGCTGATCGCCGGCGACGAACGTGCCCGCAAGGAGCTTGCGGAGACCCTGGCCGGGCAGTTGAGTAACCCCGCCCTTTGGACCTACAACAGGGCCTTCCTCTGCCAGGAACTCCAATGGGTCGGGCACGGCGAGGCCAGCGCCGCCTTGGGCGCGTTGCTGCTGGACGAAGACCTGGTCGAGCCGGCCACGATGGCGCTGACGGCCATTCGCGACGGCGCGGCCGAGCAGTTCCGCGCGGCACTGCCGAGGGCCCAGGGCAAGTGCCGGTTGAACGTCGTGCAGGGACTCGGCGCGGTCGAGGACCGGCAGTCGGTCCGTGCGTTGCAGCAGGCGCTGGGCGACGCCGATCGCGAGGTCCGCCTGGCCGCCGGATGGGGACTTTCGCGGATGGGCGACGCCGGCTCGGTCGACGCGCTGCTGAAGGCGGCCGACGTGGAACCCGGCTGGGAACGGGTCGAGGCCACCAAGCACTGTCTCGTGCTGGCCGAAAAGCTGGCCGCGGCCGGCGGGAAGGATCAAGCGGCGAAGATCTACAGCCATCTTCGCGACACCCGCAAAGATCCCACCGAGAAATACGTCCGCGAGGCGGCCGAAAAGGCCCTGGCCGGCGCGTAAGCGAATCCCGCCCCACGGGATTGCAGGAAAACACGTTTAGCGGGCGGGCTTGCCCGCCGTTGCGCGGATCGAGGAGCGCCGTTTCCGCAACGGTGGTCAACTCGCCCGCTAAACACTATTTTCTCCAACGCGAAACACTTCAGGTTGCCGTTGCGGTCCTTGCAGTGCAGCAGACCCTTCGACAGGAAAGCGGGACAGTCATTACAGTCACCTATTATGAAGACCAGAAATAGGTGACTGTCCTGACTGTCCCCGTTTACCGACACAACCTTCTTCCACGAGAAAACAAGCAGGAGTGCGCAGTGAATCGCACTTTCGGGTACTTGACTGTGGTTATTGGTATATACATTTCGATTAACGCCATACTTATGGGCCCGCGCGGCTTTGGAACGGGCCTTACGGGCGTTATTGGAGGCGCGATTGCGGGCTTGGTATGTATAGCGTGTGGTGTTTGGACCCTTTTTCGGTCGTGACGCCAGTCCGAAAAGCGGGACGAAAAGCGGGACAGTCACCTATTTTGAAGACCAGAAATAGGTGACTGTCCCGAATGGCACTGTTGACCCTCAAGTCATTTTACCACAACGGGTTGCAGCTTCCAGACGTTTTTTCAATTTGGCTCGCGGCTCGCGCATCAGGGCGTAGCGGTGGCGGCGGCGTTTCAGCACGCGGGGTTCGATGCGGCCGGGTCGGTCCGGCACCTCCAGCGTGGCAATCCGCTCGAGCAACGTCAAAACGCCCGCCGCCCCGTAACGGCCTGACGACAAAAAGCGAAAAAGCGGGACAGAAAAAGCGGGACAGTCACCTATTTTGAAGACCAGAAATAGGTGACTGTCCCCGTTTACAAAGAGACAAATGCTCAGGAATGACGAATGACATAGAACGGTTCCTTGCCTTCTCGATGCGACGCTGAGAGACCTCGGAGACCTTGGGGCAACTCCCGAACTGCGTGCTTGACAGGCACTTCACCCCGACTCATAAAGAGGGGTTCTTCGGGCAATTTCATAGCTGCCGGGTGAAACAGCGGATTCAATTGCCCAAAGAGTACGAGTTCCTCTTCTCTATTCACGACCCTCGAAGACGTGGAGTCAGAGAAAAGGAACCCGTACTCGTCCGTGTCGTCAGCTTCGAAGGACCGGGAATTGAGCCAGAAAAATCACCGAAGAACGCAAGAAAACCGTCCGCTCGCCACTCGAGGAGCGGCGTGCGGACGGCTGTGGACGCTTTCGGTTCCCGGACGACCGATTATGCTTTCTTCTTTTCCTTTTCGTCCTTCTTCTTTTCCTTTTCGTCCTTCTTCTTCTCGTCCTTCTTCTCGTCCTTTTCAGGTTCCTCTTCCGCGAGGAGCTTGTCCGTGTCGGCGATCACGGCGGCGACGGCCTTTTCGTCGAGTCCGCCCTCGGCGAAGACGTGCAGGGCCTTGACCTTCTTGCCCTGATAGAGGATGACCGCCACCGAGGTCTCGGCGGTCACGCCGAAGCTCTTCGGACCGTCGGCGTTGTCCTTAGGCACGATCAGGCAAGCGTTGGCGACTTCGTTCGCCTTGCCGAACTCGGCCGCCGCTTCTTGCAGGGCTTCCGGGTCGTCCCCCAGGAAGCCGACCAGCGCGGCCATCTGTTTGTCTTGGTTGTCGGCAACCACCTTGTCGAGCTTCTTGACCAAACTGGCCAAGCCGTCGTCGATCTTGCGTGCGAAGATCAGGGCGACGGGGCGTCCGCCCAGCTTTCATATGTAGCACAGGGTCTGGCCGACCTCCACTCCGTCCTCCGCGCCGCCGGCCTTGGTGACCTGAAACGCGCCGACCCCGTCGCCAACGCTCAGGCCCAAGCCCGGCTCCGCGTCCGCACACGACGTGGCGACCATCGCCATCGCCAGTGCGGCTGAAACCGACATCAGAGTTCTCATCAGGATTTCTCCTCCTTGGTAAAGAAGACCCGCTTCTCCGAAAGACGCTTCCGGAAAAACGCCACCGTAATCGATGAGCCTCCATTTTGACCGGGGCAAGAGACGACGGCAAGTCTTTGCAGCCGTGTGCCTCGCGTCGAAACGCCGGGAGCCCCCACAGCAGGACACAGCTATACCCTAAAGGGCGGTAGTTTCAGGGCGGTTCTGAGAAAACGGACTCGCTCCGTCGTGATGTCATTTTGCAGGCCGTCGAAAAGGGGACAGGCACCGGGCCGCACCACCTTCCTCGTGACCTTGGAGCGGAAACGCGGCCCAGAGCCAGTCCCCATTTTCGACTCGCCGCTCGCAACAACTGAAAACTGAAAACTGACAACTGAAAACTAATGCATCTCCGCCGCCACCGTCCCGATGGCCGGGCGATAGAAACTGAACCGGACGTCGGGGTGATCGGCCAAGAGCGACATGGGCACCGAGGCGTCGGGGATCTTCTTCGAGATCATCAGCGTGGTCAGCCGCATGCCGAACGGGTTGTCGTGAACGCCCGGGTGCCAGATCGAAACCCGCTGGGCCTTCCAGGTTTCCACCGGTCCGACGGTCGCCGCCTTGGTCGGCACCAAGGTGACCTGTCCGCAGCCGGAGGTCCGGGCGTTTTGGATCACGGTCATCGGGTGCAGTTCGGTGATCCGCGTCTTAAGTTTGCGGTATTCGGCCGGGCATGGCGGCGCGTCGTGATATTGGCCCGACCGGCGGGGTGGATCGTTGAAGGCCCAGTGCTTCACTTCGCCCTGTCCGCCCTGCATCACCAGACAGCGGACTTCGTCGAACCGGCGGCTGTAGGCCTCCAGATCGCCGACGGGGAAGTGCAAGTGATCGTCCGCCATTCGCAGTTCGGGCCGGATCCGGTTGAAGCACAACTCCAGGTCGGCCCGCTTGAAGCTCAGCGGATGGGTCTCCGGCACGGCGTTGCCGCTGTCGTCCACCCATTCGTCCATGCCCCAGAAATGGGCGCTGCGGACGTCCAGTTCGAGTTCGTTGACCAGCCGGGCGACCAGCGGGAGCTGTTCGGTGGGCCCGATCGGACCGCAGATTCCGGCCGGATTGTCGTCGGTCGATTGCCTCCACGCGTTGACGTACTCCAAGGCTTCGGCCAGGTAGAACTCCTCGATCGTGTCGTACATCACCACCGTAAACCCCGGCCGCGACATCTGGGCCAGATCGTCGGCGGTCAGCCTCGCCGCGTCCTCGCAGATGTTCGCATCCAACGTGGTGTAATCCCACCAGTCCGGCGCGACCTTGCTGATAGCTCGGGCCATGGTTCGTCTCCTTGAAGGGCCGTCGAATAAGGAATCCGCCGTTTTGCCGTTTAGCCGTTTAGCGGGCGGGCTTGCCCGCCGTTGTGGAAACAGCGTTTCTTTGCTTCAGCAACGGCGGGCAAGCCCGCCTGCTAAACATAGTATAACGGCGGGCAAGCCCGCCCGCTAAACATAGTGCATGGAACCTAACGGCGAAAGACGCAGTGTCCCATCCTACAACATCCCCAGTTCCTGCATCTTCATCACCAGCCGCTTGGCGACCGGTCCGGCCGCCGGGGCGGCATCGCCGGCGTGCTCCAGGACGACGACCAGCACGAGCTTGGGCTGCTCGGCGGGCACGTAGCCGGCGAACCAGGCATGGTCGGCGCGGTCTGTGCCCGTTTCGGCCGTGCCGGTCTTGCCGGCGACGGCGACGGTTTCCAGGTAGACCGTGCCATGGGCCGTCCCTTTCGGATCGCTGACCACGCGGTCGAGCCCGGCACGGACGGCTGCCAATGTCCGCGGCGAGAGATTCTCGACGCAGCGCGGCGGCGTGACTTCGATCGGATCGTCGGCCTCGGTGGTTGTCCCTTCGCCTGCCTCTTCCGGCAAGCCTAAGCCGCTGACCAGGTGCGGCGTGACCAACTTCCCGCCATTGGCCACGGCCGCCATCATGCGCAGGACTTGCAGCGGGGTGGCCGTCAGCGAACCCTGCCCGACGGCCAACGACTCGGTGTCGCCGGGCCGCCAGTCGTGGCCCTCGCGATCGCCGACGGTCTCGGGCGTGGGCAGCCGGCCGGCCGCTTCCGCGGGAAGGTCGACGCCCGTGGGCCGGCCGAATCCGAACCGGCCGGCCCAATCGACCAGCGGCCCGGCTCCCGACGCTCCGGCGTGGTGGAAGAAGTAGACGTTGCAGCTATAGGCCAGCGCGTCGGCGAGCGTCACCTCGCCGTGGCCGATGCCGTGGCGACGGAAGATCTGGCACCGCTGACGATCTTCCTGGCGCAGGTAGCCTTGGCAGAAGAACGATGCCTCGGGATCGATTTGGCCGCTTTCGAGCAGGGCCACGGCCGTGACCGTTTTGAAGACCGAGCCGGGCGGCAGGGCCATCTGGCAGGCGCGGTGAAAGAGCGGCTTGGCGGGGTCGGCCAACAGTTCGGCCAGTTCGGTGCCTTGGCCGCGGACGAACCGGTTGGGATCGAATCGCGGCGCCGAGGCGCACGCCCGAATCGCCCCGTCATGGACGTCCATCACCACGATCGCCCCGCCGGCCGGTTCGGACGTCTCCGGGCGAATCTCGCGGCGCTTGAGCGCGTCGTCCAACAAGGTCTCGGCGGCCTGCTGCAATCGCGAGTCGAGCGTGAGGATCAGGTCGCGTCCCACGCCCGGCTCGCACCGCCGATGGGTCGAGATCGGCTGGCCGCCGTGGTCCGTCAGTTCCACGGCCACGCCGCGATGCCCTCGCAGAAGCGGCTCGTAACGGTGCTCCAGTCCCGTGCGACCAACGTAGTCCTCGGCATGGTATCCGCCGCCAGCGTCGTCTTGCTCCAGTTCCTCCTCGGTCACCGGGGCCAGGTATCCCAGCACGTGGGCGGCCAGCGGTCCGTGGGGATACACGCGTCGGGTCCGCTGGAGGATCTTCACGCCGGGGTATTGCTCGGGGTGTCCCTCGATTTCGGCCACGGCGGCCGGCGAAACGTCTTCGGCCATCACGTGGTAGTCGTACTGCTCGGCCACGGGCTCCCAGGCCGGCGGCGACTGGTCCGGCTCGCCTTGCAGGGCGTCGAGCAAGATCTCGCCGAGGCGTCCCAGAACCGAATCCGACGACGGCTCCGACGGCGTCTGCGGCTCGGCGGCTTGCAGTCGGCGGCGATTGTGGCTCTCGGCGATCCGCTCCACCCGAAGCTGAATCCGTGTCGCCCGGGCGTTCCACGCATCGAGCGAGAGGCCGCACAGCCGGGCCAGACGATCGGACCAGTCTGCATCGACCGATCCCGCCGTCAGATACCGATAATGGACCGCCAGCACCGAGACCTCGCGGTCGCAAGCCAGCATGGCCCCATCCCGGGCAAGGATGCATCCGCGCCGTCCCGGCAGGCTTCTCTCCCGCGCCACGGGTCGCGTCGCTTCGGCACGAAACGCCGCCCCTTCGGTCAACTCCAACTGCACGGCCCGGCCCAACACCACCACCAGCAACAGGCCGAACCCGACCAGGCAGATCCCCAGCCGCCGCCGCGAATCGACGACGGCGTGGGGCTGGATCTGATCGGCGTGGAATCGGTGCCAGTCGAAGGGCATAAGGAGGAATGATGAATCAGGAATGATGAATTAGGAATGCGAGCCGCTTTGGGTTATATGTCGTCTTCACTGGATTCGAGGGTCGGGCGCCATTTTTCGAGATGTTCCAGGCAAATCAGCATTCCGTTGACCACGGCGGTCAGGGGCTCGGGGGCCACGCGGGCGGGCAGGCCGGTCTGCTCGGTGATGAATCGGTCGATCCCCCGCAGCAACGAAACGCCCCCGCAGAGCACCAGTCCGTCGGAAACCAAATCGGCCGCCAGATCGGGGCTGCAGCGGTCCAGCGTGGCCTTGATCGCTTCGATGATCTTCTGCAGCGGATCTTCCAGCGCCTGGCGAATCTCCTCGCTGGTCACGGTGGCCCGGCGAGGCAGCCCGCTGATGGTGTCCACCCCGCTGACCTCGCGGACCTGCTCTTCTTCCAGCGGATAGGCGCTGCCGACGTCGATCCGCAGTCGTTCGGCGGCCGGCAGTCCGATCCGCAGGCTATAGTGGCGGCGGAGGTAATCGACGACGGCCCGGTCCATTTCGTCGCCGCCGGTGCGGATCGAGTCGGCGGCCACGGTGTCGGCCAGGCTGATCACGGCCGTTTCGGTGGTGCCGCCGCCGATGTCGACGACCATGCTGGCCACCGGCTCGGCGATGGGCAGCCCGACGCCGATCGCCGCCGCCTTGGCTTCGCTCAGCAGCCAGACCTGCCGGGCGCCCGCTCGGTGCGTGCTGTTGAAGACGGCCCGCTTTTCGACCGCCGTGATGCAGCCGGGCACGGCGACCAGCACACGGGGTTTGCGGCGGAAGCCGGGCGGCTGGGCCTTACGGAGAAAATAGCGGAGCATCGCCTCGCAGAGTTCGAAATCGGTGATCACGCCGTCGCGAATCGGGCGGACCACGGAGATCGACTCGGGCGTACGGCCCTGCATCTGCTTGGCCAGGTGTCCCACCGCACACCCGCCCGAGAGGATCCGCCCGGACTGCTGCTGCACGGCGACCACCGAGGGCTCATCGAGAACGAGTCCCTCGCCGGCGATGCTGATCAGCGTGTTGGCCGTTCCCAGGTCAACCGCCAGATCGGAACTGAAGTAGTTCAGCAGACGTTGGAGCATCCGTGCTCTTTGTGGGTAGATCGTGACCGGCGACCATGGCCATCGCGACGTGGCGCCCGGCCGGGGCGAGCGACGCATCTTGGAACTTGAACTCGTAAATGTTCATCAGGTCGTACAAGCGCCAGATCCCTATCACCAGGGCGATCAGCGCAACGATCAGCAGCATCGTGTAGACGTCGGCCCGGGGCTTCCGGTACGGTCCGCCGGTCTTAGTCGAGTTTCGTGGTGACATAGGCGGGCCTTGTGAGTTTGGTGGTCACGAAATCCCAGCGGCGGACGGGGCTCTTGAGGTAGTTGGGATCGATCTTGCAGACCGACTCGTCCGCCTCGGTCTTGACCACCTGGACCTTGCCCACGTAGCTCGAACCGCTGCCGCCGGCACGGACGACGTCGAGCAAGTGCCCTTTCAACAGGCCGTCGTCGGTTCCCAGCGAGACAGTGATCAGATCGCCGCCGGTGGTGGAGAGCACGAGGCCGTCGATCCAGGGCGGACCGGGATAGAGTTCGGGCTCCGGCGCCAGGCCGAACTTGCGCAACACTTCGGTCGCTTTCCCCAGATCCTCGGCGGTTCGGACGTTCCGGTCTTCCAGCCGTTTTTGTTCGTTGATCAGGTTGTGCAAGTGGTCGGTCAGCAGGACCACCTGGTTGAAATGGCCGTCGCGCTCCTGTTGGGCCGTGATCTTCTCTGTCCGCAAGGTATCGACTTGAGTGCGTAGCAGGTTGCTGCTCTCCTCGGCCGCGCGTGCCGCGACCATGTGCTCGCCGTTCTGCTTGACGAGATTGTCGTTCTCTTGTTGGAGTTGATCCACTTCTCCGGCAAGCCGGATCGTTTCGGTATCCAGCCGGGCCAAGGCCGCTTCGTAAGCGCTCTTCTCCTTCTTGATCTCGCTTTCCAGATTGTCCTTGTCGGTCTGGAGATTGTCGTTTTTCTCTTTCTCGACCGCCAGGTTGTTCTGTTCCTTTTCGGCCAGCTCTTTCCAGTTCTTGTGCGTGGCGAACACGTACACGGAGGCTGTACAGAAACCCACGCTCATGACGAGGATGAGCACGGTGAAGATTTTTCCTACGAGGTTCATATCCAGACCTCTCCTTTGACCGCTTGGCAGACGCCCGCCTCAGCGACTCTGTTCCGGAACTACAGACCGCCTCCGTTCGGCACTGTCCGTCACGCCAAGCCGGGGTCGGCCGAAACCATGAATGGGTTCTCGCAGACGATTGGCAGACCCGCGAAACTCTTCCGTTAGTATAACTTCGCCGAATTTCTCATGTCAATCAGAATGCCCAGAATCCGCGGTTGGCGAGTTGCAGGCGCGTGAAGCGCACATTGCTACCCCCCCTCGAATGCACGGACACCGGACGACGGGCAAGAGCGTTAATCTATACGAGGTAGAGACTTACGTCGATTCTCACACCTCTTTGGCGTTGATCCACGACATCAGCCGACGCAGGTGCCGGCCGACCTGCTCGACCTCGTGCCCCCGCTCCTGGCGACGCAGCGCCTTGAACTTCGGGGCGTTGGCCTTGTTTTCGAGGATCCACTCCCGGGCGAACTCGCCCTCCTGGATCTCCCGGAGAATCCGCTTCATTTCGGCCTTGGTCTCGTCGGTGATGATCCTCGGCCCGCGGGTGTAGTCGCCGTATTCGGCCGTGTTGGAGATGCTGTAGCGCATGTAGCTCAGGCCGCCTTGATAGATCAGGTCGACGATCAGCTTGACCTCGTGCAGACACTCGAAGTAGGCCATTTCGGGCTGATAGCCGGCCTCGACCAGCGTTTCGTAGCCGGCCTTGATCAGCGCGGTCAAGCCGCCGCAAAGCACGACCTGCTCGCCGAACAGATCGGTCTCGGTTTCTTCGGCGAAGGTGGTTTCGATCACGCCTGCCCGGGTGCCGCCGATCCCCTTGGCATAGGCCAGTCCGATCTGGCGCTCCTTGTCGCCGGCCCCTTCTCCCAGACCGATCAAGCAAGGCACGCCGGCCCCGCGCTCGTACTCCGAGCGAACCAGGTGGCCGGGCCCCTTGGGCGCCACGAGAATGGTCGCCACCCCCTTGGGGATGTCGAACTGGCCGAAATGGACGTTGAATCCGTGCGAGCACACCAGGATATTGCCCGGCGAGAGGTTCTCTCGGATTTGTGCCCGGAATACGTCCGCCTGCAATTCGTCGGGAAGCAGGATGGTGATGATGTCTCCCCAGCGGGTGGCTTCGTCGGCCGCGAGGGGCTCGAAGCCGTCTTTGACCGCTTGCTCGTAGTTGGACGTGTCGGGCAACTCGGCGACCATCACGTTGCAGCCGCTGTCGCGGAGGTTTTGGGCGTGTCCGTGGCCTTGCGATCCGTAGCCGAGAATGGCGATCTTCTTGTCCTTCAACAGCGCCAGGTCGGCGTCTTTGTCGTAATAGATTTTGGCCGGCATGATCCACGTACTCCTAGAGGATTTCAGATTTCGGATTTCGAATTTTCGGGTTTCACTCGTCCCCCTTTTCCCCCCGAACCATGGCGATCCGGCCGGTACGGGCCAGCTCGATGATACCGAAAGGCCGCATCAGTTCGATGAACGCTTCGATCTTCTTTTCCTGCCCGGAAATCTCGACCATCACCATTTCGGGGGCCACGTCGACGATCCGCGCGCGGAAGATGTCGGCCAGCTCGCGGATTTCGCTGCGTCGGCCTGCCGGAGCAGCGACCTTCAGCAGCATGAGGTCTCGCTCGACGTAATTCTGCGAACTGATGTCGTCGACGCGGACCACGGTAACGATCTTTTCGAGCTGCTTGCGGACCTGCTCCAACACGCTGTCGTCGCCGACGACAACGAAGGTCATTCTCGATAAATGAGGGGTCTCGGTCTCCCCGACAGCCAGGCTGTCGATGTTGTAGCCACGCGAGGCCAGCATTCCGGAGATATGCGACAGCACCCCCGGCACGTTCTGGACCAGAGCCGACAGTAGATGGCGCATGACACACTCCCAAAAGCTGCGAAACGGGCATGATAACCCCCTTTTGCGGTTTGGACAAGGGGCCGGGGTAAAGTGGGCATCGCTTGGGCGACTGTCAAGATGGGCGATTTGAGGGCAGTTTATGTATATTTCCGGTTCTACGGGCTTTGCGGGGTTGACTGAATGTGCGGCCTGGAACGCTCCGATGTGTTGTAGTGATTGACGGAGTCATGCGAGACGCCTCCGCTGGCACGCCCCGCTTCGGCCAGGGAAGACTGCCCCGCTTCGGCCAGGGAAGACTGCCCCACTTCGGAAAATGGAGAGTGGAAGATGAAGAATCGGCCATGGAAGTTGTTGGCGATGGTCGCCGTGTCGAGCCTGCTATGCGGCGGCACGGCTCCAGCCCAGATCGCTTCAACCAGCACGACCCGTACGCCGGCCGACGCAGCCGGTATGCGGCCTTCCGCAACGGGCGCGGCCTACGTCGACAACGCCGTCTACCAAGATGAGGGACGGACGCCCTTCGAGGAAGAACCTACGGAAGCGCCCACTCCCGGCGAAGCCACCGTCATATCGCCGCCGGAGGGTGTCTACGACGCTGGTCCGCCCGACCCGTTCGGTTCGAGTTTCGCCGGCGACTACGACGGCGCAGCCGGATTTTCCGACGCGTGCGACGCGGGTAGCTGCCGGCCACGCGGGAACTGCGGGCTTGGCTCGAGCAAGCGATCGTTCACCGTCGGTGCCTGGATCGAACAGGGCATAACCACCAAGGCCGCGCCGACTCCCGATCGTTTCAACGGACCGGTTACCTTCAACGACCGCGACGGCGAGTGGCAAGGGAACCAGATTTGGGTATTCGCCGAGGAAGCCGTCGACAACAACGGCTGCGGCTGGGACGTCGGCGGCCGAGTCGATTTCTTCTACGGAACCGACGCCCGGTTCACGCAAGCCCGCGGGCTGGAGCAACGCGGCGACGGTTCCGACAAGTGGAATTCGGAGAGGTTCTACGGAATCTCGCTACCCCAGGCGTACATGGACGTCGCCTACAACGACTTGACGGTGCGGATGGGGCGCTTTTTCACGACCATCGGGTATGAGACCATTCCCGCTCCGGAGAATTTCTTCTACTCGCACGCCTACGTCATGCAATACGGCGAGCCGTTCACGCACACCGGCCTGCTGGCCACGTACCGGCTCAATAGCCACACGTGCATCAGCGGCGGGTTCGATCGGGGATGGAACAACTGGGAAGACAACAACGACGATCTTTCGTTCCTCGGCGGAATGGCTTCGACCAGCCACGACGGGCGGACCACGCTGGGTTACTCCATTTCCGTGGGCCGCTACGACGACGCGGGCGAACACACGCGCAGCCTCAGCAGCATCGTGTTCACGCGCCAGGTTACCGACCGGTTGATGTACGTGCTGCAGCACGACTACGGGGTCGACCGCGGCGGCGGTTTTGGCGGTCAAGCCCGTGCCGTCCCCAGTGCCGAGTGGTACGGCCTGAATCAGTACCTGATCTACGAGTTGAACCCGTGCTGGAGCTTCGGCGCGCGGCTGGAGTGGTTCCGCGACGACGACGGGGCTCGCGTAGGCGGCCTGGGATCACCGCACGGTTGGACGCTGGGCCCGAATCAGGCGTTGGATGAACAAGGCTTCGCCGGCAACTTCTACGAAGTCACGTTGGGGCTGAACTGGAGACCGACCGAGAAGATCGTCGTGCGTCCCGAGTGCCGCTGGGACTGGTACCAGGGCCTGACGGACGCCAACGGCCGGTTGCCTTTCGATTCCGGCACCCGCGACAGCCAATTCACCTTCGGGACCGATCTGATCGTCGTCTTCTGATCTTCCCGAGAAGGCGGCCGGCCGACGCCGTCAGTGCCGGCCGCTGGCGTCGGCGGCGTTTTTGTTATCCCGCGGTTAGCCGGGATTATTCATAGGCTTGTAGCTACGTTCGCCAGAACGTGGAGCGTGCCCAAGGGCTACGACCACGTTCTGGCGAACGTGGCTACGACAGTGTGTCACGCAATTCCAGGGCTTATGAATAATCCCGGTCAGAGTTCATCCCGCAGCTTCGCGATCCTCAACTCCAATTGCTCTTGCTGGTCTTTCGCCTTGATCTGCTTGGCAACTTCGTTGGCTTTCGCCAACACCTCTTTGGCCTTCGTCTTGAGGTCGGCCTTGGCGAATTGCTCGGCGACGTCGGTCAGCGTGTAGGCGTGCTTGTAGGGATCCGCGATCTTCTGGGCGACCTCCAAGGCGGAATCGAACGTCTCCGAGGCGGGCTTTTCCTTTCCCATGGCGTGCTGTCTGGCCGCCAGATTGGTGAAGGCTTTGCACTGCTCTTGCGGGTCCTCGATCGTTTCGGCCAGCCCCATGGCTTCCTTGATCACGCTGTCGGCGTCCGCCTCCTGCTGAATCTGATGGTAGCTCTCGGCGACCGCGGCGAGCACGAGGATCCTGCCCGACATGTCGTCCAGTTGGGCGGCCATCCGCTTGGCCGCCCGGAGCGTTTGGGCGGCTTTCTCGGCGTCGTCCGTCGCACCCTGCACACGGCCCACCCTGGCCAACGTTCGGGCTTTGGTTTCGACGTCCTCGATGCTCTCCGCCGCTTCCAGGGCGGCCTTGGCGGCCTTTCGGCCTTCCGCGCGATTGTCCATCTCGGCCTGGGCCAAGGCCAATTGAAGATAGACCCCGGCGCGGGCAGCCGGATCTTCGACCTCGGCACACGCGGCCAGCGCCGCCTTCATGGTGCTCTCGGCGCCGGCCAGGTCCCGCTCCTGGGCCTGTTCCTTGGCGATCCGGATCAGTTGCTGCGCCCGCGCGTCGGGCGAGCCGAGCCTCTTGGCCTTGTCGATTCTCTCTTGAATCGAGGGCTCCGAGGGACCGCCGCAGCCGGCCGGGAACAGCAAGCAGACAGCTACCCAGCAGAACAGCGAAAAACGACGTGACATGAATCGCACCTCTTCTCCAATCATAGGTTTTCCGGCGGTCAGAAGACCAGTCGGATCTGCTTCAGCCGCTTTTCGGTTTCAACCATCAGGGCGTCTTCGGCCGCTTCGTCGGCTGCCTCGTATGTCGCCGAAAACCGCAAGTAGGCCCCCGCGTCGTCCCAAGGCACCGTACAAATCGAGTGCTCGGTGATCAGGTACTGACTGGCTGCCTCGGCCGAGTCGAAAGCCGGGCCTCCCGTCACCCCCTTGGGACTGCGCGTATAGAGGAAATAGGATCCGCCCGGCATCCGGCAGTCGAATCCGCACCGGGAAAGCACGTCGACCAGCTTTTTCAGCCGGCGGTGGTATTTCCGCCGGATCTGTTGCGGGATCTGCGGATCGTCCAACGCCGCGGCGGCCGCCTTCTGCACGGCGATGAACTGGCCCGAGTCGCAGTTGTCCTTCACGTCGGCCAGCGCCCTGACCAGCCGCTCGTGTCCGCAAACCCAGCCCATCCGCCAGCCGATCATGTTCCAGCCCTTCGAAAGCGAATGGACTTCCATGCCCACCTCCCGCGCCCCGGGCACTTGCAGGAAGCTCAGCGGCGGACCGTCGAACGTGAGCATCACGTGGGCCGCGTCCTGCACCACGACCACCCGGTTTTCCAAGGCAAATTCGATCACGCGGCGGTAGAAGTCCCGCGTGGCAACCCTGCCCGTGGGACTGTTCGGGTAGTTGATCACCAGCAGCTTGGCCCGGCGCCGGATTTCCGCGGGAATGGAATCCAGATCGGGCAGGAAATCGTTCTCGGCCGACAACGGCAGTCGATGGACCTCGCCTCCGTAGTACTTCGTGTGCGTTCCGGCGACCGGATAGCCGGGCGTGGTCATCAGCGTCACGTCGCCCGGGTCGATCAGCACGGCCGGCAACATGGCCAACGCGGTCTTCGAGCCGATGCAGTGGTTGATTTCGGTGGCCGGATCGAGCCGCACGTCGAACTCGCGGGCCATGAATCGGGCAACCGCCTCCTTGAACTCGGCGATCCCGTTGTCCGCGTAGCCCCGGTTTTCCGGCCGGTTGATCTCCTCGGCCATCACCCGGCGGACCGATTCGGGGGCCATCTCGTCGTTCTCGCCGATCCCGAAATCGACCAGCGACCGATGGGGGTACTCGGCCAGTGCCTTGCGCTTCGCCCGCTTGATCTTCTCGAACTTGTAGATCTCCGCACCTTTGCCGTAGCTCATACCACCGATTCGTTGGGCGAAGAGCTGCTGAAAATAAGGGTGGCTCATGGCTCGCTAGTTGGGATTGGGGCGTTTGGGGGAGGACCATGGTGAGTGTAACGGACCAGCCGGGCGAGAAAAAGGGGGCGGATTCCATCCCCGATTGGTACTCGCCAAATCGTCGGGCTATAATGGCGCGCCCTGCTGGACAATAGACGGTAGCCGGATTCGCAAGAATTCGGACCCTTTCGCATGAGGTCGGGCAACGGCCGAATTCTTGCGAATCCGGCTTCTACAGAATCCCCTGTTTTCTCGAACCGATGGAGGAGAAGTCGATGAGCGAACTGCGCAACGTGAAATGGACCGTATTGGCCGGACTGTCGCTGGTGCTGATGGTCGCCGGACTGACTTCGGCCGCGGAGAAGAGCCGTGCGCTCGACCCGCTGGAAAACGGCCTCGACGGCTGGCTGGCCAAAGGCCCCATGGAAAACAGCAAGTGGACCACCGGCACCGCGAAAGTCGATCCGGACAACCCCCGGGCGCTGGTCGCCGGGCCGGCAGGCGACGGGCCGGTCGAACTGATCACGGCCGCCGGGCACGGCGCCGACATCTACACCAAGGAGAAGTTCGGCGACTGCACCGTCGAAATCGAGCTGATGGTGCCCCAGGGGTCCAACTCCGGCGTCTACCTGATGGGCGAGTACGAAATCCAGGTGCTCGACAGCTTCGGCAAGACCAGCATCGGTCCCGGCGACATGGGCGGGCTCTACGGCACGAAGCCGGCCGACGTGAACGCGTCGAAGGAGCCCGGCGTGTGGCAGAAGTTCGTCATCGAGTTCGTGGCCCCGCGTTTCGAGGGCGAGAAGAAAATCGCCAACGCCCGATTCACCAAAGTCACCCTCAACGGCCAGGTGATCCACCAAGACGTCGAGATCCAGGGCAAGACCGGCGGCGATCTGTACGGCAAGGAAGTGCCCGAGGGATCGCTCATGCTCCAAGGCAACCACGGTCCCGTGGCGTTTCGCAACATCCGGATCACGGCGCCGTAGGAAGGGCACGGTTGGGGGCTGGGGACTCGGGGCTGGGGACTCGGGGCTGGGGATTAGAGTCCGGCGTCAAGAATTCCGTCCGCGGTGTGTGGATAGGTGGCCCACGCGACTGTGATGACAACGTTTAGCGGGCGGGCTTGCCCGCCGTTGTTTAGCGGGCGGGCTTGCCCGCCGTTTGGTTCCGGTCGCAGGCCACGTCGGAGCCCTGGATTATCCCAGGCTCCCGCCCCCTGTATGGGAACGTCGGGCAGAACCAGCGGGTTCCGGCACCCTCGGTTTCGCGTTATCATGGTATGGATACTACCCTGAACCACCCTGGGCCGTTCCCTCGCACGTGAGCCGTCGCAAACGCACTGCCCCGAAGCAAGCCACCGGCCGCTGGCCGCATCGGTTGGCGTGGGTGCTGGCGTGCGCCGTCTTTTCGCTGATTTGGGTGGGAGGGCTGGTGACGACCTACAGCGCCGGCATGGCCGTGCCCGACTGGCCCAGCACCTACGGTTATTGGATTTACCTTCCGTGGCGGCTCTGGGTGGCCGGGTGGGATCTGTTCCTCGAACACGGCCACCGGATGCTGGCTCTGGCGGTGGGGCTGATGACCATCGCGTTCGCCGTCGCGGTGTGGAAAACGGACGCCCGGAGGTGGATGCGGTGGCTGGGCGTCGCCGCGGTGGCGGGAGTCGTGTTGCAGGGCACCATCGGCGGGCTGCGCGTCCTGGGCGATGAGATCCTCCTGGCCAAGGTCCACGGCTGCACGGCCCCGCTGTTCTTCGCCTTTTGTGCGGCACTGGTCATCTTGACTTCGCCGCGCTGGCAACGGCCCGAGGGACCGAGAACTCACGCGGGGGCCCGATGGCTGCACGTGCTTTCGTTGGGCACTACCGTGGGGGTCTACGTGCTGATCGTGCTGGGCGCCCAGCTCCGTCACCTTCCGCCGGACGCCGACCCGAGTTGGGCCGTTCTCTGGGTCTGGCTGAAACTGATCGCGGTCGCGGTGGTAACGATCGGCGTAGTCTGGCTGCTGGTCTTCGTGATGCGGCGCGGCCGAGACGAGCCGACGATCGTGCGCCGGGCGAAGCTTTTCGCGGGCCTGTTGTTGCTGCAACTCCTTCTGGGGGCCGGCACCTGGATCACCAACTACGGATTTCCCGCCTGGTTCCGCGACTATTTCTGGACCTTCAACTACGCACCCGTGCAGGAGGGCCCGTTGCAGGTGTGGATCACCACCGCGCACGCCGCAATCGGGTCGCTGAACCTGGTGGTCGCGCTGAGCCTGACGCTTTGGTCGCGGCGGTTGTGGCGCAGTCCGGGGAAGGCGCAGTAGTAGGCCGGAACAAGCGCAGCGCAGTTCCGGCACCGGGTTTTGCATGGCACCGGGTTTTGCACGGCACCGGGTTTTGCACGGCACCGGGTTTTGCACGGCACCGGGTTTTGCACGGCATCGGGTCTTGCACGGCAGGGCTTTGCACGGCAGATGCCGGAACTGCGCTGCGCTTGTTCCGGCCTACATCTGCTTCGCCGATCCCCCCCGGCGACATCACTTCTCGGTGATCACGGCCGAGACGAACGTGTGCTGCTGGTACATGCAGGGCAGGCCGCCGAACTCGCCGGCGATCGGCCCCAGTTCGCCCCAAGCGTAGAAACCGAAGATCGGCAGGCGGTTCTGCGGCCCCAACGCCGGCAGGATGGCCTGCCGGATCTCGCACTCGTCGGCCTTGCGGAACTCGCGGAGCCGGCCGCCCCGGGCACAACAATCGGAAAGCAGGGCCAATAGCGGCTTGGCGGCACCGGCCTGGGCGATCGACTGGACGATCCCCTCTTTGGCCGAATCGAGAATTGCCTGGGGATCGTCGCCGCCCCGGAGGATCTTGACCTTCGTGCCCACCGGGACGGCGGCCACGAACTGAAGCGAGCCCGGCGGATGCGTCGAGGCGTTCCCCTCGCGGTCCTTGCCTTCGGCGTCGATCCAGTCCAGGATCATCCGCAGATAGACCTTTCCCGGAGCGACGACCACGCCGATCGGGTGTTTCCCATCGCTGGTGAACGCTTCGTCCGGTGTCATGCCGCGGATCTGCCGATAGGCTTCCGCCGCCGGTTTGTCGTCGAACTTGTAGACCCACTTGTCGTCCGCCTCGGTGACAGCGACGGTCTCTTGGGAGGCGATGAACTCGTTGGTGTGGTTGGCGTGTACGGCCAGCGGCCCGCCGATGCCCATGGCCACCACGTGGCCTGTCAGCATCTCGTCGTCGAGGAACTGGACGCCGCCCTTGTCGTCGGGATAGTCGTTGGGCATGCAGTTGCCGCCGAACAGCGTGACGTCTTTGCCGGTCGTGTCCAGAATGCCGCGAATGAAGTCCTCGACCGAAATGCCCGGCGTGGTGTCGAAGGAAAGGTTCATCTCGGACAGCGCCAGCACGATCTTCAGGTCGTTGACGTCTTTCAGCGCCTCGGCGATCACGCTGCCGACGTCCTGGCGGTCCTTCGCCAGGCGGGCCTTGGCCACCTTGCAGGAAACCGCCTCGCCGCCGATGGCCAGCACGGCCACGGTGTTTTCGAGCATCGTGCCGCCGGTGACCAGCGAGCGGGCACGGCAGCCGATCACCGGCACGGAACCGGCCGCGCCGCGAATCGCCGGCAGGATCCGCTTGTCCTTGGCCGGGTCGGGCACCTGCTTCTCGGTCTCCTTCGTCTCGCCCTTGTCATTCTTGACCGTCGTCTTGATCGTCTTGGGGTAATACTCGTAGAAGACCAGCCCCTTGGCCGGGCAGCCGAGCTGATCGAGGGCCTCCTTGGCCGCCGCCTCGGCCGCCGCGGCCGGATCGGCGCTGGTACACCACGCCACCGCGAACGCCACCGTCTGGGCATCGCCCGAACGGTCCGAACCCTTGCTCATATCCGGGGGCGTTCCCGCATCGGGTCCGGAGGGAATCTCGGGCGGAGAAACCCGGGGAACCGGCGAGGGTTCCGGGGTCTTCGACGTTCCGGGGATCCTGATTTCCGGCATCGCGAGTCCGGGGGTCTTGAGTTCCGGCATTTGAGGTCCCGTGGTCTTGACCTCCGAAGTCTCGTCGCCAGTCGGTTCGGTCTTGTCCGAGTCGCCCGAACAGCCGCACAGGCACAATGCCAGGGCAACGCTCAGCAGCATGGCCAATGACTTACGCATGGTTCTACCTCCCCGGGAATAAGTGTGGGTTCGTATCGCAAACTGTCCCCATTTTCGGGTGGTGACTGCCGGGACCCCGTCGAAAAAGGGAACATGCACCGGGCCGGCATACGTCTTTCGCGACTTTGGAGCCGAAATACGGCCTGGAGCCAGTCCCCATTTTCGACTTGCCCCTTACAGTTTCAGAAGATAGAAAGGCCCGGGTGGGCCGTCAATCCCCACCGCCGAGTACCGCCGGATCATTCTTTCAGTGCCAGCGAGACGTATTTCGACTCCAGGTACTCCAGGATGCCTTCGCGGCCCCCCTCGCGTCCGATCCCGCTTTGTTTCATGCCGCCGAAGGGGCACAGCACCGTGGCGGGCGCGAAGTCGCCGATCGAAATGATGCCCGTCTCCAACCCCTCGGCCATCTTGATCGCCGTCCCGAGATCGTGCGTGGCGATGTACGAGGCCAGCCCGTACTCCGTGTCGTTGGCCAGGCGGAGCGCCTCGTCGCACGTGCGGAAGGGAATGATGGGCATCACCGGACAGAAGGGCTCCTCGA
>DATLAN010000563.1:0-4820 GCA_035527455.1 Thermoguttaceae bacterium
GCCTCCCCGGCCACAGCGTGGATTGACGCAACACGTTGCCCCTCCACACGTTACGCGAACCGGCCGGGCAAACGGTTCGGTGCGAAAACCGATTGTTTTCTGCCACACGCCTGCGCGGCGGTCGAGAGCCGACCGACCCGAGTTTGCGTAACTCCTTTATTTCCAAAGACTTATCTCGCATGGCCCCTACTTGACAGCTCGGCCAGAATCAGGTAGCTTCGCGTGTTCTTTTCCCGTGCGTAAAGCCTTTCTTGTCCACGGGTTACGTCATTGTTTACCATTTTTCGCGAATTTCGCATTTTCAAGAACAACAATGTTCCTAACGCTTCAGCCAAATGGTAGCCGGATTCGCAAGAATTCGGACCGGCACCAAATGGTAGCCGGATTCGCAAGAATTTCGGACCAATTGACGTGAAACTGGGCAACGGCCGAATTCTTGCGAATCCGGCTACGAATGCGAGAATCCGGCTACCAATGGGAGCCGACGCCAACCCGCCCTCGCCGCCGATTGCGCGACACCTCCTCTTGATCGACCGCACGCCGGAAGATACACATATACTAATGTACGGTATTTCCCCGCGACCGTCAATCTCCCGTTTTGGGCCACCCGCGTTCCGCACGCCGCAGGTCGATGGAAATGCTGTCTTGGGATTGGCTCCCCGGAGTGCTGCGGGGCCGGGGGGTCGGTGGCAGGCTCGCGGCGAAAGAAGCGGTGTCAGAAACCTCGTGCGGCAGTGCGGCACGGCTTTACGGGGTTTCGAATTACGACATGGCAATATCGGACACCCCGGACAGAACTTACGTGCTAGAAGGGGGTTCCGGCGTCTGCGTCGGGAAACGAACGAATTCTGCCACCTATCATCCCGGGGAGAGGGGGGAAATGCCGGAACTTTCTCCGCCTCGTGTACGTCTAATGAACGCGACTTTGCAGTATCCCGTCCATCGCGTGTGTTACAAGGGAATTACAATCGCGATCGACCATACCTTTGCAGTTTCTTTAAGCAAGGAGACATTGAAATGGCACGGCAAACTTTATTCAGGATGTGGGTTACAGCCATTGCATTGACACTGGCTGTTGGCGTTTTTTCGCAGGCCGCTCTTGGCGAGCGGTTGTTTGGCGGCAAGCTGTTTTCCATTGACTATGACACCGACGAGTTGGTCGCTATCGATTCGGCCACGGGCCAAGTCAGGGTCGTCGGGCCGCTGGGCATCGATATCTTCAAAGATGCCCGCCTGGCTTACTATGACGGGTTGTTGTACGGGCTGAATTCGGTCTTACAAGAGAAGGTCGAGCTATTTCGGATTGATCCGTCAACCGGGGCGGCATCGACGCCGGTTCCCGTTACAAACGATGGTCAAGGTATCACAAACGCTGAAGGCCTGGCCGGCCTGGCAGACGAACTCGTAATCGGCTTTGATCTGCACGGGAATGAGACGCATTCCGATTCCCTCGGCCGCCTCAATCCTGTTGACGGGACCATCAGCAGCATCCTCAGCTATTCCGCCCCGAAGGACTTCGACGCTCTGATTGCGGACGAAACGGGTGTCGGTGAGTTGCTGAGCGTTGACAGTATTCCACTCGTCCCGGCCCGGCTCTTCCGCGTCAGCCGTAGCCCGCAACAATACACCGCTATTGGCGCCCCTTTTTCGCCCCATTTGTGCAACGACTTGGCTTTTCTCAAGTCTCGACTGTACGTTCTCGAACAGGAGACGCCTGCACTCATCGAACTTGATCCGATGACGGGCGATGTGTTACAAACGATACCGATCACTCGGGGAGGCGCCTACAAGGGCTTGGCTGCCATTGCCGAACCGCCGACCCACGTGGCAGCGGGCCGCCACGGAGATGTTCGTGCCCAGCGGTTGTTTGGCGTCACCGAAACCCACTTGGTGACGATCGACCCTTCCGACCCTTCGAATGTCAGCGTCGTTGGTCCGCACAATTTCCCCGCGGGGGTGATTCCATTTGACCTGGCCTACGACCCGGTTAAAGATATTCTATTTGGCGTGACTACCGAAAAAGCCTTTCCGCATACAAGACGTTTTGTTCGATATGACCGTCAGACCGGTCGCGGAACGGTGGTGGCGATTTTGGGGGACCAGACGACCGGGCTCTTCGAAGGGATCGAATTCGTTGGAAGTCGAAACGGTCTCGTAGTCGGGGTTTGCCCTCCCGGCAGCACCGTTGCTCGCAATCTGTACTCGCTTGACCCGACCGGCAAATCCGAGTTTTTGGTGCGCACCTCGCCGGGAATCGATAACGACCATGGTGTGTATGACTCGACTCGCGACTTCTTCTATACCATAGATACTGCCGGGTCTGGCCCCGCGCAACTGGTACATATCAATCTAAACAACGGTACGCATGCGAGTCATGGGGAACTCCCCTCAGGGACAATGTACGACCTCTCCTACTCGGCGGTACTGGACGCCATCTTCGCCGTTGACGAGTCGAACAAGAACATCTACCGCTCCGATGGGGCAACGCCGGCGGCGTTTTCGACGATCGGTGTTGTCGGCGGCGACCGGGTACGGGGACTGGCGTTCGTGCCCACGTCGACGATGGATCGGTGACGTTCGCCCGAAGAGAAAGAGTGGCTTTTGCACGGGGATCGACGGGGGCGGATCCACACGGCCGCGATTGCCTTCTCTCCCGACGGCTATACCCTGGCCGTCGCCGCCGACCCCGCTGTCGCGTAATTTCATGCGTCTTACAGGACGCGTCAAATAACTACCGAAATGTCGGACAGCGGCGGGAAACCTTCGCTGCCCCACGGGGCTGGCTGGGTGGGGTGGTGTGTGGGAAACTCCATGCGTCTTTTGGCAATTCGGCCTCACCGGTAGACCCCGGCCAGACGCCGCTCGGCGCGCCCATTCGGCCAACAGGTTCTGGCACGCCGGCGGGGGTCACGTTGTCCCTGACGTGCTTTCCTGATACGATCTGCCTAAGCTGGCAAGTTGCTCAAGAACGCTGAGTCGTCGATATTACCCCGACAGTCATAGGAGAGGGAGTTCTACAATGGCCAATCACTTGACCCGCCGAGAGTTCCTTCGGCAAGCCGCCCTGACCGGCTCGGCCGTCGCAGTTGCCGGTACGCTCACCGCACCGGCCCCGGGCGATCCCGGATCACCCAACGACAGACTGAACATTGCCATCATTGGACCCGGCGGACGCGGCGCCACCAACCTCCAAGGTGTCAGCGGCGAGAACATCGTTGCCATATGCGACGTGGACGATCGCCGGGCCGCCGGGGCGTTCAAGCAATATCCGAAGGCCAAGAGGTACCGCGATTTCCGCAAAATGCTCACCGAACTCGACAAGCAGATCGACGCGGTAGTCGTCAGCACACCCGATCACACGCATGCTGCGGCCTCCGTGATGGCCATGAAGATGAACAAGCACTGCTACTGTGAGAAGCCGCTGACCTGGTGCATCCAAGAGGCCCGAGTGGTCCGCCAAACGGCCGCTGGGCACAAGGTGGCAACTCAGATGGGCAATCAAGGGACGGCGTCCGCGGGTTTGCGCAGCGGAGTCAAGGTGCTCCAGGCCGGCATCATCGGAAAGGTCCGAGAGATCCACGTCTGGAGCGACCGGCCCTGGAACGGCTGGGCTCAAGGCGAAGACCGTCCCCAGGACACGCCGCCGGTGCCGGCTGGGCTGGATTGGGACCTTTGGCTCGGTCCGGTGCGTGAACGACCTTATCATCCGGCCTATTTGCCCGGCAGGTGGCGAATGTGGCAGGAATTTGGCACTGGAGCCCTCGGCGACATGGGCTGCCATACAATGAACCTGCCGGTCTGGGCAATGAAACTGGGGGACCCAACCAGCGTCGAAGCGGAGCGCTTCCCGATGAACGACGAGACCTACCCCAAGTGGAGTATTGTCCGCTGGGAGTTTCCGGCCAGGGGCGAGCTGCCGCCGGTGAAACTGACCTGGTACGACGGCCCGGCATTCGGCGGCAAGCGACCGCCGGAAGAGTGGCTCGAAGGCGAAACACTTCCCGGCAACGGCGTGCTACTGATCGGCGAGAAGGGCAAGTTCCTCCAAACGTGTGCCTTCGGGACGCGTTGGATGCTGTTGCCCGAGGACAGGTTCCGCGATAACAAGGAGGTAGCCGATATTGTCCAGACGACGCAAGGCGTGGACCATCACCAAGAGTGGATCGCCGGCTGCAAGGTTGGCCTGCCGACGAAGTCGAATTTCGACTACGCTTCCCGACTCGCCGAAATGGTGCTGTTGGGCAACGTGGCGTTACGTCTGGGCAAGAGAATCGAGTGGGACGCCGAAAAGATGCAGGCGAAGAACTGCCCCGAAGCGGCGCCGCTGATCACCCGCCCCTACCGCGACGGCTGGACCCTGTAGACTCTTGTTGCCTTTCGGGGATCGCACAATCGAAAACGCCTTCGCACGCGAACTGTTTCATCAATCGACCCTTAAGTCGGACGCGCGTTAGCGTGATTGCGAAGGAACCTGTTGTCTTCAAGAAACTCACGCCGGGTGCCCGTGCTTGGCGGGCAGTTTCGATCCGTGTGGCACTGCTTGCCGCGAGAGACGTTGATGCTCTTGCGACGGCGGCACTGCTGGCGGGTTTTCAAGTGGCGGACGGCTTCCGGCAAGCAGTGATTTCGGGTGAACGGACCGCTGACCGGCCGTTTCGGCAAGCTGTGGCATACCGACGACGCGCCGGGGGCCGAGGGTGGCTTGTCCACCCGTGCACGTGGTCTTCGCACTCTTGACTATTCGAGGGCGTCCGGGAATTCGTTTGGCACAAATCCGCCTGTGGGAGGCGTCTCCGACGGCGATCAAAGCTCCAGACAAT
>DATLAN010000564.1:0-7799 GCA_035527455.1 Thermoguttaceae bacterium
CGCGTTGAGCTTCAAGCTGCACAACTACTGCACGGGCCTGGAGGTGTATCACAACACGTGCTGCTCGGCCGGCGAGGGGTTTTGCAGTTTCAATCGCTGGCAGAACGGGCATTTCCGCAACAACCTGATCCTCGGCGGCGATCCCGTGCCGGGCGACCGCGGCGAGCTGCCCAACGTGCGGGCGATCAGCACCGGCACGATCACGCCCTACTCGACGCTCGACTACAACGGCTACCGCCGCAACGGCCCGGGCCGGTTTATCCTCTGGTACGACGGCAAGCAGCAGAGCGGCTACGAGACGCTGGCCGAGTTCGCCGCGGGCGCGGGGCACGAAGTCCACGGGGTGATGGTCGACTACGACGGGTTCGTCGACGCCCGCCCGCCACGGCGCGGCCTGACCAGCCAGCCCGGCACGTGGGACCTTCGCCTCAAGCCGTCCGCCGCGGCGATCGATCGCGGCTGCGTGTTGCCGAACGTCAACGACGCCCCCACGGGCAGGGCGCCCGACCTCGGCTGTTACGAACTCGACGCCCCCCCGCCCCATTACGGCCCGCGGCCATGAGTGTTTTGTGAAAGATGTGTGTAGGCCGGAACAAGCGCAGCGCAGTTCCGGCATTTGCTCTGCAAGACGTCGTCACGACGGAGCCACGTGCCGGAACTGCGCTGCGCTTGTTCCGGCCTACTTTGCTCATTCTCGGACAAACGCGTTCCGAATGCTCGGCAAACCAACCCAGTGCTGTAGTGCCAGAATAGGTCTACCTGCGGGCAATGGTACGCCCACGGCGTCGATTTGGGCAGTCTCCAATGGCACGCCCCGATGGGGTAACAAGAGTGTAGACAAAGCGGTGGCCGTAACTTACAATCGGTTATCCGTTTTCAGTTTCAGCTCTCGAGGGAGAAGCCCGATGTGTCGATGTCACGCTGTTGATTCCTGTCACGGTTGTCACCACGCCGTCGATCGGCGGCGTTTTCTCCAAGGCTGCACGGCCGCGGTTGCCGCGGTCGGCGGGTTGGCGTTGCCTTCCCGCGCGGCCGACGCACCGAAGGGCAAGAGAGTCAAGGTCGCGGCCGTCTTCCTGGCCAACACCAATTTCAGGGAGATCTGGCCGTATCCCGACTTCGACGCCCCGGGCCGGCAGCGGGAGATCCTCGCCGCGCTGGCCGAAGGGTGTGCCGAGATCGAGTTCGTCCCGGTCACCGTCGAGAATTCGGCCGACGCCCAAAAGGCGATCACCATGAAGGACGACGTCGACGGCTACCTGGTCTATGTAATGACGCTCGACTGGGGCCTGGGCGGACTCGTGCTCCAGATCGCCGATCTGGAGAAGCCGATGCTCTTGGCCGACGAATTCCTCGGCGGTTGCGGCGTGTTTCTCACCCGCTACAGCCAGTTGGCCGATCGCCAGGTTCCCGTGGCCGCCGTTTCGACGACCCGGCTTGGCGACCTGGTGACGGTCGCCCGGCAGTTCGCCGCGGTGGGCAAGCCCGGCATTACGCCCGCCGCGTTCGCCCGGCGGTGTGAAGAGGCGTATCGCAAGACGTTCGCCGCCGCCGGGGAGATGCAGTGCGTCGAGGATCGCCCGGCGTTGACCGACATCGGCGAGTGCGTCAAGCGGTTTCGCCAGTCGCAGTTCCTGATCGTCGGTCGCGGCCGGACAGGTCAGGAGCAGGATTTCTTGGGCGTAAAGGGCCGCCACGTCGAGTTCGACGAACTGCTGGACCTCTACAACAAGATCGATCCGGAGAAGGCGGCCGAACAGGCCGGCCGCTGGCGAGATCAGGCCAAACAGGTCATGGAGTCGCAGCCCGACGCGATCGACAAGGCCGGCGGCGTCTATCTGGCCACGCTCGAATTGCTGAAGAAGTACGGCACCGACACGGTGACGATGAACTGCCTGGGCGGATTCAACGCCGGGAAGCTGCCGGCCTATCCGTGTCTGGGGTTCAAGCAGCTCTTGAACGACGGCGGGCAGGGCGTCTGCGAGGCGATGGCCGACGACACGCTGAGCATGTTGATGGCCCGCATCCTCACCGGCCGGCCCGGCTTCGTCTCCGATCCGGCGTTGGACACCTCGAAGAACCAGATCGTCTACGCCCATTGCGTGGCCACGACGAAGCCGCTGGGGACCGAGGGCGCGTCGAACGGATTCCGCATCCGCACGCTCCACAACCGCGACCCCCGCGGCGCCTGTGCCGAGTCGTTCCTTCCGCCGGGCTACATGACGACCACATTCCGCACCAACGTGGGACGGAAGCAGATGATTATCCACCAGGCCAAGGCGGTCGGCACGCTGGACAGCGAATACGGCTGCCGCACCAAGCTGATCGGCGAAGTCCGCGGCGACATTGGCAAGCTTTTCGACCAGTGGGCCCGCTTCGGCTGGCACCGCGTGACCGTCTACGGCGACGTGAAAGAGCCGCTGGCCGAGTTCGGCAAGGCGCTGGGGTTGGAGATCATCGAGGAGGGGTGATAGGGAACCTGTCAAGTGTAGGCCGGAACTGCGCTGCGCTTGTTCCGGCCTACTTTTTGTTCCGGCCTACTTCTCATCCCACCAGGAGACCACCATGCACCATCGCGTCCTTACACTGCTTCTGATCGGCTCGGTCATCGCCGCGACCGTGCAGGCCCGATCGGACGACTTGCCGCCGAACTTCCTCGTCATCATGGCCGACGACGCCACCTACAGCGACCTGCCGCTCTACGGCGGGCAGAACGTCGCGACGCCGAACATCGACCGCCTGGCGTCGCAGGGGATGCTCTTCAGCCACGCGTACGTGAGCATGTCGATGTGCCAGCCCTGCCGCACGGAGATGTATACGGGCCTTTACCCGATGCGCAACGGTTGCTGCTGGAACCACTCGGCCGCGCGACCGGGGACGAAGAGCGTCTGCCACGACCTCGGCGCGTTGGGTTATCGCACCGGGCTGGCCGGCAAGGTCCACGTCACGCCCCGCGGTAGTTTTCCCTTCGAGATGGTCGACGGGTTCGAGCGCAACTGCGTGTCGAAGACGGCCAACCACGAGTGCGGCGGAATCCGCCGGTTCATGGAGCGTGATCCCAAGCAGCCGTTCTGCCTGGTGGTCGCCCTGGTCGTGCCGCACGTGGTCTGGACGGTCGGCGATCCGAGCCACTTCGATCGCCGGGCGCTGAAGCTGCCGCCGCACCTGGCCGACACGCCGCAGACCCGCGAGGATTTCGCCCGGTATCTGGCCGAGATCGAGGTGCTCGATCAACAGGTCGCCGATATCCTCCGCACGCTCGACGAGACGGGCCAGGCCGATCGCACGATGGTGATCTTCACTTCCGAACAGGGCGCCCAGTTTCCCGGGTGCAAGTGGACCAACTGGGAACTCGGGCTGCACACCGCCTTGACGGTCCGCTGGCCCGGCAGGATCGCACCGGGCAGCCGCACCGACGCTCTGGTCCAATACGCCGACGTGCTGCCCACGCTGCTGGAGGCGGCCGGCGGCGATCCGCAATCGAAGGACTACGACGGATCGAGCTTCCTGCCGGTGCTCGTGGGCGAGAAGACCGAGCACCGCCGGTACGCCTACGCGATGCACAACAACGTGCCCGAGGGCCCGCCGTATCCGATCCGTTCGGTCCGCGACCGCCACTTCCGCTACATCCGCAACCTCACGCCGGAGGCCACCTATATCGAGAAGCACGTGATGGGCGTGGCCGAGCACAATCCGTACTGGTCGACCTGGCTGTTCGCCGCGGACGCCAACCCGCACGCCTACGCGATGGTCCACCGCTACATGCACCGCCCGGCGGAGGAGTTGTACCACACGAGCGAAGATCCGTTCGAGCAGCGGAACCTGGCCGGCGATCCGAAATACGCCGAGGTGCAGGCCCGGCTCATCGCCGAGCTGGACCGTTGGATGCAACAACAGAACGACCCGGGCGCCGCGCTCGACACCCAAGCGCAGCTCCAGGCCCGCCGCCGGGAAGCGGCCGGAGGGAATTGAGGAATAGCGTGTAGGCCGGAACAAGCGCAGCGCAGTTCCGGCATTTGGTGAGCAAAGGTCGCACGAAACCGCGCGATCGTGATGACGGAGGCCGCCAATGCAACCGAAGACGCGCCTTCTGGTTTTCGGCTTGCTCTTCAGTGCAGCAAATTCCTTCGCCTCGTTTCTTACCTTTTATTGGCCGGTGCACCCACACGGATCGAAGACCATTGCAGATGCCTTGGGGCTCTTTGGAGCATTCGCGATTCTTGCCGGGCTGGTGCTCATTCCGATCTACCTGTTCGTGCCGAAATACCGATATTTGGCAGTTGTCGGCGTGCCCGTTGCGTTGTTGCTCGTCGCCGGTTCATTCCTCGGCGGGAAGATCGGAATCATACTCCGCATGGATGCGTTTGAGCAATTGGCCGCCCGAAGTAGTCCGCTGGTCGCAGCGATCGATCAGTTCGTGGTTGACCAGGGGCGTCCGCCAAACGACCTGACCGAGTTGGTGCCGAAATACTTGCCGGCCGTTCCGTCCACTGGAATGGGGGGATACCCGGAGTATGAATACCTCGTGGGCTCACGGGCCGAAGAATACGCAGGCAATCCTTGGGCGCTTCTGGTTCGCGCATGGGGACCGGGGATAAACTTCGACGAGTTCATGTATTTCCCCAAACAAAACTATCGGGAGTACTTGTATGGCGGCGGCCCCATCGAACGGATTGGCGACTGGGGTTACCTTCCTGAGTAGGAGTGTGTAGGCCGGAACAAGCGCAGCGCAGTTCCGGCACTTGGTGAAGAAAGGTCGTAAGAAACCGCGTGCCGGAACTGCGCTGCGCTTGTTCCGGCCTACTTCTTGCTCGCCACCGAGCATCCAGTCGGCCGGCGCTATCCGATCCGGCGATTTCAAGCTGCTGGAGTTCTTCGACGACGGCACGCTCGAGCTGTACAACCTCCGAGAAGACCTCGGCGAGCAGACCAATCTGGCGGAAAAGATGCCCCAGACGGCCCAGTCTCTCGAAGCGAGGCTCGAAACGTGGCGGAAATCCCTGGGTACCAAGATGCCGACGGAGAATCCCCGGTACGATCGCCACCGGGCCGGACTGTGGTGGAGCCGGCAAACGAAAAAACCGTTGTAAGTCTTGAAAAACGGTGCGGAAGGTGTATCTTAGGGGGAATCGGGACGCACGCGCTGTCCAACTATAAGACCGCCGTCTCGACGGGCCCTTAACTGGTCGAACTCGCAAGGACCCATGCAGGGAATCCTTTTCGAATACGAGTTGAACCCGACGACCTGGGTCTACCTGTCGTCGTTGCTGATTGTCGGCATCTACTTCAAGTTCCGTCGCTTCTGGAGCATCCGAAACCTCGACCTGGTCGGGTTGATCGTCTTCTCGCCCGGCCTGCTGATGGTCTACCGCGGGCTGCAAGCCGAGTTGGAACCGGCGGCCAACGTGCAATCCGGGCAATGGCTTGAACAGATCGGCTACATCTGGCTCTTCAGCGTCGGGGCCTTCTTCCTGGTCCGGCTGCTCTTGGACCCCGTCCTCGTTCGCCGGCCGCTATTGGAGCCGAACCTTTCGGCCGGCGGGCTGACGTTCACGGGCGTGGCGTTGTTGATTTTCTTGATGTCCAACGTGCTCAATCCCAAGACGGCCGAACCCGTGGAACTCGGCCGCCCCAGTCACGAACGCCTCGAACACGTCCTGGCCCGGCAAAAACCGCCGGTCCGCGAAGGGCCCGGCTACCCGCCCTTCCGTGCGTTCGCCCGGGCATCCAACGACGCGCTGCTTCCCGCCGGAGAGGGCGACGCGGAGAAACCGCGCCCCGGCTTGACCCAGGCCGTCGCCAGCCAGGCCGCCGTGATCGTGGTCCACCTGGCCCTGTTGATCGGGATCGTGCTGATCGGTTACCGCCACTTCGACAACATCCACACGGGCGTGGCCACGGCGACGCTTTACCTGCTGTTGCCTTACACGGCCCAGATGACCGCCCGAGTGGACCACGTCATTCCGGCTGCGCTGTTGGTGTGGACGGTGGCCGTGTATCGCAAGCCGGTGGTCGCCGGGGTGTTGCTCGCCCTGGCCGCCGGATTGATCTACTATCCGCTCTATCTGCTGCCGCTTTGGTGCAGTTTCTATTGGCGCCGCGGGCTGTTCCGCTTTGTTGCCGGCGTGATCGGCATGTTGGCGCTGATGGCCTTGCTGCTGCTGTTGAGCCCCGAGAGCCTGGGCACCTTCGGCCAGCAGTTGCAGCGGATGTTGGGCCTGATGAATCCGCTGACGGCCGAGTTGGCCGGCTTCTGGCAGTATCACTCGGAGGTCTTCCGGATTCCCGTGCTGGCGGCGTTCGTGGCGCTTTGTGCCGGGTTGGCGTTGTGGCCGGCCCAGAAGAACCTCGGCACGCTGCTGAGTTGCTCGGCGGCCGTGATGCTGGGCGCCCAATTCTGGCACGCCCATCAGGGCGGGATCCACATGGCCTGGTATCTTCCGTTGCTGCTGTTGACCGTCTTCCGGCCCAACCTGGAAGATCGCGTAGCCGTCACCGCCGTGAAAGAAGGCTGGGGCCGCTGGCGGAAGGGTCGGCCAGGACGGGTGGATGCGGGGAGTTGAGGGGGGGAGTTATCCACGAAGGGATGGGGTATGAAGGGATAGGAAGCTGCTCGCTATCCGTAGCCTCCCATGCCGAAGAACAGTTGTTTCTTCAACAACCGGTAGACCCAGTAGTCTTCGGGGATCTCTTCGCCGGGCAGGTGGTGACTGGTGCGGGGCGTGCCGGCGGCGATCTCGGCCAGCGCGTCGCGGCCGCTGTAGTCGCCGGCCGACGTGCGGCGGAGGTATTCGACCAGTTCCTGCGGATGCTCCAGGATCACGCAGCCCCGGGTCCGCTGCTGTACGAACTCCTGAAACCCGCGCAGGAATTCGCTTTGGTTGATCGTCTCGAACAGGTCCCGGTCGTTGTCGCGGATCGTCTGGCAGGCGAACGACAGCGGCGGACACGGCTCGATGCTTCCCGGCGGACCGATGTGAAACCCTAAACCGGCCGCCGCCGGACAAACCGCTTGGCCTTCGGCGTTCCAGTACGTGTCGATCAGGATGATCGGGTGCTTCCGCCGCAGCTTCAGCAACCGCTTGCGCAGCTCGACCATCTGCTCGCGGCCGACGCACAGCTCCGGCGACGGATCGGCACCGACCGGGCGGAAGACGTAGTACCACAAGTACACGGCCCCTCGGTCGATGAACTCCCGCACGTAGTCGTCGCCGAGCACCTCGTCGAGGTTCCTGCCCGTCACGGTGGTGGCGACGCCGAAGAGGATCTTCCGCTGCTTCAGCCGGGCGAGTCCTTCCATGGCCGAGCGGAAGACGCCTTGGCCGCGCCGGTCGTCGTTGTTCTCTTCCAGTCCGTCGATGCTCACCAGGGGCGTGACGTTGCCCAGGGCCCTGATCCGCTCGACGTTCTCTTCGTCGAAGAACATCCCATTGGTGATGATCTGGAAGTAGCAGTCGGGGTGCCGGCCGATGACGTCCCACAGCGGCGGGTAGATCATCGGCTCGCCGCCCAGGAGCGTGTAGAAATAGGCCTTTTGGCGTTTGCCCGCGGCGATCAGGCCGTCGACGTCCTCTTCCGAGAGCTGCCGGCCCCGACCGCTGCTCCCGATCCAGCAGCCGCGGCAGCGCAGGTTGCAGGCGTCGGTCAAAGCCAGGAACAGGAAGGGCGGGAAGAGTTCACCCCGCTTGACCCGCTTCTTGTAGGCCCGGATGGCCCGCATCCCCTTGTATGCCCAGAGGTAGCCCGCCTTCAGCGCCAATCGCGGCGAGATCTCGGTGGCCATGCGGTAGGCGAGTCGG
>DATLAN010000565.1:0-7450 GCA_035527455.1 Thermoguttaceae bacterium
GTCACCGACGGCCGGTTCATCTTCGTCTATTACAAGAGCGGCCGACGTTGCCGGTTGTTGCCGGTGCGGCGTACAACCGGGGAAAAATCGACGCAACGTCTGCGGCTCCCCGCCTGTCTACGACGTTGGAGAGTACACTGCGAATCACCGGCGTCTCTCGCTTGCTCAGATGCGGTCAGAAGGCTGAAGGGGAGTCGCGCGTGATCAGCTTGGCTCCGGTCATTTGCAGGCGCCGGTGCTTGGCCGAAAGAACCAGGGCCGTGACGGCCGAGGCGCACAGGCGGGGGTCGGCGGCGTAGTCCTGCGGGTTGTTGTCCCGGTTGGGCTGATAATAGAAGGTCCCCTCGGGACACTGGGCCAAGGCGAAATGCCAACGGTTATAGTCCATCAGCTTGCGGAACATCGCCGGATCGGGCAGTGCGCCCAGCGCGGTCCAACCCATGCCCAGCAGGGGCGAGCCGTGCGTGTCCGGAAAGGTCTTCGGGTGGTTGCCGATGCAGCTCGCATTGAGTTTCGCAAAATCGCGGTACGTCGCGCCGCCGACCGGGCTCAGATAGTGGGCAAGCGCCGAGGCCCCCGTGCGGCCCATGTCCGCATAACTGGGATTGTTCCTGCCGCCATCCTTGTACCAGACGTAGCCGATGTCGTTGGTGCCGCGGGCGACGAAGTCATGAGCGGCCCGGTACTTCTCGGCGTCGACCTTCAGACCGCAGCGTTGCATCAACGCCCAGGCCATCTTGGCCTGCATGGTGATCACGTTGATCGCGCCATATCCGTTGCCTTCGGGCCGGTTGGCCGGCCGATGGCCCCAGCCGCCGTTGTCCATCTGCGCTTTGTGCAGCCACCGGTTGATCTCCTCCAATTCCGGCAGCACCCACTCCTCCTCGGTGATCAGGTAATACTCGCTCAAATAGATTCCGTACAGACCGTATTCCCAGCAATCCAGCCCGTAGTAGGAGATCCTGTCGCTGGTCGACCGGGCACAGGCTTCCGCAGCGCGCTTGGCCGCGGGCAAATGATTCTCGTTTCCGCTGCCCAGCAAAGCCAGGGCGGCAAAAGCGTTGATGTGGGGCCGGCCGTGCCAGGTGCCGTCGGACCTCTGCGCTTCGAGCAGGTAGGCGTACAATTCCTCGAGAATGAGGTCGGTCTTTTCGCAATCGTACGGGTAGGTCGCCGAAAAAGAGCCGTACCTGGCGGGCAACATCACCACGACCGTTCTCGGCGTGTCGCCGCGGACGACGTCCAGCGTCAGCCTGCCGTCCAGTTTGCCTTGCGATTCTTCCAGGGCATTGCCGAAATCCATCATAGGGCCTTCGTAGCCGAAGAAGTCGGGGCCGTAGCCGAACTTGTGCGCTTCGACGAACGGCCGGCCGTTGGCGCCGACGATCTTGTCGCCGACCTCGAGCACCCCGGACGCCGGCGTCTTGTCGAAGACGAACGTCACCTCGAGAGCCTTGGGCGCCTCCTCCAGGATCTTGGCTCGTGCGCCGGTAATGCCCAGATTGATGAACCAGCCGCCGGCCTGAGCGTCGGGCTGAACCCTGGTCGTGACGCTCCACGGCTGGCCCTTGCGCAGCGCGGAAGCGGATTGGGGCAGACCGAGCACCACGGCAACGCCGAGGAACCAACTCATCACGGGTGCGAATGGACGATTCATCATTTCTCCTGATTGTTTGCCGGTGGTTTCTTGGGCGAGACAACCGAACTCAGGAACCACTCTAACTCCACGAGACGAAGCTTATCTTGCGGAGCAAGATGGCTACCAACATGCGCGCACGGCGCGCGGAAGTCGCGACGCAAGACTCTAAAACAGCCCCTTGACTCGACCCGTGTCCACGTCCACGTCGATGCGGCGGTAGGCCGGGTTGGAGCAGGTGCCGGGCATCAGCGAGATGTTGCCGGCGACCGGGCAAATGAACCGGGCCCCGCCGTAGATGAGGAAATCGCGGATCGGCAGCGTCCAGCCCTTCGGCGCGCCTTTGCGCGTCGGATCGTGAGTCAGGCTCAAGTGGGTCTTCACCATCATCGTGGTGTAGTCCTTGAACTTCTCGTCGGACTCGAACCGCTTCGCCTTGGCCTCGGCCTCCGGAGAGAAGGAAACGCCGTCGGCACCGTAGACTTCCTTGGCGATCCGCTCCACCCGCTGACGCAGCGGCGTCTCCAGATCGTAAAGGAACTTGAAGTGCACCGTCTCGTTGCAGGCGTCGACGACCGCGTCGGCCAGTTCCAGCGCCCCTTCGCCGCCGTATTGCCAATGCTTGGTCACGGCCACCCGGGCGCCGGCCTGCTCGGCGATCTTGCGGGTCAGGTCGATTTCGGCCCGGGTGTCGTGATGGAAGGCGTTGATGGCGACCACGGGATTGATGCCGGCCTTCTTCACGGTCTGGATGTGCCGCAGCAGGTTGACCGCTCCGTCTTCCAGCCAGGCCAGGTTCTCTTCGAAGTATTCCTTGGGGATGGGCTTGCCCGGAGGACAGGGCAGGGCGCCCGCGTTGACGCCGTGGTGCTTCAAGGCCCGGATGGTCGTGGTGATCACCGAGACGTTCGGAACGTTGCCCGAGTAGCGGCACTTGACGTTCCAGAACTTCTCGAAGCCGATGTCGGCGCCGAAGCCGGATTCGGTGATATGGTAGTCGGCCAGCTTCAGGCAAATCTTGTCGGCGACCACGGACGACTGGCCCACCGCGATGTTGGCGAACGGCCCGGCGTGGACCAGGCAGGGCTGCCCTTCGAGCGATTGGAGCAGGTTCGGGTTGACGGCCTCGCGCAGCCAGGCGGTCATGGCCCCGGCGACCTCGAGATCTTCGGTGGTGACCGGCTTGCCTTTCTTGTCGTAGGCGACGACGATGCCGCCCATCCGTTGGCGGAGGTCCTTCAGGTCGCTGAAGATGGAGAGAATGGCCATCACTTCGGAGGAGACGGCGATGCCGAACCGGCTCTGCATCATGTAGCCGTCCATCTTGCCGCCCATGCCGATGACGATGTTCCGGAGAGCCTGGGCACAGTAGTCGATGACCCAACCCATCTCGACGTTGGTGGGATCGACGTCCAGCCGCTTCAGCCCGAGCTTTTCCAGCCGGGCGTCGTTGTAGTTGCGTTCGTGCTGCATCCGCGCCGTCAGCGCCACCATGGCCAGGTTGTGGGCGTTCATCACGGCGTTGATGTCGCCGGTCAGGCCCAGCGAGAACTCGGTCAGCGGAATACACTGGGAAAGACCGCCGCCGGCGGCCGAGCCCTTGATGTTCATCGTCGGTCCACCGGAGGGCTGCCGGATGCACGCCACGACTTTCTTGCCGCGCTTGCCCATGCCTTGGAGCAGGCCCATGGTCGTGGTCGATTTTCCTTCACCCAGGGGCGTGGGGGTGATGGCGGTTACCTCGATGAACTTGCCGTCCGGTTTGTCGCCCAACCGATCCAGGACCTTCATATAGTCCACTTTGGCGATATGATGTCCGTGCGGGAGCAGTTCGTCTTTGGTCAGGCCCAACTCTTCGGCGAGCTGGTAACACGTCTTCATCCGAGATTCTGCCTCTTCGGCGATCTCCCAATCTGCATGCTTCGTAGGGTCCAAACTCAACGGCGGTCCTCCCCAAATCAAAATGGATTTCTCTTGGCAGACGAAAAGGCCACAGTATACCTACGGGCATCCGCGTTGCAAGCCCTCACCAAAAGAGATGGGCATGGATCACCCGGCAGCATGGGCGGCAGGTACCGGAGAGAAACCGCCGAAAATTGCAACGGGCAGGATGGGCATTCTGGGGCAAACAGGACGAGCCGTCCCGGGATCGCACGCTATGAACTCCTGGCACGAGTGCGCATCTTGACGGGTGGTTGATAAGTATTTGCATCCGTGTTAGATTCAACGTTCCCCCATTGGCTCAGGAACACCATCCTTCTGCGATGCCCGGGATTCCTCTGAACGGTCACCCTACGACCGCCAGGAATGATGGCGTCGGCTTCAGGAGGTTGATCTCGGGCGACCCGTCTGGCAAGGGGCAGAGATGCCCTCTACCGGCGGCATCGGGGCCCCGGATTCTCCCGGCCAGCGCGTGCGCTTGGTTGAGGCGTTTCTTGGGGACCGTGCGGGTGTCACGGATGACGCGAAGGAGTGAATTGCGTAATATTCGAAGTGGCCACGATGAACAGGCAGAAGTCCAAGAACACCAGGATGCGATTGGGAGATCCCTGCTGATGTATGAATTGGCACGAGGGCCTTTGATGTGGATCGCTGCGGTTGTCTTCGTCGGGGGGATCGGCTATCGGGTCGTTCAGTTGTTCCGGTTGACCAAGAAGAAGGAGAGGGCTTACTGCCCCGCGCACGGCATCCGGGAAGATTCGCCGGAAGAGCGGAAGCTCCGGGCGATCATCTTCCTCCAAAACAGCCTGCTCGGGCAACACCCGGTGATGGCGATCGTTTCCCTGGTGTTTCACCTGTTCCTATTCGCCGTTCCCGTCTTGACGCACGCCCATAATCTGCTTTGGCGAGAATCGTGGGGAATCTCCTTTTTCAGCCTGCCCGACGGGCTGATCGATATCATGACCGTGATCGTGCTTCTGGGGGCGCTGTTTTTCTTCATGCGCCGGTTGGTGGTTCCGCGCGTGCGGGCCATTTCCACGCTTCACGACCATCTGGTCCTTTTCATCACCGCGGCACCTTTTCTGACCGGCTTCACGGCCTATCACCAGTGGGCAGATTACAGGACGATCATTACGGTCCATATTCTGGCGGGTCAGTTGATGCTGATTGCCATTCCCTTCACCAAGTTGGGGCATATGATCTTTTTCTTCTTTGCCAGAACGCTTTTCGGAAGCGAGTTCAGCATGTGGCGTGGCAGCAGAACGTGGTCCGTCTGATCGAGGCGTCCACCTGATCGAGGCGTCCACCTGAAGAAGGCAAACGAAATGCCGGAAGATGTCCGAACACCCATTGACCTGAAGCGGATCAGGGAAATGCTGAATCTCAAGAAGGGCCGAATGAAGTTGTGCCTTTCCGCCTGTGCCGGTTGCACGCTTTGCGCCGAGAGTTGTTTTCTCTTCAGGAGCCATGACGGGGACCCTCGATACATGCCCTCCTACAAGGTGCTGAACTCTCTCGGCACGCTTTACAAGAAAAGGGGGAAGGTAAGCCGGGCGCAATTGGAGCAGATGAGAGACCTCATCTGGAGAAACTGCGTGCTTTGCGAGCGCTGCTACTGTCCGTTCGGCATCGACCTGCCCAACATGATCGCCTTCGCGCGAAGCATCCTGCGTTCGCAGGGTATTTGCGGGGTCTATCCCCATTCTCTGGGAGCGCCGGAAGAAGACTACCAACGGGGTGTGATCGAGGACGGCCCTTCGGAAACCGAACAGGAAGACGCTTGTGACGCGGGGAGGGCATCCGAGTGACGAATTCTCAAAGTGCAAACGCCGGCAACCACGGAAACGCCAATGGCCCTGGAAATCGTGGGGATTCGGGGCTCGGGGCTCGGGGCTCGGGGCTCGGGGCTCGGGACTGGGGGCTCGGGGCTCGGGGTTTGGGACTCGGGGTTTGGGACTCGGGGCTGGGGGTTCGGGGAGTGGGCGATCCGCTTCCCGAGTCCCCAGTCCCCAGCCCCGAATCCCCCAGCCCCGGCCTTTGTGACAACCTTGATAGATAATGGAGCAGTGTGGTGATTATTGCAGAAATCAAACCCCTGGAAGAAATCAAGCAGATTCTTGCCGGGTATAAGAAGGTGCTCAACGTCGGGTGCGCCGGTTGTACCGCCGTCTGTCTCGCCGGAGGACAGAAGGAGGTCGACGAATTGAACACGAAACTGACCGTCTCGTTCAAGGCGGATAGCGTGCCCTTCCAGATCGACGGGTTCACCGTCGAACGACAGTGCGAGGTCCCGTTCGTCGCCGAGTTGGACCGGCTGGTGGAGCCGTACGATGCGCTGCTGTGCATGGGTTGCGGCGCCGGCGTGCAGTTCCTCGCCGAACGCTATCCGAACAAGCCGGTGTTTCCAGCGGTCAACTCGGTGTTCGTGGGGGTCAACCGGGACGTCGGATGGTATGAGGAGCGCTGCAAGTGCTGCGGCGATTGCGTGCTGGCGGTGACCGGCGGCATCTGCCCGATCGCCATGTGCGCGAAGAGTCTTCTGAACGGACCGTGCGGCGGACCCCAGGACGGTCATTGCGAAGTGGACGAAGACACTCCCTGCGCCTGGATCCAGATCCACGAGCGGCTGAAGGCCCAGGGCCGGCTGGACAACATCTACAAGGTATTCCCGGCCAGGGAATGGGAAGGCCAGACTCAGGGCAGCCTGGTGCTGGAAGCGTACAAGGATAGGTACGTCAAGAAAACCAAATCGTAGTCACACTTGATTCGAGCAGGCAGTGGAAACATGAAGTCAGGAAGCAATTTGGAGAGGGTGCTGACCGAGGGCAAGTTCGCCGTGACCGGAGAACTCGGCCCCCCTCGCGGTGCGGACGCCGAGGCCGTGAAGGAAAAGTCGCAGTATCTCAAAGGCATGGTCGACGCGGTCAACGTCACCGACAACCAGACGGCCGTGGCGCGGATGGCCAGCATGGCGACCTCCGCCCTGCTGGTCCAGGAAGGGCTCGAGCCGAACTTCCAGATGGTCTGCCGCGACCGCAACCGCATCGCCATGCAGGCCGACGTCCTGGGCGCCTCGGCCCTGGGCATCCGGAACATGCTCTGCCTCTCCGGCGATCACCAGAAATTCGGAGACGATCCCAAGAGCAAGAAGGTCTTCGATATCGACTCCACCCAACTCATCGCCATGGTGAAGAGAATGCGCGATGAGGGCAAGTTCATGAGCGGCAAGGAACTCACGAAGCCGCCGCTGATGTTCATCGGGGCCGCCGCGAATCCTTTCGCCGAGCCGTACGAATTCCGCGTGTTTCGACTCGCCAAGAAAGTGGAGGCCGGCGCCGATTTCATCCAGACCCAGTGCATCTACAACATGGACCGCTTCCGCGAGTGGGTCAAGCAGGCCAACGACATGGGACTCACCGAGAAGGTCTACGTGCTGGCCGGCGTCACCCCGATGAAGTCGCTGGGCATGGCTCGGTACATGCAGAAGAACGTGCCCGGGTTGGACGTGCCCGACTGGGTGATCGATCGCCTCAAGGGGGTCGAGAAGAAGAAGCAGGCCAGCGAGGGCATCGCGATCTGCTGCGAACAGATCGCGGAGTTCAAGGAAATGCAGGGCATCGCCGGCGTTCACCTGATGGCGATCGAGTGGGAACAGCGGGTGCCGGAGATCGTCGAAAAGGCACAACTGCTGCCGCGCCCCGTTTTTGACGACTGATTCACAGGCATGGCTCGAACGAAGAAGACGACGGCTATGATCAACAGGTCGACTGCGTGCGGTATCATCGGATGTCTGGCCATCGCGTGCCTGGCGGCGCTCGGGTGCAAGGACCGCTCCGACTCGAATGCTTCCGTGCAGGGCGCATCACCGGCCGG
>DATLAN010000566.1:0-8293 GCA_035527455.1 Thermoguttaceae bacterium
AACACGCACCCAACAGATACGACCAACCAGCAGAACGAACTGCTCGATTGGCAACAGAAAACAAAAAACAGCACTCGAAAAGAGTCTAACCGTCTCGTCCTGTAATAGATTCACGTCCTAGGAGCGAGACGGCTACTATGAGCTGAGTGTCCAACCAACAGGAGTGAAAAAATGCAGAAGTACATTTGCGAGGTCTGTGATTGGGTCTACGATCCGGAGGTGGGCGTGCCCGAGCAGGGCATCGAGCCGGGCACCCCGTTCGAGGATCTTCCCGACGATTTCGAGTGTCCCGAATGCGGGGTGGGCAAGGACCAGTTTGCGCTGCTGGAGGAGTGATTTCGAGGGATCGCTATCCGGCAGAAAATGGACGCGACCGTCATGGAAACGTACTTCCTGGAATTCTTCCAGCAATTCGACGTGATCACGATGGCGTTGATCGCCACGCTGTTCACCTGGTTCGTCACTGCGGCGGGGGCGTCGCTGGTCTTCTTCGCCAGGCGGCTGCACCAGGGCGTCATGGACGGAATGCTGGGGTTGGCCGCTGGGGTGATGATCGCCGCCAGCTTCTGGTCGTTGTTGGCCCCGGCCATCGAGCGATCCGGCGGCGACTGGAAACCGGCCGCCGTCGGCTTCATGGCCGGGGGGATCTTCCTCTATATCCTCGACAAGATCCTGCCGCACCTGCACCCCGGGTTCGATATGTCCGAAGCCGAAGGGATCAAGACTTCCTGGCAGCGCAGCGTCCTGCTGGTCTCGGCCATCACGCTGCACAACATCCCGGAGGGCCTGGCGGTCGGGGTCGCCTTCGGGGCCGCGGCGCACAACAGCGACCCTTCCGCCGCAATCCTCGCCGGCACGGCCCTGGCCATCGGCATCGGTCTGCAAAACTTCCCCGAGGGTCTGGCCGTGTCCATGCCGCTGCGGCGGGAAGGCATGGGACGCATGAGAGCCTTCCTCTACGGGCAAGCTTCCGGGATGGTCGAGCCGATCGCCGGGGTGCTGGGCGCGTGGGCCGTGCTGTCGATGGCGGCCCTTCTGCCTTACGCCCTGGCTTTCGCCGCCGGAGCGATGATCTACGTCGTCGTCGAGGAGCTGATTCCCGAATCGCAGCGAAACGGCTACACCGACTTCGCCACCTTGGGCGCCATGGCCGGATTCACCATCATGATGACGCTCGACGTGGCGTTGGGGTAAAGCAAGTAGCAAGTAGGCCGGAACAAGCGCAGCGCAGTTCCGGCATCCGGTGTGGAAAGGTCGCATGAACCGCGTGCCGAAACAAGCGCAGCGCAGTTCCGGCATCCGGTGTGGAAAGGTCGCATGAACCGCGTGCCGGAACTGCGCTGCGCTTGTTCCGGCCTACACGCAATCGGCGGGCAACGCCGCCGCGGGTCGCATGTCGGCGTCGCAGGCGCCGGCGGGCGTGGGCAACAGGTGCCGGACGAAATCCGACAGTTTCTGCGTCGGCGTCGGCTGTTGCAGCTTGCCCATCGCCCGGGTCTCGAGTTGCCGGACCCGTTCGCGGCTGATGCGAAAGATCTTGCCGATGTCGTTGAGCGTATAGCAGTGGCCGTCGCCCAGGCCGTAGTGGAGCTTGACGATCTCCCGCTCGCGCCAACTGAGCGCCTGCATGGCCTCCTCGAGCCGGGACCTCAGCAGCCCCAGATCGATATCGTTGGCCGGATCCTCTTCGCGGTAATCCGGCAGGAAGTCCTTGCGAAAGCTGTCTTCCTTGTCGAGGATCGGCTGGTCCAGCGAGAGCGGTTCGCGCCCGCATTTCATCGCGCGGTCCGTTTCGTCGATGGGCAGTCCGATCGCCTCGGCCGTCTCCTCGAGACTGGGCCGAATCTCGCTGTCTTGGTGAAACTGTTCGGCGGCGTGCCGCATCTTGCCGAGCTTCTGGGCCATGTGAACGGGCACGCGAATCGTGCGGCTCTGGTCGCTGATCGCGCGGCTGATCGCCTGGCGAATCCACCAGGTCGCGTACGTGCAGAACTTGAATCCCCGGGCGTACTCGAACTTGTCCACCGCCCGCATCAAACCCGCGTTCCCTTCCTGAACCAGATCCGGAAAGCTCATCCCGCACTTGCGATACTTCTTGGCGATGGAAATCACCAGCCGCAGGTTGCCGTGGCACATGTCCTGCCGGGCCGTCTCGTAGTGGCGCCGGAACCGCACGATTCGGGCGATCCGGCGGCGAAGCGTCGAAGGGCTCTCCAGCACCTCTCGCATCAGATACTGCAGCCGCCGATGGAGTTCCATGCGGTGCAGCCGGTCGTCGCTGTGGCGGTCCCGGTCGGCCAGTTGTGCCTGAAGGTCGTCCATCTCCGCCGAAATCCGTTTCAGTTGCTCCAGCGCCGGCCGCAGCGGTTGCGTGCGCACCCGGAGCCTCTCCGCCAGGCCGTGTGCTTCGCTCCGCCGACGCAACAGACGCCGCCAGGCCTCCTGCCGTCGGCCCTTGGAGAGGCCGCGGGCGACCGCCAGCGTGAAGTCTTCGCGATTGTGCCGGAGCAGATCGTCGATCAACTCCACGTCGAGTTCCATCTGATCGAGGATGCGGTGTTTCTCCGCCGGGTCGTTGGCGGAGATCTCCAAAGCTTCGCGCGGACGCACCCCGCCGGAGCGAACGCTCTTGAGCAGACGCAGCGTCGCTTTGAGAATGAAATCCTGGGCAAACAACTCCCGGCGATACCGCAGGCGAGCCGACTCGATCCGTTTGGCCACGGCGAGTTCCTCCGCGCGACTCAGCAAGGGGAGGTCGCCGATCTGCTCCATGTAAGTTCGGAATGCGTCCGCTGCGTACTCGTTCGAAATCATCTTCATCACTCTTCTCGTTCCCGCGTGCGGATGCACCGCATTATCGACGTACGTGACGTTCCCCGGTGGGATCACGTCGCAACTGGAGATGGTTTTGCCCTGGAGAAGGCGATTTTGCGACGCCACGTAGAATGCCGTCTCAACGAGTCTCGTCAGGTGTGCAAAACGAATCGGCTCGCCGAGATCGGGTGCCCTTGGCACGCTGCAAAAGAAAAACTAGCCCTATAACGTCCCTCGAACCCAATGAACTGCCCTTACGACAAACATTTGATTCTAATAAAAAAGTCCTGCTCGGCCAACCCCGCAATCAAGCCAATTCCGCGCCACCCCCGGGGGGGCACTCGGTCGCCGCCTTTCCGTGGCCACCGCGCCGCGTCATCCGGCTCGCCAATCGATCAGGTGCAACTCGACGTTGTGGCGGCCCCGGAACCTGTTGATCACCGGCCGGAAAGCGATGTCCAGCGGACCGTCGACCGCGGCCAGCGCCTCGGCGTGTTCGCCCGCCCCGAACGCCACCGCCCGAAGCGTCACGCCGTGCTGGGAGAGCCGAAGCGCCAGATGGTGGCCGCCGGAACCGATCGTTCGCGGCGGTTCGCACAGCCTTACGCCGGTCGTGCAGAGCAGGGGTCGGGCGTTGCTGTGGCCGAACGGGGCCAGCCGTTCGATCTGGTGCACCGCCTGAAGCGTGAAGGCGCTCAGCGGGGCCTCCGCGTCGATCGGCAGCTCGCCTTCCCGGCCGTCCGGGCCGATCTCCGCCGCCGCGATCTCGCAGAACGCCGCGCGGAAACCCTCCAGCCGGCCCTCTTCGATCTTCAGCCCGGCCGCCGCCGCGTGACCCCCGTGCGAGACCAGAAATTCGTCGCAACATTGTAGGGCGGCGTGGAGATCGAACCCCGGGACACTTCGGGCGGAGCCGATTCCCGGGTTCACGCCAAGCGTGTCCCAGGCGATCAGCACGACCGGACGATCGTGCTTTTCGGCCAGGCGTCCGGCCACGATGCCGATCACGCCCGGATGCCAGTCGCGCTTCGCCAGCACCAAGGCGGGGGCCGACTCCTTGAGATGCTCTTTGGCCTGTGTGTTGGCGGCCAGCAAGATGCTCCGCTCGAGATGCTGCCGGTCCGCGTTGAGTTGGTCGATATACCGGGCCAGTTCGTCGGCACGCTCCGGCCGGTCGGTGACCAACAGCTCGACGGCGAGTTGCGGCTGCCCGAGACGTCCGGCCGCGTTCAATCGAGGGGCCAGCGTAAAGCCGACGTCCTCGCTGCTGAGTTCCGCCTTGCTGTCCAGTTCGGTGATTTGCATCAGTCGTGCCAGTCCCAACGTGGGACGCGCGGCCAGGCTGACCAGCCCGTGCCGTACCAACACGCGGTTCTCGTCGACCAAGGGGACCATGTCGGCCACGGTTCCCAAGGCGGCCAATCCGACCGCCTGCAGCAGAAAGTCTTTCATCTGCGGCCCGACTTTCTTGGCCCCGCTGGCCCTCTGGCACAACGCCCAGGCCAACTTCAGCGCGACGCCCGAGCCGCTCAGCCCCCCGAAAGGATAAAATGTCCCCGGCAACCGAGGGTGGACGATGGCAGCGGCCTGGGGCAATTCCGGCCCGGGCTCGTGATGGTCCGTGATCACCAGTTCCAAACCCATTTCTTTCGCCGCGGCTGCTTCCTGCGTGCTGGCGATGCCACAATCCACCGTGACGATCATCTCGGCCTTCTGCGATGCCAGCAGACCGATCGCCTCGAGGTTCAGGCCATATCCCTCATCGACGCGGTGGGGGATGTAGTAGCCGACATCCGCCCCGAGCAGTTTCAGGCACAGCCAGAGGGTGGCCGTTCCGGTCATCCCATCGACGTCATAGTCGCCGTAGATGACGATCCGTTTGCCCGACGTGACGGCTCGGTGGACCCGCTCGGCCGCCTCAGGGCAACCGGGCAACGACTCCGGATCGCGCAGGGCCGAGAGCTTCGGATCGAGAAAGACCCTGGCCACATCCGGGCTGGTAATCCCTCGGCAGGTCAGCAACTGGGCCACGACGGCGGGGATTCCCGCCGCGCGCTGCAACGCCGCAATGCGGTCTGGATCGTGCGAGTGGATGCGCCAGCGCTTGGCCATGGGGAGGGGGGACCGCGCGGATCAAAGGGCCGGCTACTTCTTCTTCTCGACGTGGGTGGTGTGTCTGCGGAGTCGAGGGCAGTACTTCTTCAGTTTCAGCTTCTCGCCGCCCGGTTTTCGCCGAACCGTGTAGTTGTAGTCGCCCGTCTCCTCGCAAACCAGGAAAACGGTCTCGGCTTTCTTCTTGCTCTTGGCCATCAGGAAATCTCCAGTCGAACCACCGACGGGACATCGGCAGGGACAAAAGACCTATTCTACTCCTATCGGTGCCGTTTGGAAATGCCCGATCGAAAAACGGGCCCGGTTCGGCTGTAAGTTCTTGCGGGAAACGGCGTTCAAGCCGCCTTGCGCTGACGCCGGTAGGCCTGCCGGGTGTCTTTCCAGCGGCGGTGGAGCCACCAGTATTGGTCGGGCGCGCCGCGGATGATCTCTTCGAGCCGGCGGGTGTACCATTGCGTCAAGTCGCCGATCGTGCCGGCCTCGTCGCGCGTGTCGCGCGGGTCGATCGCGGCCGGCGTGGCCAGCTCGATGTGCAGCGGGCGATCCAGCCGCCGGGCCGAAGTGACGGCCATCGGGGCGTCGTTGTCCAACGCCAACAGGGCGATCGCCTTGTGCGCCGAGGCCTTCCGCCCGAAGAATTCCACCCAGCATCCCTTAGGCCCCGCGTACTGGTCGGCCAGGAAGGTCATCGTGCCGCCGCGGGCCAACACCTCGACGATCCGGTCGTAGCCGTTGTTCTTGGGGATCATCTTCTGGCCCGTCCCGCCGCGAAACCGGTTCAGAAAGCGGTCCAGATACGGATTATCGAGCGTCCGGGCGACCGTATAGGTGGGGAAGCCCAGGATGGCCAGCACGTAGCCGGCCACCTCGAAATTGCCGAAATGGGCCGTGATGATCAGCGTCGGCCGGTCGTCCAACAGCAGCCGCACCAGCCGGTCGTCGTCTTTCAGCGTGATGTAGTCCCGCCAGTTCGTCTCGTGGATCTTCCGCGGGGCATGGGCGACCTCCAGAACCAAAAGAAAGAGGTGCTCCCACATTCGCCGCGCAATGTGCCCCCGCCGGGAAGGGGAAAGCTCCGGAAAGGCATGGGCCAGGTTGTCGTCGACCACCGCCGCGCGGATCCGCAACACGTCGCAGAACAGCCACGCCAGCCACTTCGCCAGCGGCCGGCCGGTCCGCATCGGCATGGCCTGCACGATGCAGATCAGCAATCGAACGACCAGATAGACGAGAAAATCGACGATCCGTTGACGACGCATCCGCAGGTTCCCTCCGTGGCACCCTCTTGGGGCGACCCATGCCGTGACGGTATATTCTGGCAGGAACGCTCCAATCAGCCAAGACCGCTTTTCCACAAGACGTGCGACGGTCCGAAGTCTGCCCCCGCTCTGCCTTGACGTGGCCGGTCCCGGGGCGAGATAATGATGGTATGGTTGAAAAAGGCCGGCCACGCAGACGAATTCCAGACCGTTTTGCTGCCACACGTCGAAGGAACCGTTTGTCCCGGCAGCGTCATGAAACGGCAAGCACTGGTCCGTCATCTGGAAAGTCATGGCTGCTATCTGCTCCGTGAAGGGGGCAACCACAGCGTATATGTGAATCCGGAGAAGAACCAATCGTCGGCCGTGCCGAGGCACCGGGAGATCAGCGACTTTCTGGCGTATTGGTTCGGTCCGAAATGGAAGGCTGCACCCTGGGAGCAACGATACTCCCGGCGAAGTACCGGTGCCTCTTCTCTGTTCGCGTAAATGCTTGTAAGAACACGTCTTATCCGATCCCGGAATAGAGAAGAGGCACCGGTACTACTCTGTGTTTGCGTGCGAGGCCCCGATTTCATGTTCTTCCATTTTCGACTGAACCAATAAATCCCGACCCTTTCTTTCGGAGAATCCGCGTGCAAGGTTACCTCAGAACCGACGGCCGTAAGGGCGTCCGCAACGTGATCGCGGTGGCCTATCTGGTCGAGTGTGCTCACCATGTCGCTCGGGAAATCGCCGGGCCGATGCGGGTTCGGGGCGTTCACCTGGTCGGCTTTCCCGGCTGCTACCCCAACGCGTACGCCGATCGCGTGATGACGCGGCTTTGTACGCACCCCAACGTCGCCGCCGTGCTATTGGTCTCGCTCGGATGCGAGGGCTTCGATCGGCAGCAGCTGGCCGATGCGGTCGCGCGGTCCGGCCGGCCGGTCCACTGCCTGGTGATCCAACAGTCGGGCGGAACCGCCAAAACAATCGCGGCGGGCAGAAACTGGGTGGAAGAAACCCGCCGACGCCTCGACGACGCGCCCCGGGTGGAAATGGGCCTCGACGAGCTGGTCGTCGGCACGATCTGCGGCGGGTCGGACGCCACCAGCGGTCTGACCGCCAATCCGGCCGTGGGTCGGGCCGTCGATCGGCTGATCGCACGCGGCGCCACCGCCATCTTCGAAGAGACCGGCGAACTGATCGGCTGCGAACGGCTCATGGCCGAGCGGGCCGTCGACGACCGGCTGGGCCGCGAGATCGTCGCCCGGGTGCAGAAAGCCGCCCGATACTACGAAGCCATGGGACACGGCAGCTTCGCGCCGGGCAACGCCGACGGAGGATTGACCACCGTCGAAGAGAAGTCGCTGGGCGCCTATTGCAAGAGCGGCGAGGGACCCATCTCGGGCCTGATTACCCCGGGCGACGTTCCACCCCAGGGCGGATTGTACCTGCTGGACGTCGTGCCCGACGGAGAGGTCCGCTTCGGGTTCCCCAACATCTGCGACAACGCCGAGATCGCCGAGATGATCGCTTGCGGGGCCCATCTGATCCTGTTCACCACCGGCCGCGGCTCGGTCGTCGGCTCGGCCATCTCGCCGGTGATCAAGGTGTGCGCCAATCCGGAGACGGCCCGCGCCCTTTCCGACGACATGGACATCAACGCCGGGCGAATCCTGGAAGGCGGCGCCACGCTGGATGAAGTCGGCCGCGAGATCTTCGACCTGGTGCTCCGCACGGCCGACGGCACCGCGACGAAATCGGAGCAGCTAGGTCATCAAGAGTTCATTCTCACCTACAAGACGTTCGACCCGCTCGGCCCGCATTGCCTGCCGGGTGTCTAAGGTGGAAATTGCGCTGGACCACCTTGCTCACGGTTCCGATGCGCGCGAGATCCATCGCGATCCCCTTCCCGTTGTCTCACCGGCGCCAGCACGCCCGATCGCGTAGGGTGGGCACCGCCCACCAACTCCCTCAAAAGCCAAGAAGGCCCGCTCAAAAAACCGCCGCCGTGTCCCACCCGCGCGGGCATGGCGTCAAACGCCTCGGCGTGCCGATCGGGCGGGCGTTCGGAATTCCTCTTGTCGCCCGGCAACACCGGCGATCTTGCCAGTGCGTCGAACGGC
>DATLAN010000567.1:0-7077 GCA_035527455.1 Thermoguttaceae bacterium
GGCCATTTCGCGTGAAACCGGCCAACGCCCGAATTCTTGCGAATCCGGCTACCATTTGGCTGAAGCGTTACGGAGATAGTTATACTGTCGCCGCCGGGCCGTGACAATCATCCGGAAAATACAGGGCGATCTCGGGTTGTCGCGATCGTGCGTGGTCCGGTACGATTACGGTGAGCGGGTTGCTTTCGCCTCGCCCGGAACCGGAACCTGAAGGAAAAACGCTTATGTCCGAGCAACGGATGGTCATCTACACCGCGGGTTCCTCGCAACAGGCCCATTTTCTGAAGAACCTGCTGGCCCAGTCCGGGATCCGGGCCGTGGTGGAAAACGACTTGCTCGAACGCGGCTCGGGCGTGGACTTCGTGGGTTGGGCGACCTCGGCGCGGGTGGTCGTGGCCGAACGGGACGTCCCGCGGGCACTGCAGATCGCCATGGAGTTCGACCGGAGAACGGCCGCCGCGGCGACGGGCCCCGCCGTCGAAGAGCCCACGCCGGAGCCGACGCCCGCGGCCCCGTGGCCGACATGTCCCCAGTGCCACCGGCGGCGTTCGACGCGATGCAAGATCTGCGGCACCGCCGGCACCGATTTCGACCCGGTCGACATGGGGTTTGTCTGGACTGCCGAAATGAACGACATGGCCGCAGCCGGTTCGTGCAGTTGCGGTCCCGGGGGATGCGGTGCTCAGGGAAGCACTGCCGAGGGAGGCACTGCCGAGGGAATCGCTGTTGGGGGAGCGTCTGCCGAACCCGACGCCGCCGACGGGCCGCACTCGACCGAGGGGATGCTGATGTGTCCCACGTGCGACGAGCCCTTCGTGCCCGAGTATCCCCGCCAGTGCGAATGGTGCGGCCACGAATTCGACGACGGCTACGAGGTCCCCCAGCCCACCGGCACGCCCGAAGAAGCGAGCGGATCGAAGGTCTATCTGGTGGTTGTCGGGCTGTTGGCGTTGCTGATCGCGTCGGTGGCGTATTTTTTGATCATTCTGTGAATCCTCGACTCGAGAAGAAGGTCCAAGACCCTTTTCTGCGGATCGAACGACTCGAAGGCGGCGGCGTCGGCGTCGAGTTGATCCCCGAGGATGATCACGAGTTGACGTAGCCGTCCGGGCATGGTTCCGCTCGCGCTCTATGCAAGGCCGCCGGGGCTCCAGTGCCGGACTTCCTGAAGTCGACAGACGTGGAAATAGCTGGCGATGTCGACGCGGAAAAGGCCATGTGAAGGCGAGCGGACGGCAGCGGCCAAGTAGGGATGCCGTTGGACGAGCAAATCGGCCCAACGCTCGAAGTCCTCGGTTCCGTCGATCAACACGGCCCGGCCCGTCGCCGTGGCGGCTTCGATCTTCATCAACTCGTCGGGGAACTGCGAGCGGTTGTCGATCAACAGGGCAACGTGTTCACACTCCAGAAGATTCCGAAATTTCCTGGTATCGCGCGGCGTGGTGAACACGGCGGTCGCGAGATCGTCGCTGATCGCGTAAGCCACCAAGGAACCGTAAGGCCAACCCTGGCCTTGCGTACACAACACGCAAAAGGGCTCGCCGTCGACCAGCCGCTTGATGATCGCCGCAACATCCTCTTCCCCAGGACGGTCCTCCGCCGGGCCGTCGCTGCCTTCCGCCGAAAGAGACGGATCGTCGGTAGGATTCATGTCTTTTGGGACCTTTGCCGAGTCGAATCGCCACGTCTAATGAATTAAATGAATTAAATGGGGACAGTCACCTATTTTTGGTCTTCAAAATAGGTGACTGTCCCCATTTTCCCCCAACACCCGCGCGATCGGCACGCCGAGCCGGTTGCCGCCATCCCCACACGGCTGGGCCACGGCGGCGGTTTTCTGAGTGAGCCTTCTGGCCTTTTGAGAGAGTTGGTGGGCAGTGCCCACCCTACGCGCGCTCCGCCACCCCCGCAACGCGGCGGCGTTTCTCCCACACGTCACTCATCACTCACCCCCCGCAACGCAGTGCGGGGGCGTTTTCTCGACTTACCACTCTCCACTCTCCACTCTCCACTCTCCACTGCGAAGCCGCAAGCGGCACTACCCACTGCCCACTACTCCTCCTTCTCCGGCACCTTTTCCAACAACTCCAAGAGCACCTGGTCCGGGCGGATGTCTTCGGCCTGGGCTTCGAAGTTGAGGATGATGCGGTGGCGCGTCGCGGGAAGATAGACGCGGCGGACGTCTTCGAAGCTGACGTTGTAGCGGCCGTCGAGCAAGGCCCGGACTTTGGCGGCCAGGGCCAGCGCTTGGGCGGCGCGGGGACTGGCGCCCCAGCGGATGTACATGTTCGCGGCCGGCATGGCCAACTCGCCTTTCGGGTGCGTGGACAACACCAACCGCACGATGTAGTCCTGCACGTGCGGCGCCAGGATCACTTCGCGCACCAGCTTCTGCCAGCGCAAAATCTCCTCGCCGTCCATCACCTTGGCCGGCTCGATCGTCTCGCCGCGCGTGGTCCGGTCGATGATCGTCGAAAGCTCCTTGCGGTTCGAGTAGTCGACCAGCAGCTTGAAGAAGAAGCGGTCGAGCTGGGCCTCGGGCAAGGGATACGTGCCTTCCTGCTCGATGGGGTTCTGCGTGGCCATCACCAGGAACGGTTGTTTCAACGCGTATCGCGTGCCGGCGGCGGTAACGGTGCCTTCCTGCATCGTCTCGAGCATCGCCGATTGGGTCTTGGGCGTCGCGCGGTTGATCTCGTCGGCCAGACAGACTTGGGTGAAGATCGGGCCGCGCTGGAACTCGAAGGTCCGCCGCCCCTCGGACGTTTCCATGACCATATTGGTGCCCAGGATGTCGGCCGGCATCAGGTCGGGCGTGAACTGGATGCGGGAGAAGTCCAGGTCGAGCGTCTTGGCCAGCGTGCGGACCAGGAGCGTTTTGCCCAGGCCCGGCACGCCCTCCAGCAGGCAGTGCCCTCCGACGAACAGGCAGGTCAGCACCCCGTGGACGATTTCGTCGTGTCCGACGATCACCCGGCCGATTTGTTCCCGCAGGGCCGTGTAACGATCCACGAACTCCCGGGCCCGTTTTTCCATAGTTTCCGCAAGGCTCATGCGTTGGTCCTGTGTTGATTCGTTGTTGGGCCGCTCGCGGCTTCGCAGCAGAAAACAAAACGCTGCGAATTGCGAATCCGCAAGCGGCTGATTTATTTGTCGCCCCAGAGTTTCTTCTTCGCACGCAACAAGCGTTCCGTATAGCTTTCTTCTTTCTCTTCTTCTATTTCCTTTTTCTCTTCGGTCAACGTCGGCGGCTTCCGCTTCGGCCCCACGGCCGACTCATCGAGGATCTCGACGCCGCCGGCCGTCTCCTCGGGCGGCTCGAAGCGGGCGTCGCTGCGGAGTTGTTCGATGCGGCCGGCCACTTCGGCCTTGCGGCTTCGCAGCCGCTCGAGGGTGGCGTCCTTGACCGGCTGCAACTCGCGGCGGAGGATCCGATCGCGCAACCGCCCGGCCAACGGCGGCACCCACGCGAAACTCACCTGCACCCGGCGGAAGAACACGTCGAAGAAGAGCAGGCAGCCGGCCAGGAAGACCAGGTAGAACCAGACGTCCTGACTGCTGATCGCCTTGGGCAAGCCGGCGTGGCGGAAGGTGTCGATCGCCAACAGCGGCTCGATGGACGGAGAATCCTCCTCCGCTCGAATGACCTCGCCGGCCTCGCCTTCCTCTTCGTCCAGCTTGGGGACCATCTCGGCGAGCCTCCCCAGCAGGACGTCGTCGGCCTGCCGATCGCGGAACTCGTCGGAATAGGGCACGGTGACGCCGGTTCGGATCGTGTCGGACTGGCCGTCGGGGCTTTTCGTGTGGATCGTCACGAAGTAGCTGCCCGAGTCGCGTGCGGGAAAGGTGCCCTCGTAGCGGCCCGGGCCGGTCTGCTGGACTTCCACGGGCACGGACATCAAATCGGGATCGACGGCCGCGCCCGACATGGCGACCAGATTGAGGAACTCGTCGTTCTCGTCCAAGGCGGTGACCACGACGCGAACCCGGCCGTCTTCGACCTCGCTGGCGACGGTATATTTCCCCGATCCGCCGCTGGGCCGCATCGACCAGCGGACGATCTGGCCGAAGAGCTTGTCGTAGATCGGCTTGTCTTCCCAGTTGCCGGTCCATCGGTCGCCGGCGTCGCTGGTGAAGGCGACCACCTTGCCCAGCCCGTAGGTCCAGCTCGCCAGGATCGTGCTGTTTTCGCGTCCGGCGGCCTCGGGCGCGACGAGGTGGACGTCGACCAGCGGGTTGGTCTTGACGGTCGTCAGCACGAAGCCCTTGATCGGCGGCACGGGTCCCAGATCGTCGACCAGCTCGTGACCCGACTCGATCTGCGGCTGCACCTCGTGCTTCTCCCAGATCAGCGGCCGGGTCACCCGCCGGGCCTCGCGCTGGAAGATCCGCGGCAGGGCCTGGGGGCCGAGGGGACGGTGGAACTTCCCGCCGGTGTCCGTGGCCAGGTCTTGGAGCTTCTGCCGGTGGGGCGCACTGTGGTCGCCGATCGATACGGTCGAGACCGTGATTTGCTCTTTGACCAACGCCGCGACCAGGCTCGAACTGGGCCCTTCCGGATCGCCGTCGCTGATGACGATCATGTGCTTGGTCTTCGCGTCGGCAACTCGCTCGTCGGCAAACCCCTGCAGAGCCATCTTCAGGGCCGGGTCGAAATCGGGCATGTCGCCGGGATCGATCCGGTCGACCTGGGCCAACAGGCGGTCGCGGTTGCCTTGCACCGGCACCAATCCCCGGCCGAGGATCCACTGGTTGTCTCCGTTCCAGTGGATCAGCCCGCAGTAGTCCTGCGGCCCGAGCATCTTGATCGCTTCGCGGGCGACGACTTTCTGCCAGTAGTTTCCCTCGGGTATTTCGCAAGCGTGCATCATCATGACCAGGGCACCCTTGGGGACGACCTTGACGTTTTGGATGTGGAAGTCGACCGGCATGGCCTGTTCCAGTTCGGTCCCGCCCCAGCCGCCGGCACCGAAGCCTTGGGGCCCGCCGAGCATCACCAGCCCGCCGCCCATCTGCTGCGTGTTGCGCAAGAGCATCTTGATCTGGGCGTCGGTGAAATGGATCACCTCGTCGCCTTCGCCGCTGACGCGGGGCACGTTGGCCAGCACGACCGTGTCGAACAGTTGCAGATCGGCCAGCGAGTTGAACAGTTCGTCGGTGTGCTGCTCGACGACTTCGAGGTCCTGCTTGCCGAGCCGGTCGATCAATACGTCGAACTCGCCGCGGTTCTCACGGTCGGTGATCAAGAGCACGCGACCCTTGCCCCGCACGTGCGTGAAGGCGGTGGTCAGGTTGTTCTGAGAGATGACGTCGACGACTTCGCCTGCGGGGGGTTCGTCGGGCGTGAAGCGGACCTCGTACGTGTAGAAGGCCGGCTCGTAGAGCCACTCTTGCCACGTGAACACGCTGACGCCCGGGGGGAGCACGACCAGTTGGTCCTCGGGCCGGGTGTTCAGGTCGACCCGCTTGCCCCCGTGCAACCTCGAGAAGACGAGTTTCCCCCGGACTTCGCCCGAGCGGCCGTTGGCCGGTTCGCCCGAGCGGCCGCCGGCCGGTTCGGCCGAGTTGCTCAACACGGCCTTGAGATAGAAGGGCTGTCCGGGCCGGATGTTGCCGGGCAGCACCAGGCGTTCGACGGCCACTTCGCCGGGCACCTGGTAACGGATCGGCACCACGTCGATCCCGATACCGGCATCGGCTGCCGCCCGGGCCTGTTCGACCACGTTGCCGAGGTTCTCGTTCCCGTCGCTGACCACCACGATCCGTTTGGCGGAATCTTCCGGAAAGGCGGCCTGGGCCAGCTTGACGGCGGCGGCGAGGTTGGTGTGCCGGCCGTCCACCTGGGTTTCCACTTTGGGGATCTGCACGTCGTCGTCGAACGGCGGGACCTCGATATCGGCCTCGCGTCCGAAGACGATCACGCCCACCCGGTCGTCTCCCTGGCGGTGCTGGCGGATGGCCCGGTTCACGTAGCGGAGCATCGCCTGGCGTTGTCCTTCGGGGATGCTCCAGGACTGGTCCAAGAGGTAGATCACGGTGAGCCGGTCGCTAGTCCGCATGACCTGCACGTCGGCCAGTGCCAGGATCAGCAGCCCCAGCAGGATGCTCCGCAGCGTGATGACGACCGCCCGGCGTATCCGGCCCAACAACGCGAGCTGGCGGAAGCTGAACCACCACAAGCAGGGCACCAGAGCCAACAACGCCAGATATCCGGGAGATCCGATGGAGAGGTCGTAATTGAACATATCCTTCCCCGACGTGCCGATTCTACAGCGGATGGGTCGTGGCGGCTAGCACCAAACGGTTCTTGCCATCGTTGCGGTAAACTCTGGGGTGGCACGCCCTGAGGAACGAAGGGCGTGTTTTGCCGACGTTTCACGCCCTTCGTTCCTCAGGGCGTGCCACCCACCGTAACATCCCAGACTTATTGCCAAACCGCCGAAGAACTGTTTGGTGCTAGCAGGATGGAATCCGGCTTATTGCGAACGGTGCTGACACAATTGACTATCTTTGCAAAGATAGTTACAATTCCATTCAGGATGAACCCTTGGAGGCGGGTGGCGATTCTGTCGGGCACGACCGAAGAATGCGTTTCCGACGAGTTCCGGCCGCCCACCATTTCACGCGAGGATTGCGATGACCGACTCCGGCCATACTCACGGCGACATCACCCAGTGCATCGGGAATACGCCCCTGGTCAAGCTCCGCCGGTTGACGAAGGACTGCGTGGCTACTGTTCTGGCCAAAATGGAGAACCTCAATCCACTCTGGAGCGTCAAGGACCGGATCGGCCGGGCGATGATCGACGCGGCCGAACGCGACGGGCTGATCAAGAAAGACACGATCCTCGTCGAGCCGACCAGCGGCAATACGGGCATCAGTTTGGCGTTCGTGTGTGCCGCCCGAGGCTATCGGCTGATGGTCACCATGCCGGAAAGCATGAGTCTGGAACGGCGGCGGATGCTCAAGGCGTTGGGGGCCGAACTGATTCTCACGCCGGCGGCGGAGGGCATGCCCGGGGCCGTGCGAAAGGCCGAACAACTGGTCGCCCAAAACCCCAATTACTACATGCCGCAG
>DATLAN010000568.1:0-19370 GCA_035527455.1 Thermoguttaceae bacterium
CCTGTTTGTCGCCGTCGATGGGGCTGCCGCTGTTGAGCACGTCGTAGTCGTCTTCGTCGCCGCCGTAATAGGTCTCCATGAACGGGGCGGCCGGCCGCTCGCCCAAGTTGTAGATGCCCCAGTAGATGCCGTTGAGGTACAGGTGGACGTAGCGGCCGTGCGCCGAGCGTTGGCCCATGGCGAACTGGAGGTCGCGGGCCCACTGGTCGCGGATGTACTGTGCCCGGGGAGCCTGATCGAAATGCCAATGGGGCCACGAGTTGTTGAACGGCGCCCGCAGAACGATCTCGTCGAAGCTATCGGCGGGCGAGTCGCCGTAGGGCTGATCGTCGAACAGCGGATAGCGGAGCCTGGAGTCGCCGTACCCGCTGCGGAACTCCAGGCGGAAGGAGTGTTTGGGGAAGTCGGGACTTCGACTCGCCCCGCCCTGCACGCGGATGCCGCAGTCGATCTGGAATCCCGGTTCGGAGCCGTCCGGGGAGATCAACTCGGCCGAAGCCGCACGTTCCCAAGCGTCGCCGGTGGATTGAGTATTCACGTAAATGCCCGAGGAGCCGAACAGGTCGTCGACGTCCATCACCACCGACATCGTGGGCAAGGACTGCAAGTCGTCGAGGATCGTGTCGCGATAGCGGTCGGCGAACAGGTTGTTGGGGCCGACGACGTCGGGATCCATTTCATAGTCGGCGGGCCGGCCGTCCCAGGTGCTCGGATATCCGGCCGGGTCGTTGGGCTGCCGGATCACGTCGGCCAGGAAAAGATACGTCTGGGTATCGACGTTCGACGGTTTGTAGCCCGGCTTGAATGCGGCGGCACGGAGGACCGTGGTGGTGCTGACGGTGATCGGCCCGGTGTACGCCAGGCCGTGGGTCTCGGTCGGTTTGCTGCCGTCGAGGGTGTAGTAGATGGCGGTCCCGGGCGTGTCGGTGGCGATCTCCACGGAGAAGGGCTGCTCGAAGAAGCCGCGGTCGGCGCTGAAGCGGGTGTCTTCCACCAGACCCGTATAGGCCGTCGAGTTCGTCGCACCGGGTGTCGGCTCGCCGAAGTAGCGTTTGCCGCCTTGAAACAGGTCGGCCTGCACGAGGAAGTTCGGATCGGCCGCGCTGAGGTTCAGTGCGTGGATTGCCAGCACGTTTCGCCCGGGGCGCAGCCAGACGAGCGAGTCGGTGACGTCGATCGCCTCGAACTCGAGCGACTCGGCCACGCTTTGGCTCGCCGTGGCCGTCGCGTTCCATGGGAGCGAGTCGGGGGCATTGCGGCGGGCGATCTCCTGCCCGTTGAGATAAGCCACGAAGCCGTCGTTGTACTTGATCCAGAGTTGCAGCGAGTCCAGCACGCTCGGATCACCCATCTGGAAGGGGATCCTCGCCCAGAGCGAGGCGTTGACGCCGTGCATGGCGGCTGCGACGTCGATTTGCACGGCATCGGCCAAACCGGTCGCCGCGGCGTCGAACCCCAAGCCGGTGGCGACCTCGGTGGAGAACGGCGTGGCCAGTCCGGCGTTCGGTTGGCCCATCGAGACGGCGGCGACGGTCCAATCGGCGGCGGTGTTGGTGTCTGCCTCGCCGATGCGCTGCATGCTATGCTCGCGGTCGGCCCCGTTGGGCGAAACCGACGACCCGGACCACGAGTCGCCGAGCGTGATCGGGTGACCGTTGATCGTCGCGTTCAGTGCTTCGAGCTGCTCGGGGCTGTATCTCCAGGAGACGAAATCGACGACGTTGCCGTGGTCGTCGATGATCATCGCCCAGTTGTACCAGGTGGTGGCCCAGCGGACGTCACCTCCCCAGTAGTGGACGGCGTCTTCGACGTCATCGCTTCGATAGAGGACCTGGCCGGCACTCATCGAGCCGGGCAGGTGCCAGAGGATCGGATGTACGTCGTTGACGTCCTTGACCGTCGAGTTGTTCACCGCCACGACCCAGCCCGACGTATCGACGGCCCGGTCGTGGACGTTCTGGATCTCGACGTAATCGGGGCTGCTGGTGCCGATCTCGGTGATGACGATGCGGCTGGAGGCCGCGAAGCCGTCCCAGGCCGAATCGTTGAAGTCGGCGTCGGTCCAGCCGGTGCCCAATTCGGCCTCTTCGACGCCGGGGACGAGATACGTCAGCCGGTCTCCGTCGGGGATCAAGACCGCCGTGCCGGAAGCGTGGCCGTACGCGATGTCGGCAAACTGCTCGGGATAGGCGGGCGAGAACTCGTAGGCAACCGTCGCACCGTCGGCCTTCACCAGGGCCAGGTATTCGCCCTCGCCGGCGAGTTGGAAGTTCGTGTGCAACGGCGCGCCGGCGGCGGTGCGATCCTTGCCGGAGGCGAAGACGACCAGGTAATCCTCCGCAGCGAGCGTACGTTGGGGAAGCTCCCACTTGGTCAGCTCATCGGCGTCGTCGGTGAGATACCATCCTCGAAGATCGACCGCGGATTCGCTCGGGTTGTAGATTTCGATCCAGTCGGAAGAGTCGCCGTCTTCATCGAGCAACGTGGACGCGTTGACGGCCATGATTTCGCTGATGATCGGCGAGGCGGCGTCGAGCACCACGCGCGGTTCGAGCGGCTCGAACGCCAGCGGGACCTCACGGCGGCTGCGCAAGGTGTTTGCAGAGCGTCGGGGCCGAGGCCGTGCCCTGCGCGTTTCGGCACCGGCGTTGTTCTGCCAAGGCAACGGCGGGCAAGCCCGCCCGCTAAACGGCGACATCTGAAAATCCTGCACTGTGGGAATCGCACAAAGTGTCCCTATTATGCCGGAATTCCGCGCAAAACGCAAGATGTGTGGACCCGAAAAGGGCACAACCCGTCAGTCTGCCTGGGAGGCCGCTTCGATGGTCTCGACGAGGTTCAGGATGTAGAACAGGTCGCCGCGGGCGAAGGCCGGTACGTCGAGGTACTTGTCCAGCTCCTCGCGCGGCTGGTTCAGCACGAGCGCCTTGGCCTGGAACAGGGCGTGGACGTCGTAAAGGTGCTGGAGGTTGCCCTCGCCCATCGTGCCCTCGAACGCCGAGTTGAACCAGTACGGGGCCACGTCGTTGAGATGGGCCACGCCCTGCTCGATCTTCGCCCGGGCGTGCTCGTGCAGGTATCGGCCCAACTCGGGCGTCATCCAGATGAAACAGCGGGCGACGTTGATGCGCTGCTTGTGATAATCGCGGGTCCTTTGGCCCGACGCATCGCACCAGGGGCTCTTGATGTCGACCTGCTCGACCCACAAGCGGTGCAACCGGTCGCGCTGGGCCAGCACGCCGGCGTCCGGCTGTTGGCCGGCGAGCTGTTGCAGTCCCAGATAACCTTCGTATCCGGCGATGTACATGTTCAACTGCCAGACGTGCTGCAGCAGGATCGCGTCGGGAATCTGCGGCGGCAGTTCGAGCTTCGCCCGCGCTGCCTTCAGCAACTCCGCGGGATCGCCCAACCCCGCCTGCGCGTACTTGTACATGCCATAGACGTTATGCGGCGGAAACGGCCACATCCACCGGCCGCCCAGCACGGACGCGTCCTTCTGTTCGGCGAGCATGGCGACGGCTTCGGGCGGATAGTCGGCCCAAGTCCGCGGCGTGCCCTCCCAACCGTACGCGGCCACCTCGGCGGGCGGATGGTCGCGGAATTCCTTCTGCAGGTATCGACGCAGTGCCTCCTGTTGCGACGGAGGCAAGTGCGGCAGTGCGCGGGTCAGCACGTAGAACGTGTCGGCGGGAATCTGGAAATATTGCGACATGTGATCGTACCGGGCAAGAAACTGACCGAGGCAGTAGTAGCCCGGCTGGAGGTGCCCCGCGTCGAGGATCCGCTGAATCTCCTCGCCCAACCGCTGTTCAAGGTGCGCGACGCTGCGCGGCTCGAGCGTGTCGGTCACGTCGGCGGCGTCGATGCGAGGCAGCTTCCTGGGCGGCTCGGAAGCCGGGCCGAAAGCCACCACGCAGTTGCTCTTGATCGAATAGACCATGCCGTCGTAGGGGACGATCGGGTTCTGGTGGCCGTGGTTGCTGTACGTGCCGTCGGGGCCGCCGAAGAGATTCCACAGCCCGGACATGCCGCGGTTGTCGAAGTACAGGTGCATCTCGTCGTAGCCGGGGAATTGCCGCGGAAGGGCGTTGGAGTAGCTCCAGAAATCCCCCAGGGATCCTCGCGCACCGCGTCCGTCCGTGCCGCCGTCGATGGCGTACCACACGCCCTCGCGGTCGCAGCAGACCACCTCGTAGATCACGTTGCCGGCACCGGAAAGGGCGCCCGGTTCGTCGGCCGCCTTGGAAACGCCGACGAGTTGGACGTGCCGCGAGCCGGTCGCCGGATTGACCTCCCAGCCGAACAGGATGCTGCGGGGCATGAAGTTGCCGGAATCCGCCCGCGGCGCCCGACCCAGGAACATGCACTTCTCGTAGATCACGCCGTTGGGATGGACGACCGGCGGCGGACAGTGCGTGTGCTTCCAGTGCAGCGTGATCGGGGCGTAGCCCTTGCGGCCGTCGATGTCCAGGGTCAATTCCTTGCCGTCTTTCTGCGAGAGCACGAAGAAGAACCGCCGCCACGGTTTCTCGCCGAAGTGTACGGCCGCTTTGGAGACGTCCATGGTGGTTGAACCGGCCGGCCAACTGCCCTCGGCCGTCCCGCGGGGGCCCAACTCGTGGCCGCCGACGTTCTCGGCCGGGAACAGATCGGCCTGTTCCATCCTGAGATAGTGCGGGCTCATGGGGCCGTCGGTGTAGTTGGGCATGCCGCAGAAAACGACCCAATCGCGGTAGATCACCGGCCACCAGGAATGGAACCCGTGGGTCGGCAGCTTCTCGCTCTTCCAGACGGGCGATCCGTCGGCGGCCTTGACCGCATAGGCATGGCAGTCGTTCGAGGCGAAGAAGACCACGCCGTCGCGATACGCGGCCGAGTTGAGCACCGGCCCGTCCGTCTTGAACTTCCAAAGCAGTTCGCCCTGACTCGGCGTGTCGTGGGCGCCGATCGCGTAGAGATGCCCGTCGCGGTTGCCCAAGATGACCTTGCCGTCGACGACCAGCGGGTTGGTGCGGTATCCGGCCAGCGCGCCGTCGAACGACCAGAGGTGCCTGCCCGTGTCTGCTTCCAGGGCGTGCAGGCGTCGATCCATTCCGCCCACGTAGCAGATTTCCCCGTCGATGGTCGGCGCGTTGCCCAGCGGCATTTCGGTGTCGAATCGCCAGGCCAACGCGCCGGTCTTGGCGTCCAGTGCGACCAGTCCGCGGGCCGAAGCGATGTAGACCTTGCCGCGGGCGGCGATGACTTGGATCTCTTGCGGAATGAAGGCCTCGATCGGACGGTACCAGGCGGGAGAAAGCCGACCGCGGACTTCGTCCGGCACCCAACTGGTCCGCTGGGGATTGGCCCCGGCCATGGTCCATCCGTCGGCGGCCGAGGCCGAATACGCCAATCCCGGGAAGCCTCCGATGACCAGAGCGGTGAGAAACGCGCACCCGATGACCATAGGGGATGTCCGTGATTTCATGGCTGCCTCGAAGACTCGATCTGTTGAGATTCCGTGAGCAAATAGCGTCCGTCCTTTTTCTCGAACGTAAGCAGCAATCCTTCGTCGGGGAGCGCGCACTTTTCGATATCGCCCGAGCCGGCAGGAACCGCCTTGACGGAGAGCGGCGTGCCCCGGCCCTTCAAGGAGACATGGCGTCCGTCGACCGTCTTCAGGCCGCGCAATCGCCAGCCGTTCTCCTTCAGCCACGTCTCGGGCGATTGGGAAACCTCCGGGCCGCCGACGAAAGGATCGGCCTGCGGCGCGAGTTCCGCCGGGTCGGTCTTGCCGAAGACGAGGAGAAAACGATCGGGCGACGGCTGCGGGCCCTCGCTCCAGAGGCAGAATCCCGCCTCCGCCATCTCCTGCTTGACGACTTGCGGATCGATCTGCCGGCGGTGACTTGCCTCGCGCCGCGAGAGCGGCTCCGTGGCCCGGCGGTCGACCACGTAGACGCAACCGGCCGGCGAGAGTTTTTCGTGAATCTTCGTCAGCAGCGTCTTGCCGTGGAAGAGGAGATGATAGCCGTCGAGAAAGAAAACCACGTCGATCGGCTCGCCGTCCCATTGCGGATCGCCCTGCTCCGTCAAGACCGAGGGGAACGAAACGTTCTCGGGCAGCGGCGGCCTCTCGTCTTTCTGGGTGGCCCATTCCTCCAACACGATCTCCAGCGCCTCGGCGGACGAGCCTTGCAGGATCGGCTCGATCAGCTTCCGGCCTTCTCCCAGCGCGATGAAAACGGGCCGCTGGTACGGACGGCCGAGTGGCAGCAACGGCCCGGCGGCCTGCTTTGCCTCCAGCGGCAGGAAACGATCCGGGTCGCCGGCGGGTTCCTCGGGCTCTTCGGGCCGCTGAAAGACCAGCACGAACGGGTCGGCCTTTTCCTCGAACCAGCATTCTTCCGCACACTCCACGAACAGGAACCCTTCTTCGCGGGCTTCCCGGACGACGGTGGTCTCGGCGATCAAGAAGTGTTTCGCCTGGCGTTGTTCTCGCGGGACCCAGTCGCGCAGCGTGCCCTGGCGTTGGTCGACCACGACCAGGTAGCCGCCCGGCTTGAGCCCGCGGCGGAGCCCTTGCAGCATTTCGCGAGGTTTCGCGAAGTGGTGGTAGACCAGCCGCATGAAGGCCAGGTCGACGCTGTCCGGCGGCAGGCAGGGGTCGTCGCCGCGGCCCAGCAGGGCGTGAACCTGCGAGAGGTTTCGCTTTTCCGCCTCTTCTTTCAGCGATTTCACCTGGGCTTCGCCGATCTCCTCGGCGTAAACCGCCCCTTTCTCACCGACGACGTCGGCAAAGACCCACGTCTCCTGACCTCTGCCCGCCCCGATGTCGGCGATCGTGGAGCCCTTGCCGAGGCCCAGGTGGGCGACCAAGGCGCGAACCGCATCTTCCCGCGTCGAGGGCTTCGCGGGTTGTGGCTTTTGGCTGTCGGCGACCTGAACGTCCACGGCGGCCGGCGGCGATTGTTCCTGCCCACGGGCAAAGGTCGAGGCGCTCGGCCACGCCGTCCAGAGAAGCAAAGTCAACGCGAGCAGACTCGCGGGCATCAACGACCAGCGGCTGTGACCGTCGCCGGCTGATCTGCGGTGGTTGAGAATCGGCATGGAGATTTTCCTTTCAACTGAAGGTTGTTCGTCTTGCAGGGGCGTTCCATATCATCCGAGAAGCTGTTCCTTCGCGTAACTCCATAAGTGACAACGTCTTGCGCAATCAGCGTTGCTCCAAATGGCCTCTGTGGTTTGGTTCATCCTGGATTTGCGTACCTGGGAAACGCACACCAGAAGTACCGGTGCCTCTTCTCTGTTTCCTGACCGTCATAACTCCAGGAAAGCCATAGGCTTTGGCGCATCGATGAACAGAGAAGAGGCACCGGTACTCCCCGAGGTAGCGTTGGAAGTACGCTTTCGCCGGATGAACCCGTGGTTTCTAGTTCGAGCCACAACCCATGAAACCCCACTGCAGGGCTAATGTTTCGTGGCGGAACTCCCGGTTTCTTTCCCTACCAATGACGAGCTTACACCGCACCGACCACTTTATCCAAAGAAATCCGGATGATATCCTGCAAGTGTTTGTGCCCACGTTCTCGGTGGAGAAATGGGCCTGGGAACGCCACCGACGCTCGAAGGAGGAAAACGATGAGCAAGACCGAGGAAAACCTGAAGGCTGCCTTCGCCGGCGAGTCGCAGGCGAGGAACAAGTACACGTATTTCGCCAACGTGGCCAGAAAGGAAGGCTATCACTACATCGCCAAGGTCTTCGAGGAGGCCGCCAACAACGAAATGCGACACGCCAAAGACGAACTGGCGCTGCTGGCGGGCATCGGCGATACCGTGGCGAACCTGAAAGAGGCCATCGCTGGAGAACATCACGAGACGACCGGGATGTACCCGACCTTCGCCCAAGAGGCCGAGGAAGAGGGCGACATGGAGGCCGCCCGGCTGTTCAACCAGATCGCCAAGGTCGAGAAACACCACGAGCTGCGATACCGCAAGCTGCTGGAGATGGTCGAGAACGGCACGGTCTACAAGCGGGAGCAGCCGATCCGCTGGAAATGCAGTCAGTGTGGGTATATCGTGGAAGGAACGGAGCCGCCTGCGAAGTGCCCGGCGTGCAAACATCCCCGGGAACACTACGAGCCGGAGTCCATGGCCTTCGAATGATTTCGCTGAGGAGCACCTTTGATGAGCAGACACCCTCGCGTTGTGCTAGGCTTTGTCTCAAAATGGCTTTCTGCGTGTAGCTACCGTCGCCAGACGGTGGAAGACGCCGCCTTCTGTGAAAGATTGGCCCCAGTGAACCACGCTCTGGCGAGCGTGGCTACCGTTTTGAGACAAAGCCTGGCGTTTCTCCTTCCCATCGGTGCATGGCTGGCCTTTGCCGTACCGCATGCGTCGGTTCTTGCCCAGGGGTCGAAACAGGATTACCAGCGGGCCGCCAGTTACGGCGAACGCACCCGGGACAAGGTCTTCCGCCAGAACGTCCGGCCCACGTGGTTCGACGGCGACGCGCGGTTCTGGTATCGCGTCGACACCGGGCCGGAGCAATACGAGTTCGTCCTGGTCGACGCCGAGAAAGGGGTTCGGCGGCCGGCGTTCGACCATCAGCGGCTGGCCGCGTCGTTGGCCGACGCCTCCGGCGAGAAGGTCGATCCTAAGCAGTTGCCCTTCCGCTCGATCTCTTTCAGCGACGACCTGTCGATCGTGCGATTCGACGCCCATGGGAAACACTGGCAGTGCGACCTGGAGAAGTACGAACTGACGGAAGCCGGGCAGGAGCCGGCGGCCGAAACGCAAGACACCGGCGTTGTGGGGCTCGATTCGGTACGCCCTTCGCGCGGCACGGGCGATGAAACGCCGGTCCGACTGGTCAACGAGACCGACGGCTCGGAGCCGCCCAGCACCGAGCCGCCGCGGGAGTCCCACTCGCACCGACGCCCCGACTCGTCTTCCACCTCGTCGCCCGACGGACGTTGGCAGGCGTCCATCCGCGACCACAACGTGCTCGTGAAGAGCCAAGAAGGCGACGAGGAGTTCATGCTCACCAGCGACGGCACGGAGGACGACCCGTACGAGTCGCGATTCTCCAAGTCGCCCGATTCGAAAAAGCTCGTAGTGATGCAGGTCCGCGCGGGCGAATCCCGCCAGATCCACCTGATCGACTCCTCGCCGGACGACCAGCTCCAGCCGAAGCTGCTGACGATCGACTACGCCAAGCCGGGCGATCGGATGCCCCTGCCGCGGCCGAGATTGTTCGATCTCCAGACGCGGTCGCAAATCGAAGTCCGCGAAGAGTTGTTTCCCAATGCGTGGAGTATTTCGGATCTCCGCTGGAGTCCCGACTCGCGGAGCTTCACGTTCTTCTACAACCAGCGCGGCCACCAGGTGCTGCGGATCGTCGAGGTCGACGCGAAATCCGGCGCCGCGCGAGCCGTCGTCGACGAGCAAAGCCCTACGTTCGTCGATTACTCCGGCAAGCGATTCACGCACTACCTGGACAAAACCGGCGAGATCCTCTGGATGAGCGAACGGGACGGCTGGAACCACCTCTACCTCTACGACGCGAAGAAGGGAAAGGTCAAGAACCGGATCACCTGCGGCCGGTGGGTAGTCCGCGGCGTGGAACGCGTGGACGAAGAGAACCGGCAGATCTGGTTCCGCGCCGGCGGCATCCGTCCCGGGCAGGACCCGTATTACGTCCACCTCTGCCGCGTCAACTTCGACGGCCGCGGGCTTGTCGTGTTGACCGAGGGCGACGGCACCCACAACTGGACCTTCTCGCCCGATCGCCGATTCTTTTTCGATACCTATTCGCGCGTCGACCGGCCGCCGATCACCGAGCTGCGCCGCAGCGACGACGGCCGGCTCGTCTGTCGCCTGGAAGAGGCCGACTGGAGCCGGCTGTGCGACACCCCCTGGTGCCCGCCGCAGCGTTTCGTCGCCAAGGGCCGCGACGGCAAGACGGACATCTACGGCATCATCGTGCGGCCGACCAACTTCGATCCCTGTCGCAAATACCCGGTCATCGAGAAGATCTACGCCGGACCGCACAGCGCCCACGTGCCCAAGTCGTTCGGTCTGCTGGGCAGCACGTACGAAATGGCCGAGTTGGGCTTCATCGTCGTGCAGATCGACGGGATGGGCACGTCGCACCGCTCGAAGGCCTTTCACGACGTCTGTTGGAAGAACCTCGGCGACGCGGGCTTTCCCGATCGGATCGCCTGGATGAAAGCCGCCGCGGAAAAACACCCGGAAATGGACCTCTCGCGGGTGGGCATCTACGGGGGTTCGGCCGGCGGGCAGAACGCCCTGGGGGGATTGCTGATGCACGGCGATTTCTACAAGGCCGCCGCGGCCGATTGCGGATGCCACGACAATCGCATGGACAAGATCTGGTGGAACGAACTCTGGATGGGCTGGCCCATCGGACCGCATTACGAAGAACAGTCGAACGTCACGCAGGCCCATCGGCTCGAGGGCAAGCTGCTGCTGACCGTCGGCGAACTCGACCGCAACGTGGACCCCGCCTCGACGATGCAGGTCGTCGACGCACTGGTCAAGGCCGACAAGGATTTCGAGTTGCTGGTGGTCCCCGGCGCCGGCCACGGCGTCGGCGAGAGTCCCTACGGCAAGCGCCGCCGCGCCGATTTCTTCGTGCGGCATCTATTGCACGTCGAACCCCGGTGGGAGTAAAAAAGGGGTCGGGAGTCTTTTCTGCGTGCCATGAGTCCGAAAAGACTTCCGCTTGGGCCGACGAACCGGGAAAAAACAGCAGGAGTACGGGTTACTGCTCGCCCCGTCGCAGTCTGGCCAGGACGCTGTAGTCTTCCAGGGTCGTGGTGTCGCCGAGGGTCTCTTTTCCGGCCGCGATGTCGCGCAACAGCCGCCGCATGATCTTGCCGCTGCGGGTCTTGGGCAACGCGTTGGTGAAGCGGATGTCGTCCGGCACGGCCAGCGAGCCGATCTCCTTCCGAACGTGCTCCTTCAACTCCTGCCGCAACTGTTCGCTCGGCTCGCGGTTGACCAGCGTGACGAACACGGCCACCGCTTCGCCCTTCAGCTCGTGCGGACGGCCGACCGCCGCCGCCTCGGCGACCGCCGGGTGAGAGACCAACGCGCTTTCGATCTCGATCGTGCTCAGCCGGTGGCCGGAGACGTTCAACACGTCGTCGATCCGGCCCATGATCCAGTAGTAGCCGTCCTCGTCTTTTCGGGCGTTGTCGCCGCAGAGGTACTTGCCCGGCACGGCGCTCCAATACTGGGATTCATAACGTTCGTTGTCGCCCCAGATTCCCTGCAACATGCCGGGCCAGGGCCGGGCGATGGTGAGCCAGCCGCCGCTGCCGACCGGCACGGGTTTGTGGTCCTTGTCGACGATCTCCGGGATGATGCCCGGCAGCGGCATGCAGCAACTGCCGGGCTTGGTGGGCGTGGCGCCGGGCAAGGGAGTCATCATGATCCCGCCCGTCTCGGTCTGCCACCAGGTGTCGACGATCGGGCAGCGTCCCCCGCCGATCTTCGCGTGATACCACATCCAGGCCTCGGGGTTGATTCCTTCGCCCACGGTGCCCAACAGCCGCAGGCTGGAAAGGTCGTGCCGGTCGATCCACTGGTCGCCCCACTTGATGAAGGTGCGGATGGCCGTGGGGGCGGTGTAGAAGATGTTGACCTTGTACTTCTCGACGATCTGCCAGAAGCGGCCTTCGTCGGGCCAGTTGGGCGCGCCTTCGTACATCAGCGTGGTGGCCCCGGCCGTCAGCGGCCCGTAGACGATGTAGCTATGGCCGGTGATCCAGCCGATGTCGGCCGTACACCAGTAGACGTCTTCGTCGCGGAGATCGAACACCCACTCGACCGTCTTCTTGACGTACAGGTTGTATCCGGCGGTGCCGTGCTTGATGCCCTTCGGCTTGCCGGTCGATCCGCTGGTGTAGAGGATGAACAGCGGCTCGTTGCTTTCCATCGGTTCGGCGGGGCAATCGGCCGAGGCCTCTTCCATCAGGTCATGCCACCAGAAGTCGCGGCCTTCTTTCATGTCCACTTCGCAGCCGGTCCGCCGCAGCACGACGCACTTCTCGACGGTGGGCGACTTCTCCAGCGCCGCGTCGACGTTGGCCTTCAGCGGCAGTTGTTTGCCCCGCCGCCAGCCGGCGTCGGCGGTGATCTGCAGCTTGGCCGAGGCGTCGTTGTTCCGGTCGGCGATGGCTTCGGAGGAGAAGCCGGCGAAGACGATCGAGTGGACGGCCCCGATCCGCGCACAGGCCAGCATGGCGACGGCCAACTCCGGCACCATGGGCATGTACATCGCCACCACGTCGCCCCGGCCGATCCCCAGGCTCCTAAGCACGTTGGCGAACTTGCAGACCTCGGCGTGCAACTCCCGGTAGGTCAACACGCGGACGTCGCCCGGCTCGCCTTCCCAGAGCAGCGCGGCCTTGTCCCGCCGAGGCGTGTCCAGGTGGGCGTCCAGGCAGTTGTACGAGACGTTCGTCCGCCCGCCGACGAACCACCTGGCGAACGGGGCGTCCCAATGGAGGACCTTCTCATAAGGCTCGAACCAGTGCAGCTCGTCGGCCAGTTCCCCCCAGAACGCCTCCGGATCGTCCGCGGCCTTCTTCCAGAGTTGTTCGTACTCCTCCATGGAGCCGATTCTGGCTCGGGTGGCAAAATGCTCCGATGGCGGGAAGAGCCGCGATTCCTTCATCACGTTGACGATCTGACCGCTGTGGCCGTCCGACATGGACAGATTCTCCTTGAACAGGATGACGAGGAACGCCCGCTTCACGGCGTCGGCGGGTGACGGTCCCGAATTGTAGACCATGCCGATTTGCTGTCAACACCTCGTGACGAGCGGGATAGCCCTAGAGCGAGCTGCCCTCGGAAATGGTCATGGGACCGCGCATGTTTATGGGCGTCTGGCTGGGGCGAGAGATCGCAGGATGCGTGGGTGGCACGCCCTGAGGAACGAAGGGCGTGTTTTCCCGACATACTCCTCCGTCCCGTCGGCTTCGATGGACCGGGAATGGGACCACGAGAATCCCTGAAGAACCCGAAAGAAACTCACGCGACCGCGGTGGCCAGTTCCGCGTCGTACTCCGCCGCATTCAGCGGTACGAAGTTCGGGCGTTCCAGGAAACCGGAGAGCTTCCGCATGCGCGACGGTTGCTGAAGCTTGCGCATGGCCTCCATCTCGATCTGCCGCACGCGTTCCCGAGTTACCGAGAAGATCTTGCCGATTTCCTTGAGCGTATGGATCTGGTTGTCGGAAAGCCCGTAACGCAGCCGGATGATCTCCCGCTCGCGATAGTCCAGCTCGGCCAGGGCTTCGTCGATCCGGACTCTCAGCGCGTCCCGCTGCATCTTCTCCAGGGGATCTTCCTCATAATGATCCTCGAGCAAGTCCTTCAGTTGGGCCTCGTTCTCTTCGTCGGCCGGCTGGTCCAGCGACTGGAGTTGGTGCGCCATGGTGACCCCGCAGCCGATCTTCTCGACCGGCAACCCGACGGCTTCGGCCGTTTCTTCGAGACTCGGTTGGCCGCCGATCCGATGCTCCAGGTCCTGCACGACCGATTCGATCCGGTTCATCGTCTCGAGCATGTGGGCCGGAACGCGGATCGTGCGGCTGTGATCGGTCAGTGCGCGGGTGATCGCCTGGCGGATCCACCAGGTGGCGTAGGTGGCGAACTTGAATCCGCGAGCGTACTCGTACTTGTCCACCGCGCGCATCAGCCCGGTGTTTCCCTCCTGGATCAAGTCGAGGAAGCTGATGCCCCGGTTGCGATAGCGTTTGGCGATCGAGACGACCAGCCGCAAATTGCCGGAGCAAAGGTAACGCCGGGCGGCCTGGTACTCCTTGTCCCACGCGGCGATCCGCTGGATACGCCGCTGCAACGAGGCGGGCGTTTCCAAAGTCACCCGCATCAAGTGGTGCAGTTCGCGGCGGAGTCGGGCCCGGTGGCTGCCCGGACATCGGTCGTCGCGGAGTGGCGCCAATTGTTCGACGATCTGCTGCATTCGCTGGGAGACTTTCTTGAGGCCTTCGAGGATCGGTCGCAAGCAGTCGCCGCGCAAACGAGTCTCTTCGACGAGCCGGGCGGCCTTGGCCCGGCGAAAGGCCAACCGCCGCCGTGCCTCGCGGCGCTGCGGCAACGGCCGCGTTTTGTCGCCGACGATGGCAAAATCTCTGCGGTTGCGGCGAATCAGATGCGCCAGCGTGTAGAGATTGGGTTTCAACCGTACGGGAATCTCGCCGACGCCTCGAGTGTGCGTGGTTGAAACCTCGATGATACGATCCGGATGGACTTCCCCGTCGCGAACCGACTTAAGCAACTGGAAGATCGCCCGCAACACGTACTCGTTGCCCAAGACGCCGCGTCGAAAGCGATGGCGGGTTTTCTCGATGCGTCGGGCCGCGTCGAGTTCTTCCTGACGCGAGAGCATGGGGATCTCGGCCATCTGCGTCAGATAGAGCTTCACCGGATCGGACTCGTGCCCGTCCATTTCGCTCTCCTCAAGTTCCGTCGCCCTTTGGACACGCCCTGGCCCGTTCATTATACGAGTGTCGGGGCGTTAGGGTTCTTGGCGGATACGGTTCCTGTGGGGGGAATCCGAGTCGGCAGTCCTTATCTCCCATGAGCGTCCCGCCACTATGCTCGCGATAATAGTGTTCCAGAGGGGCCGTTAACGTCGGCGACAACTTCCCCGAACGCTTTAAGCGAGGGTGTGTGGGGGATATGGGAAAGCTGTTTTTCCCGACGTGAGCGATGAGAACCGGGAGGCTTCCTTTTCGTGGAAATCTCGGGGCTCGCTTGAAATAAAGGAAAAAAGTCGCTTCGAACCGTACGCGGGAGGACATTTTGGTGCCGAGTTGGCGAGGTTTCTCCCGATCTGAACAGGAGGAAACAGAGAGAACGGGGGAAAGCTGCCAGTGGCTTGGAGGCTGGATTCACTTTTCTCCGTGTTCTCGGTTGCCTCCTGTTCCTTCCACCCCGTTTGCCATTAACCGACGCACGGGGCTATAATCGCGGCGGGTGGATACAGCCGTGTTGTGCCATGCTGCACAATTCGGCGTTGACGGTTTGTGCGCACCCTGGGTTTGATTTCAATATTCGACACCCGCAAAGGAGATTGCGTTATGAGCGAAACCAGGCGGATCACGCGACGCAGCTTCGTGCTGAAGACCGCGGCCGCGACGGTGGCCGTTCCGAGCTTGGTACCCGGCTCGGTGCTGGGCGCCGATGATTCCACGGCGGCCAACGACCGGATCACGATGGCGGCGATCGGCGTTGGGGGGCGAGGCACCGGCGACATGGGCGGCCTGATGGGATTCGGCGAGGTGCAGATGCTGGCCACCTGCGATCCCGTGCCCGAGCATCGCGACCGCGCCAAAGCCCAGGTGGACCAGCGCTACGGCAACCATGACTGCAAGACGTATAGTGACTTCCGCGAGATCATGGCCCGCGACGACATCGACGCAGTGATGATCGGCACGCCCGACCACTGGCACGCGTTGATCGGCATCGCGGCCTGCAAGAGCGGCAAGGACGTCTTTTCGGAGAAGCCCGAGACCTTGACGATTGCCGAGGGCCGCGCGCTGGTCGAGGCCGCCAGGCGGTATGGTCGGGTGTACTCCGGCGGCAGCCAACGGGTGCTGGGCGACTACGGCGATTGGCCGCCCCGGGTCCGCGGCGGCGCGCTGGGAGAAATCAAGGGGGTGTTCGTCAGTTGCGGCGGGCCGTCGGGTGATTGCTACCTGCCCGAGGAGCCGCTCCCCAGCGGCCTGGACTGGGAGATGTGGCTCGGTCCGGCCCCCTATCGCCCCTTCCATTCCAGCTTGATCCGTGGGGGTTTTCGCCCCTATCGCGACTATTCCGGCGGCGGCATGACCGACTGGGGCGCCCACCGTTTCGGCGCGGCGACCTTTGCCGTCGGCGTCCACAAGACCGGGCCGGTGGAGGTCATCCCGCCCGACGGAAAGGACGTCACGCTCTTGACCTACCGCTATGCCAACGGCCTGCTGATGTACCACGGCGGCACCAACAACATCACCTACAAAGGGACCGAAGGCGAATTGCCCGGCAGCGACCGGCAGGTCACCGGCGAGGTCGACATCGAGCGGTATCGCGGCCGCGGCGGAATTCTCGGCGACTTCGTCGAATCGGTCCGTACCCGCCAGAAACCTTTCCGCGACATCGAGATCGCCCACCGCGCCTGCACCGTCTGCCACCTGGGCAACATCGCGTATTCGCTCAACCGGCCGTTGAAATGGGACCCGGAAAAAGAAGAAATCATCGGCGATCCGGAAGCCAACCGCTGGCTCGATCGGCCGAAGCGCGAACCGTGGACGCTCTCGTAAATCGCCCCTGCATCTTCCCAAACAACCATATCATCGATTGAAGGAGTCGGATCATGACGTGTTTCAGAGTTCTTGCCGTCGGAGGGTTGCTGGTGTTCTGCGCGGCCTTGACCGCCACGGCACAGGAAGAAGAACCCAGCTTCAAGGCGCAGTTCCAAGCGCAGCTCGCCGAGTGGCTGCCCGGCATGGGAGCCGAGAATATCCCCGACCGCCGCGACGCGCAGCAGAAGCTCCAGCAGCTCTGCTTCGAATTGGGTACCCCGGGGCGGGAAGCCGAGCAGGTCGAAGCCTGCCAGGTGATGGCCGAGACGTTGGACACCCAACTGCCCAAGCCCACGCGAATCTGGCTGCTCAGCCAACTCCAGCATCTTGGCGGCCAAGAGTGCGTGGACGCCGTGGCCAAGTCGTTGGACGACGCCGACCCGCATATCCACGACGCCGCCCGCCGGGCCCTGGCCGACAACCCGGCCGCCGAGGCCAACGCCAAACTGCTGGCCAAGCTCGGTAGCTCCAACGGCACGTTTCGCGTCGGTCTGATCAACGCATTGGGCTTTCGCGCCGATCCGGCCAGCGTGGGTTCCTTGACCGGACTGCTGCGAGACAAGGATCCGGCCGCCGTAGCCGCCGCGGCCAACGCCCTGGGCAAGATCGGCGGCCCGCAAGCGGCCGGTGCTCTGAAGGGTGCCCTCTCCAGCGCCCCCGAGGCGCTGAAGGTCCCCATCGCCGATGCCTATCTTCGCTGTGCCGACCAGTTGCTCAAGCAGGGCAAGACCAAAGAAGCGGTGGCCATCTACGACGAACTGGTCACCGACGCCAGTCCCCGCGTGATCCGCATGGCGGCGATGCGGGGCAAGCTCAACGCCGTCGGCAATCGCGGCGACCGCGAATAAACGGCCGCCCAAGCGGAAAAAAACAATGCGGACTGGTGCCGTATCACCCTATAGTCCTGCATTGAATGCCTTCCTTCCGTTGGAAGCCAACGGGGGTGGCGGTTCAACCGTCGCCCCTTTTTTCGTTTCGGGGCTTGCTTCCAGAGACTTGCCCCCCAAACGTGGGAAGTGAATTAGAACGGTCTCCTCTTCAATTCCAAGGAAAAACGATTCGCTCCTACGCCATTCGTGGGGGTTTCCTGAATTTCAACAGACTTTGCCAAAACGCTTGACATAGGGGACCCAGGTTGCCTAGGCTGGATCTTTGGGGTTCTCTATATACTTCGCTGGTCTGGCTGAGTTCCCCGATCTCCGGACTCTTGAGGATCCACGCATGAACACGCTTCGGCCCCACAGTCGTAGTGCTTATCGATCGTTCTGGAAGTCGAGCCCCGCGTGCCGCGGTAAGCCACCATGTCGCGCGCGGAAAAGATTGCGCATCGAGCCGCTGGAACAACGCAACCTCCTGGCGGTCATCTCCGGCCAGAAGTTCGACGACGCGGACCGGGACGGCCTGAAAGACCCGGCGGAACTCGGCCTGAGCGACTGGACCATCTACCTCGACGCCAACGAAAACGGCGCGTTCGACGTTGGCGAGCCGACCCGGCTCACCGACGCCGACGGCAACTACAGCTTCGATGGCCTGCCCGACGGAACCTACGTCGTCGGCGAAGTCCTGCAAGCCGGCTGGGAGCAGACCTATCCCGCCCAGGTCATGCCGGAAGAAATCCAGCGAGTCAGCGTGGACGCCGGTGGGACCCAGGGCGATGACGACAGTAACGGGTACCTCCGTCCTTCCCTCAGCGCCGGGGGGCGTTACGTGGCCTTCAGTTCGGCGGCGTCCAATCTCGTGCCGGGCGATACCAACGACGCGGTCGATGTCTTCGTCTACGACTGCCAGGAGGGCATCGTCCGACGCGTGAGCGTGGCTTCCGACGGGTCGCAGGCCCAAGGCGACAGCAGTTGGCCTTCCATCAGCGCTGATGGACGATACGTCGCCTTTCAGTCCGATGCCCCCAATCTCTTGCCGGGCGGACAAGACGCCAACGATTCCACCGATGTCTTTCTCCACGACCTGCTCCTGGGCACGACCGAGCGCGTGAGCCTGGGCGACGGCAATGAGGAAAGCGACAACAACAGCAACTCTCCTTCGCTCAGCGCCGATGGCCGGTTCGTCGCGTTCCACTCCGAAGCCTCCAATCTCGTACCGGGAGACGATAATCAAAGCAAAGACGGCTTCGTCTACGACAGAGACATGGGCGAGATGCGCCGCGTCGGCGACCAGGCGCTTTGGCTCTCCATCAGCGCCGATGGCCGCTTTGTTGCCTTCAATTCCTCCGCAGCCAATGTCCCTGAGGACAATAACAACCGCGCCGACATCTTTCTCTACGAGATGCAGACCGGCGACGTGGAACGTGTCAGCGTCGGCATCGACAACCCCAACGCCAACCCCAACGCGGGCAGCAATTTCGGCGCCGTCAGCGGCGACGGGCGCTACGTCGCGTTCGACTCCGGTGCCTCCAATCTCGTCCCCGGAGACGCGAATGAAGATTGGGACGTCTTCGTTTACGACCGACTGACGGACCAGACCCAATGTGTAAGCCTGACCGCCGGCGGATCGACGGCCGGCGGCCTCTATCCCTCGATCAGCGCCGACGGCCGATTCGTGACGTTCCACTCCATCGCGGCCGATCTCGTGCCGGGCGACGCCAACAATACCATGGACGTCTTCGTCCGCGACCTTCGCACCGACGTCACGACGCGCCTCAGCAAGGCTTCCAACGGCACGGAAGGAAACTCTTTTAGCGTCTACGCCACAATCAGCCCCGAAGGCAGTCACGTCGCTTTTTTCTCCTTAGCGTCCACCCTCGTTCCCGGCGACACCAACGAACGTTGGGACGCGTTCGTCGCTCCTAATCCCGGAGCGTGGCTGCCTGGGACCCATCGTATCTTCCTGCATTCCGCCGCCGTCAGCAGCGACGTCGACTTCGGCAACCGCACGTTACCCGGGACGATCGAAGGAGAGGTCTTCTTCGATCGCGACGGGGACGGTCAGTGGGACGGCGGCGAAGAGGGCCTCGTCGGCTGGCAGGTCTTCGTGGACC
>DATLAN010000569.1:0-5817 GCA_035527455.1 Thermoguttaceae bacterium
TTTTCCGGAGTAAGCATAGCCACATCAATCGGCTTTTTCGGAAAATCGTCGGGGTCGCGCAGCGACAAGAGGCGTCTGCGTGAGGCACGTTCATGCCGTTGCTGCGTCCGATGCCCACGCTTGGCCGCGACAATCAAAGGCATCCGGCAAGGCGATCGGCCGGGTGTTCCGAGTTCCTCTTGTTGCCGAGCAACACCGGCGATTTTGCGAATGAGCCAAACGACATAGCATAATCTGTTCCGCAAAATCGACGGTGCCACCCGCGGACGACTCGGCAGCCCGAACGCAACGTAACACCTTCCCCAGAAGCCATTTACGACGACATCTGGCCAGGGCGGGTTGGTACGTTATCAGGCATCCGGCGCCACTTGATCTCCTTGGCGCTGCCTGGTCGGGGGGGCGATGGGGTGTTATTGTGCACTTTTCTACCCCGATAACAGACGGACAAGTCCCGCTCGAAGGCTACGTAAGGTGTTGTGTCCCCACGCTTTTAGTGGTAGATTCAGCCTCAGGGAACGGAACGTTATCGTGCACTGGCGCGCCGAATTAACAGATTCGGTGTGCCCGATAAACAATAGTTAGGCGGCGACGAGGTGCCTGAATGGGTGAATTGGTCTCGCGGCAGTGTCCTGTGTGCAGGTCGGATTACTCGGCCGACAGCACGCGACTGTCGTTCGGTCGGCAGACGACTTGCTCCCGCAAGTGTAGCTACGCATTACGAGCTAAGAAGCTCGACAAGAAGTGGCGTTTCACTTGCGCAGTCTGCGGAAAAGTCGTGTCGCGTTCCCCGGCACAGGTAAAGTCATCTTTTGTCTTCTGTTCGCGCGCGTGCCATTACAAAGGACGCTCATTGGGTTTCGTTCAGCGCGTTGTCGTCGAGCCATATGCTATTAGTGAGGCCGGCCTGAAGGCGTGGCGGGATGCCGCCGAAAAGAGACGCGGCGTTCTGCGTAAGGAACCGATCACATGGACGTGCGAAGTGTGCGGCACGGAGCGTGTTCTTCCTCGGGGCTTGCTTGCCCCAGCTCGGCGCCTCCGATTCTGTTCGCCGGAATGCGCGAACAAGGCCCTCCGAGGTGTGGGCAATCCGAGCTGGAGGGGTGGTCACCCCAATTATTACGGGCCTGACTGGCGTCCCTTGCAGCGGCTCGCGCGGAAACTCGACGGCTATCTGTGCCAGCGATGCGAAGTGTCACAGTCTGAACTTGGGAGAGCACTCGACGTTCATCACATTGAGCCGGTCTCTTCCTTCGCGAATGTAAACGACGCCAACTTCATCGAAAACGTTGTCAGCCTCTGTCACGACTGTCACATGCTGGTTGAGTGGAACGGTATCGACTTCGATTTGCCGGCCCGTTGCCGGATCAACCCTGGCATGCATGCACAACAGGAAGCCGCCCAACAACAGCATGCAGCGGACGGCGCTTCGCGCCGCCGCTGATGCTGAGCGTTATGCGTTCTTATGGATACCAATGTGAAATCAAACGTCCAAGCCTTTGCCGCAGTGGATCTCCCGACATATTTAGCTGCGATCGTACAAGCGACGAAACGTTTTGACGACCGGATGCTTTGGTGGCGTGGCCAAAGCCGAAAATCTTGGAAATTACATCCTTCGATTTATCACAAGGGGCTATCCAAGAACGAATCCAATATGTCGGTTCAATTTCGGAATCAGGCGCGCGTTCGGCATCGAGATGTCCCAGACCTGAATGATGGTCCATCGTGGGTATTTCTCATGCAGCATTATGGTTTGCCAACGCGCCTCCTTGATTGGACAGATTCGCCCTTGGTCGCACTCTATTTCGCCGTTGCTGACAGCACATCCGACGACGAAGATGGAATGGTGTGGGGACTGATGCCGACAGATCTGAATCACACGCAAATCGAAACAAAAGGAATTATGGGCACCGGAAACCCTCCGGTTCAAAAGCTTTTCGCCAACGTCTGGAAGAGATCAGGCGAAAAACTTGACGCGACTGAGACGATTGCCATAAATACGCAGCATGTTGACGTTCGCCAAATGGTACAGGCATCACAGTTCACTATACATGGATCTGAATCACCCCTTACCGATTTGGACAATGCGGAGACTTTCTTAATTTCCATCTGCGTACCCAAGGCCGCCAAAAATGCATTTCGGCAAATCTTGAATGTGTTTCATTTGAACGATTCGTACTTGTTTCCAGACTTGGAACATCTTGCGAAACAGATACAATCACTGAACTATACAAGTTCGTAGCCGAGAATAAGCTCGATCGAACGCATAACCAGTCGATGCACGGGAGCCGGAACAACGTCGCGCGTTCGCTGCGCTCATCGACGTTAACTCCCGGCCCCGTGATCTCAAACGTTAGGCCGGACACGATACTTTCCGAGGACGACAACATGAATGTGATCACGCGTATTGCCGCCCTTGCCGCCGTCTCGCTATCATGCCTTTCCTATTGCTGCCAGGACGCGGCCGCACAGTTGTCCGAAGATGCCCCGGCACCCCGTGCGAATACGCACGCGGCCTCACCCATTTCCAGGCCTCACGGCAATCCAATGCCAGCGGATGTGGAAATGGGCCGGCCCTACTTTGAGAGTTGGAGTGGCGTACTCGCGCACGTAGAACGACTGCTGAAAATCATCGTGATCGTTTTCGCGGCAATCTGGGCCTACTTCAAGTTCGTAAAGGGGCGAGTGTTTAAGCCGAGGCTTGATCTACGCGTGTGCGGCGAAACAGAGCTGATCGCGGCTGGCAGACTTGCTGTCGCTAGGGTGACGTTGAAGAACGTAGGACTGTCTAAGGTACAGTTGTCACAAGCGGGCACGGCTGTACAGATCTCTGGACCCGCCGATATTCGAGCGATTCCAATTGTGTGGGACGGCAAAGCAATATTTCAAGTATTCGAGGACCACCCTTGGATTGAGCCGGGCGAAGTCCTTGTGGAATCGCACGCCGTGATTGTTGACGAATCAATTGATGCATTTCGCTTCGAGGCGCGCGTCGTCGCCGAAAACAAGGAATGGAACGCTTTTGAGATATGTACCGGCGCAAACCGAAATAATACCACATTGAAGGAGGATTGAATCATGGGTATACATGACGTACATGGCCAGGGTCCCGAGAAACAGTCGAAGACCGAGGCGATTGAACGCGCAAAACGTGAACAGGAGGAACGTGAGCGCGAGCGGCGTGAATATGAACGACAAGAGAGAGAACGTAAGGCCCGCGAAAACAGAGAACAATAACGGCAGGCTCAGTGGAAATCAAAGGCAAGCCGCCGCACGCGCGGGTCGAAGTCGCAAGCAACGCAGCTGATCCGGCTGGCTTCACAGGGAGCGAATGTCTGGCCTAACCAGACGCTGAACCGGAGCCGGAACAACGTCGCGCGTTCGCTACGCTCATTAACGGCAACACCCCGGCCCGGTTAGCTCTGTCGTTAGGCGCCAGGCAGCGCAGCGTGATCCGTTGTGCCCAAGGATAAGACACGATGCCTGGGTCGGGCTCCATTTCTTCTTGTGGGATTCGAAAACCTCGGGCTTTCGAGCCCCTTCCTCTGCCCACCGCCCGCTGCCCTGCCCACTGCCTTATTGACTTGGAAAAAGACCCGGGCGCCGAAGCGGCTGCGCCGCGCCTCTTCTCTGCTCCGGCCCCGGGCGTTTGGATTTCGGATTTCGGATTTCGGATTTCAGATTTCAGATTTTTGATTGGAAACTCGCCCGCCACCCCTGTCTCAGTACACCCCCAACTGGCCTGTAACGCGGGCGGACCGGGTGATTTGGCGGAGGGAACTCCATCACTTGAGTCGAGCCTTTCGCGAAATTGCCTGGGTGACCAGTGCGTTTCAGTATCGAACTCTCTTGCCGAGATACGGCGCTTCATCGCTTCGAGAATGCGATCCGGTTTCTGCCTGTAGATCGCCGTCTCGATCTTCCCGAGTTCCACCCGCAGGTTCGGTGGGGCCTTGGGATGCTCGGCCAACGCCTGATCCAGCATCTCCACGTAGGGCAGCAGCGGTTTGCCCAGCGCCGCCAACTCCAGGCCGGCGGCTGCTTTACTCCGATCTGAGTTCTTGTCATCCAGCTTCGCTATCAACGCGATGGCTTGGGTCCAAGCGGCTTCGGTAAGCGGTTGCGCGGCATCCTCGAACAGTCGCCCGCGCGAGTCATCGGAGCAGAGGCGAGCACAACACCGGCCCAGATCGTCAAGCCCATTATTACCCAAAGAGTGTGCCGCTTCATCGGATGTCTCCGCTTCACCTGTGCCCGTTCAGTTTGACTCATTTCTTCCCTTGATACACACGGACGTAGTCGACGTACATGTCGGCCACGCCGTTGTAGCGTGACAAATCGACGGGCCAGCCGCCGCCGGTGGCAAGATTGACTAGAAAGAAGAATGGTTGAGTTTTGGAGAGCGGAAGCGTTGGGTGGCGGCCCACCTCGATGTTGTCGCAGTAGTAGATCGTGTCGGTTTCGGTGATCTTGCAGCCGTAGGTGTGCGGCCTCTCATACCAAGTCGAGGGAATGCCGAACTTGCGCATGCGGACCGGATTGTGCAGCCCCTCGAACGCCTTCTTCTCGATGGCCTTTCCCTCCTCACCCTGGTCCCAGGCATGGGGGACCACCATGTAGGTGTCGTAAGCATTGGGCGAGCCGGGGCCTTCTCCGCCATAGGCTTCGATGATGTCCAGTTCGTCGCAGGGCACCTTGTTGCCTTTGAGGTGATCCGTCATGTAATCCGTCAGGAGCCAGAAAGCGGGCCACGTGCCGATGGCGTTCGGGCCGATGAAGCGGCATTCGAAGTAGCACGGAGCCGTCGCCGTGACGCCGCTGGCGTCGTTCTTCATGGAGGAAATCAATCCGGAACTCTTCGCCTTCTCACTCGCCCTGATCCGCAGATAGGAATCGACCTGGCTAAAGGGGTTGTTGGGTTGATCGAAACTGGTGAATCGAATCGTACTGAAGTCCTGCCAACCGTTCGGCGGCTTGTGGTCGTAATAGGTGGCCTTGAGATCGGTGCTGGAAATGGAGAGGGGGCCTTCGAAGTCATCGGCAAAGACCAGCGACATGCCTTTCGCCGGCGGCGGATCCTTGGGCATTCCTTCGTTCCAGGAAACACCGCCCTGGTTGTAGAGTTGCAGGTAGCAATTGTCTTTGACGGCACCGTTGTCGCCGCTGATTGTCACCGTCACGGGACCGTGCGGATAGGCATCGGCCGGGAAGATGAACGTGCCGTTGCCTTTCGCATCCAGCGCGACGGTGGCGACGGTAGAATCGGACCCAAAACCGTCGCCTTGCTTCCAGCATTTCACAGTCACGCTCTTAAAGCCCGGGGCCGCGAGCGTCACCTTGGTGTCGCCCTTTGTGGCGGAGCCATACTCGGGCGAGACCACCGACACCTGGCAGCCCAAGGTCTCCTCGACGCTCTTCTCCGAGTCGACACTCAGCGCATCGAAGCACAGTTCGCTCTCGACGGGCACTAATTTCTCCTTTCCGCCAGCCTTTGCCACCGGCTGGCCGATAGTGAAGATGATCGCGGTGATCGGATGATCGAGTTTGCCGTTCTTGTCGCCACCCCATGTCTCGTGGGGAGCATCTAGGTCGAAGACGACTTCTTTCCAGCCAGCGAAATCGATGATTCCGCCTTGGCCCGTACCGGTGGACAGCGACCTGTACTGGTGCGTCTCGCCACTGGCGTCGCCCACCTGTAGCCCATACGAACACTTCGAGTTATCGCCTTTGAGCCAGTATCGCAGCCCATGGATCGGCGCTTGAATCTTGACCTTGTTCGGGATCCCAAGGTACTGGAAGTTCCCCGTGCCGACGAAGTGG
>DATLAN010000570.1:0-4185 GCA_035527455.1 Thermoguttaceae bacterium
AGAAGGAAGAGAAGAGAAGACGAGGCCGCCGTGCTTCGTTTCAGGATGTTCATGTTATTGCCTTGGTGTGTGTTGTTAATGCGGATAACCCGGAGTGTAGCTGAAATGGGCGGCGCTGCAACGGTTTTCGGATGTATTCAAAACCATCGTATGAGCAGATGGAATGGTTTGCACGCAGGACTACTCTATAGTCTTGCGCGCTTGCGAACCATCAACCAAGCCCATGGTTCTTTCCCCCAATCGAAGGGCGGCTTGTCTCCGCGGTGGAATGACCTCTCGCGCGCGTCGGCGGCGCACCCCGCTGTACTTGGCACGATGCAGTTACCTGCGTCGGTGAAATCGATCGCCGCACCGAAACGGCAGATTCGGGCAAAGCCAAGAAAGGTTGGGTTGATGACGCAGTTTCGGCCCCGGTTTGGGCAATCCGCCCGGACCGTCCCAGCTCACGGGTATTTGGAGCACTTTTGAGGGTGCAGAAAAACGGGTGCCAGATAGCCAGCGACCGGCTTTGGGCTGAATCAGGCCGCCCCCCGATGGAGTGTTTTAGACACGGTCGTCTGTTGACGCATCTCACGCCCCACGGCTTTCTGGGACGATTGCCCGGTCAACGGCAGCGGTTAGTGCTCAATCTCGCAGTTCGGCAATGCCTGCTGGAGCCTCCTGACGCCTTCCTCAGTGACCTGGGTGCGGCTGAGGTTCAGACTCCGGAGATTAGCCAATCCTTTGAGTTGATCCAGCCCAGCGTCGGTGATTTGCGTGAAGCGGAGATCCAACTCCTCGATTCTGGTGAGTCCTTTCAATCCATATTGGCTGTTCGCGTTCATTCATCACTGACCCACCCGGAAATTGTTTTCCTCTCTGGCAGGCCTCTCGCAACGAGATCGAGGCCCGCCGAGAGGGGAACAAGACAATCCAGCCGCGCCGGAGGCTTCGGTGGGGAAAAGAAGGCAAGGCCAAAGTGACAGGCTCTGCCTGGCACGGCCTTGGCTGAGTGGGGACGGAAGCCGCAGGTGCGGATGTCCTCAGCCGGAGGGAGGGCGAGCCACGGCGATCCCGTGGGAACGGGGTGGCCGGCGGAGCGAGCCATCGCCTTCGATAGAGGGGCGGTCACCGGCGTGGCGCCGGCGGCTTACAGTCGAAAAGGATGTTTCAGCCGGTATGCTCCAAGGTACAGTGGCGTCGACTTCTGCTGGTGTTGGAGAGTCGCGAGTGTCCGTTGGCGGCCTTTGTCACAAGACGCTCTCAACGCACCGGACACACGTGCAGGAACTGCGCTCGATTGTCGCCCAAGTCGACCGAAACGGTCGATTCGCCAGCCGGGATTCTTTGGGTGACGATCTGGCCGGTCAGCAGATCACGCATTTCGGACTCGGCCGGAAGGGATAGCCGCACCTTCAGATTCCCATCGCTACGACGGAAATAGTCGGCAACCAACAGCAGCATTTCGTTCTGGTGACCGATGCCGCTGATGCGTCCGGGCGCATCGACGGAAACGGCCTCGCCGATCGGCTTCCCTTCCAGAATAAGCTCTTCCACCGGCGCGATCGCGCGGATCACCCGGTTGTAGGCGGTCAAGCTCTCGGTGTCCCAGACGCGGCCCGACCAGAAGTAAACGCCCCTCGCTCCATTGGCATAGCATTCCAGCAAGGCCCACTGAAAGCACTCACCCGAAAACGTTCCCGCATCGCCAGGCGTCAGCCACGGCAGTATGTCAGCCCCTTGCAGTCGATTTCGATCCTCGCGGACCCGATTGCCGATCAGCTCCAAATGGTATGGGTACAGACAGCTGTAAGTGGAAACCTGACTACTCTGCATCCACTCAGGATAGAGGTGATCGACCGACCAAGTGAATTGATAGCCAGGACCAGGGCGAAAATCATATCCGCCGATCTCGAATCGCGGACCATCGACCTCCGCAACAGCAAGGCGAGCTTCCCGCACCAGGTCACGCCACATCTCGTCACCTTTGGCCAGCTGCCAAGACTCCCAAGATTCCGACTCCGCTTTCTCGAAGTCTCGCTGGCAACGCGTGCAGGTCCGGCAATCGACCGGACCACGCCAGCCCCAAACCTCAATGTCCAGCGATGCGAAGTCGGGGCGCGACCTCTGCATCACTCCGGCGAAGCGTTTGAGCTCCTCCTGGTAGTACTGTCCCCGGTAAGAAGGGCACGGCTTGTCGCCCGTACTGCCGTCGGCGAATTGACAGAAAATCTCCGCTTGTTTCTTCCGCCGTTCGACCATCCGATGCACGGGAGAGTCGATGTTGACGAGAAACATGCCTTGGCGGCGCGCTTCATCGACCAAATCCCATGCAGGATTGTCTTGCTTCATGTGCTGGGAAAACATGGGGAAGCTGTTCAAACCGAACTGTTTCCAAGCACGCAAAGCATCGGGCCAGTTGGCCGTGTCCGTCGCGCTCCACCAGCCCAATCCAGCCATCACCCGCTTGAGTCGTGGCGCCGGCGGGATATGAACGGCGGAAAGTGGGATTTCCTGCGGTGCACTCTGCCAGTCACCATATGTGAGCGCGTAACGCAATTTTCCCTTTTGGCCGTCCTGCCAGCCCGGCGCCATGAGGTACAGACGCCCCAGCACTTTGTTGCTGGACTTGCTGGAGGTCTCTAAGCGATATCGAATACGACCGTCCGGCGTCTTTTCGGGCTCGACATCCTCCACTTTTGTCGAACCAATGTTGCCGCCGCAAAGCTCGACACCCGGCGGGAGATCAAGCGTCACGCTACCCGTCTGTTGCGTTTGCGTTTCGGGCGGCACCACGATACCGATGGGGATCGGCGCTGGCACATTTGTGGCGACGACCAACTTGGGTTTGTGGAAATACGGCTGCGGGTGCGCCACCGTAAAATCGGCCATTGCGCCAGGAGCGAGTGGTTCGGGTGTTTCCTCTAGCCGAGCGGCACTTGCATTCTTACCAGTAGGACGGGCACTCTTGACCGTCACGTGTGGGATGAAAGGCAGGAGTGTCCTCTTTACAGGCGCATTTGCTTCTGCCGTTTGCCCGATCGGTTTTCCGAAGACGTACAGTTCGTCGGCTGCGCTCAGTCCGCCGGTATACATGCGAAGGCCGATCCACCGGGCGTTTACATCCAGCTCCGCAAACCGCAGGCAGTGGATCCAGGCCGTCCCCGCATCGTCCGGCACTTCGTATCTTTCGAAATCGCCATCGCGCCATCGGGAGCATTCAGCGACTTTCGTGTAGTGCTCGCCGTCTTGGCTGACGAAAACTTCGGTCCAACCTGGGATATTGATCCCTGCTTGGGGCGTACCGCCCAACAGTCGGATTGCGACTTCATCGATCCGCGCGGACCGGCCAAGATCCACGGCCAGATTCACTCGGCCGCCATACGACCAGCCAACCGCCAGAGAATCAAACCAAATCGCCCGGTCCTCACGGCGCGTCAGTCGTCCGTCGGTCAGATCGGTTGTGTCCGATTCACCTTTGGCAGTCAAGCCGTAATTGGGCGCCGGACTGAACGCAACCGGACAGTTCAACGCCAAGTTCTCTCGGCCCTCCAGCGGGGGCAACTCGGCTGAAGATGCCTCGCTCGCGGGGAGCAAGGCGAGGAGAATTCCCAACGTGACTCTATGAATCGGTAAGACACTTTTCAAAAAACGCAACGTGCCAAGCAGTCCGCTCATAGCTCATCTTCCTTGGATATGGTCTCGCAGCTACTGTATCTCACATTTCCCATTTGGATTCAGCCTGGAACATTTCCAAGCATCGAACGTTGTCGATTCTAGCATCACGCCCTCGCAGAGTCGATCTTTCGACGGTTTTCCCGACATTTCGTGACCGCCGCACGGCTGGGCGATTACAGACGGTCGTCCCGGCGGCAATTTCCACATGCCGCAAAACCTTCGTTTCCCGAGGCAAACGCCGCAATCCCTTATCCGGCACGTAAGTCCTGTCCAGGGAGTCCGAGATCGCCATGTCAAAATCAAGAGCCCGTAAAGCCGTGCCGCCAGTAGGTTTTTGACACAGCTCCTTTCGTCGCGATCCCGCCACCGGCACTCCCCTGTGGCGGCGTCATGGGCAAGCCGAATGGTCACGGATTTCGACGTTGTGTCCGCCCGGCTCAAGATGACCTTGCCGGTGAGAGTGACCGAGTTGGCCGCCGGTTTGGTTTCACTCGCATGCCGGCCGGGATTCACGCCGAGAACCCGGTC
>DATLAN010000571.1:0-16528 GCA_035527455.1 Thermoguttaceae bacterium
CAGGCCAAGCTGTCGGAATTGATCCACCGGCTGACGCCTGAGGAGGAGGTGGTTATCACCGAGAACGATCAACCTGTGGCACGGCTGGTGCCCCCGAAGGGCGAACCGCCGCGTCCACCCCGACGTTTGGGTACGCTGCGAGGCACCGTCCTGTACATGGCGCCGGACTTTGACGCCCCGTTGGAAGACTTCAAGGAGTACATGGAATGAGATTGCTCGTCGATACCCATACCGTCATCTGGGCGGTGGATGATCCGCCGAAGCTCAGCCCCCACGCGGTTACGGCGCTCGAAGACCCCGGCAACGAGCTGCTCTTAAGCGCGGGCACGATCTGGGAGATCGGCATCAAGGTGGGGCTGAAGAAGCTGTCGCTGTCGATGCCCTACCGCCAGTGGATGAACAAGGCCATCGCCGACCTGGGGCTGACGCTGCTGCCGATCACGGTGGAATATGCCGACGCTGAGGCGGGGCTGCCCAGGCATCACGGCGATCCTTTCGACCGGCTGCTGGCGGCGCAGGCACAGGTCGAGAACGTTTCGCTGGTGAGCGCTGATGCGGTTTTCGATCAGTACGGGGTACACCGGATTTGGCAGTTGGTTCCATGAAACACGGCATCGTCGGTGAGTATCTGCTGAACCTCGTGGCCAAGCAGGTCGAAGATTACTCGCTCGTGGTCTGGTACGACCCGGACGGCGTTTACACGTCGGTCGCCGAGAAGCTGGACCTGCCGGGCACGACCGTTGCCCGCTACGAGGGGAGCTTCCTGAAGCTGCGGCGGGAGATCGACGGGCTGCTCGACAACCTGGGGCCACCCAAGCTGGTCGTGTACGTCCCCGAAGACCAGGCGAAGACGCATAATGCCCTCGCCGAACTGGAGGCGGCCGGCGTGGTCATGCAGCCCGGCCAGCAGCCGCCGGCGCGGAACACGCGGCTTGCGGTGGTCGCCCGCAACGCCCTGAAGCCGATCTTGGGCGACGAGACCGCGCTGGAGGTGGAGAGGCAGGTCGAGGCCGGCAAGCTGAGCCTGGCCGACGTGAACGCCCTGGCCGAGAAAGGGCAGGGAATCTCGAAGGGCGTGGTCGCCCTGGTGTTCGGCTCCGGCAGCCCGCAGGATGTCGCGCTGGCCTTCCTCGATAGCGACCGTTTTGACGCCGAAGTCCAGAAGAAATCGGCCGAGACGGAGTTGCTCACGCTGTTGGGCGACAGTTTCGGCATTGATCTGCCCGAGGGGACCAACCTGCTCGATGCTCGGGAGCGTTTCGCCCGTCATGTCCTGATGACGGACCTCGTGGCGGGCCTGGGCGACGCGGTTCCCGCAGCGCTCAAGTCGGTCAAGGTGGCCAAGACCCCGGCGGCGGCTCACGCCTGCGCCGGCCTCGCCCGAGCATGGCGGCTGCGCCGTGATGTCCGAGACAGTTACGTAACGGCGTCGAACAAGGTCGAGCAGGAGTTCTCCCTCTCGCAGATGGGGCTTGAGCCGGAGAAGATCGTCGAGATCGAGACGTTCTTGGCCGTCGAACGGGCGCTGTTGCGGCACGTCGAGAACGCGATGTTGGAGTCGCCGACGCCGGCATTGCTGGACCTGGCGCGGTCCCGACTCTCGCGGTTCTGGTCGGACGTGGAACCGGCCATTCAGGCGCATTGGGCCTTGGTGGCTGCCGCGGCGGACGTTCTCTTGGAGGCGGAGCGAGTTGCCACGGCCCTCAAAAAGGCCCCGGCTACCGCGCCCGGCATGATTAAGGCTTATGCCGAGGGCGCTTCGCCGTGGTGCCTGCTCGACACCTGCCACCGGCTGATGGAAAGCCGGTGGTACAACTTCGAGCCGGAGATGGGCGAAAAGCACGACGGCCTGGAAAAGCTGAAGCTCAAGGCCGAAGGGCGATACACCGAAGTCGGCTCCGAGTTGGCCCAGCAGTTCGTCGCCAAGTTCCAGAAGGCCAAGCATCCCCTGAAAGGCGTCTTGCGGCAGGCGGAAGTCTTCGAGTCGCAAGTGAAGCCGCGGGTCAGTGAGGGCAAGACAGCCTATGTGTGGGTCGATGCCCTGCGCTTCGAGATGGCCCGGCAGTTGTGCGACGTACTCAAGGGGGACTTCGAGATTGCGATTCAGCCGGCCATCGCCGCGATCCCCACGATTACGGAGATCGGCATGGCTGCTCTGCTTCCGCGGGCCGACCAGGCGGCCAAGGTCGTCGCCATCGGCAACGGGAAGGTGGGGCTGGAAATCGACGGGAAGGTGGTCAAGGACCGCAAGGACCGGGTGGCATTTCTCAAGGAACACGCAGGCGTGTCCGTGTTCGACGCCAAGCTGGACGACCTGCTTCCTAAGCCTTCTAAGAAGGTACGAGACGGCATCGCCGGCGCGCAACTGGTGCTGATTACCTCGCAGGAAATCGACGAGTTGTGCGAGCAGGACAACATCACTCAGGCCCGGCGTCAGATGGATGGCGTGCTGAACGACCTTCGCCGAGGTTTCCGCGTGCTAAGCGACCTGGGAGTCAAGCACATCATCCTCGCAGCCGACCACGGACACCTGTTTGGCGAAGAAGTCAGCGACGACATGAAGATCGAAGCCCCCGGCGGCGACACGGCGGACCTCCATCGGCGGGTCTGGGTGGGCCAGGGCGGCAGCGCCGCGCCGTCCTACCTGCGCACCTCGCTGGCCTCGCTCGGGATGCAGAGCGACCTGGACATCGCCACCCCCTGGACGTTCGCCTGCTTCAAGTCGAAGGGAGGCGCGAGGGCCTACTTTCACGGCGGGCTGTCGCCGCAGGAGTTGATTATCCCGGTCGTGGCCATGACCCCCACGGCTCAGGCGTTGGCCGGTCCGCCGACCTGGATCGACTGGAACCTGACGCTCGGCTCCCCCAAGCTGACCACCCGCTTCTTCTCGGTCCAAGTCAGCGGTGCCGGGACGGGGCTGTTTGAACTTGAACCACCCAAGGTCCGGGTGGAAATCCGTGCCAAAGGCAAATGCGTGTCGATCCCGGTCAGCGCCTCCTACGGGTACGAGAATGCGACCGGGGAAGTCAGCCTGAAACTGGCCGAGGACGATCCCAAGAAGATCGAACCGAATACCGTGACCGTCATGTTGGTCGAGGAAATCACGCAGAAGACCGTGAGTGTATCTCTTCTGGATGCCAGCAGCGGCGCTGAACTGAAGAGCCTCGATAAGATCGAAGTCGCCATTTCCTTATAGGTGTCTTATGCCGGAGTTGGATCGGAAATCAGCATCGGTCTTTGCGGGCAAAGTGGTCCGCAAGGATTTGGTCCGCAAAGTGAAAGTCGGCGCGAACGTGCCCGTCTTCGTGCTGGAATACCTGCTGGGGAAATACTGTGCGACCGACGACCCCGTGGCCATCGACGCCGGGCTGCGCGTCGTCAACAGCACCCTTTCCTCGAACTTTGTCGGACCCGACGAGGCGAACAAGGCCCAATCGCTGGTCAAAGACAAGGGCAAGCACACGTTGATCGACAAGGTGAAAGTCCGCTACATTGCCGATGACGATAAGCACTGGGCGGAACTGGTCAACTTCGGAAACAAGTACGTGCATATCCCGGAGCACTACCTGCGGGAATACGACCGGCTGCTGATGGGCGGAATCTGGGCGCAGGTTGATCTCCGGCACCAGTATGACGAGGAAGCCAAGGGAAAGCGCAGCCCGTTCTGGGTCGAGAGCATCAAGCCGATCCAGGTTGCCACTTTCGATCTGGATGAATACCGGGAATGCCGCCGGCAGTTCAGCACCGGCGAGTGGGTGGACCTGCTGTTGCGGAGCATCGGCCTGGAGCCGAGCTACTTCGAGCGACGGGTCAAGCTGCTGTTCCTCACTCGTCTGCTGCCGCTCTGCGAGCACAACTACAACCTCGTGGAGCTTGGCCCCCGAGGGACCGGCAAGAGCTACGCCTACCAGGAGTTGTCGCCGTACACGATCCTGCTCACCGGGCCGACGACCGTGGCCAATCTGTTCTACAACATGGCCAGCGGCAAGATCGGGCTGGTCGGAATCTGGGACGCCATTGGCTTTGATGAAGTGGCCGACCTTCAGAAGATGCCGAAGGAAGTGGTCACGACCCTGAAGACCTATTGCGAGTCGGGCACGTTCGCCCGTGGCAAGGAATCCCTTTCCGGCATGGCATCGCTTGCGATGTTCGGCAATACGAACCAGCCGGTGGAGGCTATGGTTCGCTCGTCCCACCTGTTCATGCCCATGCCGGACGTGATCCGCGAGGACATGGCGTTCCTCGACCGCATCCACTTTTACCTGCCCGGCTGGGAAATCCCCAAGATGCGGGTGGAGTTCTTCACGGACCACTACGGCTTCGTCGTCGATTACCTGGCCGAGGCGCTGCGGGAACTGCGGAAGCACAACTTCACCGAGGCGACCGACCGGTACTTCTCGCTCGGTTCGCACCTGAACGCCCGGGACGTGAAGGCCGTGCGTAAGACTGTCTCTGGGATGCTCAAGCTGGTCTACCCGCACGGCGAGTATTCCAAGGAGGAATTGGCGGAACTTCTGGAAATCGCCTTGGAGGGCCGCCGCCGAGTCAAAGAGCAACTCAAGAAGATGGGCTCGTTCGAGTACCATCAGACCTCGTTCTCGTACCTGGATAGCGATACTCGCGAGGAGCGGTTCGTCGGCGTCCCCGAACAGGGCGGCCGAGACATGATCTCGACCGATCCCCTGGCTCCCGGGTCGGTATACGCTGCGTCTGTGGACGATCAGGGCAGAGTGGGGTTGTACCGGATCGAAGTCGGCTGCTCGCCGGGCACGGGCAAGCTCAAGATTGCCGGGGGTGTCGAAGGCGCGATGAAGGAATCCATCCAGCGGGCCTTTGCCTACTTGATGGGGCAGAAGGTCAAGATGGGCGTCGGGCAGCAGTTGGACACGACCGATTTTCACGTAGAGGCCATCGACCTGTTGAGCAATCGTGTCCCCTGCGAAGCGGGGATTGCCCTGGTGGTGGCCATCTACTCGGCAGTCAAGCATCAATCCGTGTTGGCCGGGCTGCTGCTCCTGGGCGATCTCAGCATCCAGGGCAACATCAAGCCCCTGCGATCGCTGGCGGAGCCGCTCCAGGTCGGCATGGACAACGGCGCTCGCCGGGCGCTGATCCCCCTGGACAACAAGCGGAATTTCCTTGAGGTTTCCGGTGATATTGTGGAGCGAGTAGACCCCATCTTCTTCTCCGACCCGATGACGGCGGCGATGAAGGCGTTGGGGATGACGTGACAGTCAATATGGAAGCGATATTGGAGAATGCACTTTCTCGTAATCCGGGCTGAACGCAGCCAACGTTCAAATGAGCACTACGCCATCACGTTTCGACGCTTCTTCCTCCGCACTGGGATACCTCTACCAGTGTCGATACGCTCTCCTGTTGGCTTTGCAGTCCGATGAGGAAACAGCCCTTCAGATGAGTATTGAGAAACTCGACGACGTGGCCTTCTGTGGGGATGGACGAGATGGCGACAGTCCGGTGAAACTTCTCCAGTTTAAGCACCATATCAGCCGGAAGGGCGGACTTTCTGACAAGAGTGAGGATGTCTGGAAGACAATTCGTATTTGGGCTGACCTGGCTCTGGCGAAGAAGATTGACCTCGACCAGATCGTTCTCCTCATGGTGACAACCTCGGTATCCAACCGAAGGAATGCGGTTCACTTCTTGCTCCCTGACTCGAAGGAGCGGGACATCGACGAGGCTCTTCGACGGCTCCAGGATGCCGGGAAAGACTCGCAATCCGCAACCGTGAAGGACGCCTACTCGACCTTTGCACGGTTGTCTGCCGCGCAGCGTCGAAAGCTCGTTGGGGCGATCCATCTTATCGAAGGTTCACCGACCATCCTCGATTTGCGCGGCAAGATTGAGACCGCCCTTCGCCATGCCGTGCGGCCACAACACCGAAAAGCCTTCGTCGATCGCCTGGAAGGATGGTGGTTCAGGATCGTAATCGAGCACCTGATGTCATCCTCGTCCGATTCTACAGTCGCCATCGGGAAAATCCACCAGCATATCCACGACCTTGGTGAACAATTCCGACGAGAGGCTTTGCCCGATGATCTGTTGCAGGCAACGATTCCGAACGATGCTGTTCGTGAGGACGATAACAGGATGTTCATACGACAGCTTAATCTCATTCACATTGTAAACAATCGGATTCGCACGGCTCAGGAGGACCATTACCGCGCTTTTACCCAACGTTCTCGGTGGGTGAGAGATAGGCTCATCGAGCTTGACGAGGTGGACAAGTTTGAGGCTCGACTGGCTGACGAGTGGAGGCACAAGTTCGAGATAATGCAGGACGGCATCACCAAAGATACGGACCAGTCTCGCCTCTCAGCCGGAAAGGCGGTCTACAACTGGACGCAGGATACGGCTCCGGCAAACACATCGCTGTTTATTCGTCCCCAGTTTCAGACGCCCTACATGGTCCGAGGCTCCTACCACATGTTGGCGGACGTGCTTCGGGTTGGATGGCACCCGCACTTCCAGGCACATCTATGCTCGGAGGAAACCGCCGAGAAGGAGGGCACCGATGCTAAAGGAATGGACTGAACGGCCACAGGACGTATCGAATCTGTTGAACCCGTCCTTCCTGGGGCTGCTGCTTTACAGGGCAGTTCATGGCTTCAAGAGGGAGCGTTCTTCGGGGATGCCTTTTGAATTGGCAGTGCTCGTCTTGCCGTTGGTTCTACACCCCGCCACTCGAAACCGCTTACCCGCGAAGGTCACGACCACACTGCCGACCTGGGTACAGGCCAACCGGGACGCTCTTCTTGAGTTTCCGAAACGCACAAAAGCCCTGCTTCCATTCACAAGGGAGTCCCTGTGCTTCTTGGCAGAACGCAGCCTGCTTCTTTTTGATGGCGAAGGCCGGCTCGACATCGGTTCGCAGAAGCCACTCGGAGTGACGCAGTATCAGGAAGCGAGTGAGGAAATTGCCGCGTGCTACAAGCGTGCTGAGTTTGTGGGCCGGTGGTTGGCTTCGGCAGGATCGTCCGCCACCACTTACGTTCTTCTGGGGATCAGACCATGATGTTTCAACTCCTCGACATAGCCTTGTACAACGCCAAGGGCGACCGGCGGGTCGTCAGCTTTCATCCCGGCAAAGTGAACATCATCACGGGTGGATCGAAAACGGGCAAGACCGCTCTTATTGACATCGTGGACTATTGCCTTGGACGAAACGATTTCTCAGTTCCCGCTGGCGTTATTCGGGATACCGTGGTGTGGTATGCAGTCAGGATTCAGTCCGATGGCCAGCAGGTAATCGTCGGGCGGCCAACACCTCCCGGAGGGCAGAAGACCGGTTCCGAAGTGCTGCTGGAGGTCGGTAGTGAGGTGGAGCTGCCCTCATTCTCTGAATTGCGGCCGAATACAAATACGTCGGCGTTGAACTCCTTCCTGACCGAGTTGATCGGTATAACGCCGAACGAGTATGTTCCACCCGTTGGACAATCGCGCAACCCTTTGCGAGCCACAATCAGTCACGCGAAGTTCTACCTATTTCAGCCCCAGTACCGGATTGCTGATCGAACGGTTCTCTTCTATCGCCAGAACGAGACTTTCGTCCCGCAGGCCATCAAGGACACTCTTCCCTATTTTCTCGGGGTTGTGGGAGACGAACGGTACGAGCGTATTCAGGCGCTGCGACGAGCCAGACGCGAGTTGAAGCTCTTGGAACGCAGGGCCGCAGATGAGGAGGCAATTCGTGGGCGAGACAACTCTCGGGCGTTGACCCTGCTGGTGGAGGCTCAGCAAGCTGGCGTTCTGCCTCCTACTGCGCCGCCAGAAGAGTTCGAGGAGATTGTCACCGTCTTGAGAGGTTGCCTTGAGTGGTCGCCCAATACCCCCGAGGCTCAAGAAAGCGACACGTTGCGTAGCCTCCAACAAGAAAGAGAACAGTTGCTCGCGGACCACCAGCAGGTACGGTCGGAGATTGAAGCAGCGAAGGCGTTCGGCCTTGAACAAGAGGACTTCTCTAGCGAAGTCACTGAGCAAAAGCACCGCCTCGAATCAATTGATCTGTTCGACGAGGGTTGTGCGGATAGCCACCACTGCCCTCTCTGTAACCAACAACTGCAAACGCCCACGCCGACCACAACACAGATTACCAAGTCTTTAGCGAACCTCAACCTACAATTGGAGGCCGTCGTTCGCCAACGTCCTCGTCTGGCTGAATACATCAATGAACGAGAAGAGCGAGAGACTTCTCTACGGCAGAGTCTTGCCAGCAACCGAGCCTCCATCGAGGCCGTGGTCGCACAGGAGGAATTGTTGCAACTAGAACGAAGCCGGGAAGCGCAACAGGCCCGAGTTGTCGGTCGCGTGAGTCTGTTTCTCGAAAGCCTGGCGGCCACAGAAGAGAGCCACGAGCTACTCTCCAAGCTAGAGGCGGCTCGCGAGCGAGTCGCTCAGCTTGAGGCGGAAGTCTCCGACGAGGTAGTTGATGACAGGTTGGACGCATCGTTGCGAATCATCGGAGGCCAGATGTCCGCTTGGGCTCAGCAGCTTCAGCTTGAATACTCGCAGTTCCCGCTAGGGTTCAGCCTCCAAGACCTGACAGTAGTGGCATTCAAGGATACTGGACCAGTGCCGATGTTCGAGATGGGAAGCGGAGAGAACTGGCTTGGCTGCCACTTGTTGACGCACCTAGCGATCCACCAATGGTTTGTTCAGAAAGACCGGCCGGTCCCACGCTTCTTGATGCTAGATCAGCCTACGCAGGTATATTTCCCAGCCGACGCCCCAGACAGTATGTCGGTTGAGGAACTGGGTGACGAGGATCGCGTGGCGGTAGAACGGATGTTTCGCCTGATCTTCGAGGTAGTGAAGAGACTGGCACCTCATTTCCAGGTCATCATTACTGAACATGCCGATCTCAAAGACGACTGGTTCCAGAGTGCGGTGATAGAGAAGTGGCGCGGCAACCACAAACTTGTACCCGAAGCGTGGCTGCAATGAGCCATATTGCGAAGACTCAGCCATGTTGGGCTGCAAGGATGTGGAAGTAACGGGACATGAGTACCAATCGCTATAGGGGAGACGGAGCGTGAGTACCCACTTGTCAACCCGTTTGGTATGGCACGACCGGGCGTGGGATGGTTGCGTGTGCGACTGCCCGAGCAAGAACGCTTACTGCCTAGTCCATGTCCACGTCCGCGACAGTCGGGTTGATGACGCCGAGGACGCTGCGGCCGGCACCCCGCTAGGCGACCTGGATGGTTGGCAGCCGCCTTGCTCGCGTGACCCGATTGCCTTCTCGCCACGCGGCTTCAAGGTTACGCACAACGATCCTCTCGATTTCCGCAACCTTCCGCCGGTCAGCGAGGAATTGCCCCCTTACTCCGTATGCCCGTCGCCATACCGCTGGCTACGAGAGGAAAATGTCCGCGCGATTTGTGAGAATGAGAGGTTTGACATACGCGGCCCCAGCGATCCCAAGAGGAAGTTTGGCTGGGTGTTTGAGCCGGAGCGGCAGCTTACCCTGTTGACCAATTTCTGGGGCAAGCTGGAGAAGGGCAAGTCGCTCATTTTCTTCTACTGCAACCACGGCAACCCACTGGACGAAAGCCTCAATTGTATCCTTCTTGGCGTGGGACGCATTTCCGAAATGGGCCGCCAACGCTACTTCGGCAAGAAGCTCCCCAAGTACGCTGACGATTACCCGGTCTGGTCCCGCTGCATCACGCACGATTTTGCGAACGAGGGATTCAGGCTTCCCTACCACGAGTACCTCCGTGCTGGCTACGATCCGACGAACATTATCTGTCGCGTCCCGGATGGTGCCATGCTTAATTTCTCCTACGTGGCGGAGCATGTCAACGACGACCTCGCGGTGGGCGCACTGGAACGGCTCGTCCAATCGGTCCAGACCGTGAAGGACGAAGGAAAGGTCGAGGGGGAGTGGGACCGGCACTTGGGCTGGCTCAACGATGTCCTTTCTGAAGTCTGGCAAGACCGAGGCCCGTTTCCGGGCATCGGCAGTGTGCTTCAGTTTCTCGGCTTTGTAACAGGCACCGCATTCCACCGTCAGTTCTTGCTTCCGCTTATCGAGAAGGGTGAGAACGGCTGGGAATACATCCAAGCCGTGTTGGAAGGACGCCGCACCTGCGAGGACAAGCGGTATTCGGCCGGCTTGAAGCAGGCGGGCCACCGATGGCGGGTGTACAGCGAATCCCGCCGCCGACTGCTATCCCTGCTCGTCCGATTTGAGTTGTCACCTCAACAGGTGCAGCGGGTAGCAAAACCTGATGAGCGGGAGACGGCGGGCATCGTGGCCAAGGATGCGGACCTCCTTGCCAACCCCTATCTCGTCTGCGAGATGGACCAGGGCGCGTCCGAGTCAGAGCCCATTGCCCTGGAAACCATCGACCACGGGATGCGGCCAGAGGGGGAAGCAGCCCGTTTTCTAGTCGAAGATGAAACCCTAGTCCATGACGACCCGCGGCGCGTCCGCGCGGTGGCCGTCGCCGTTCTCCAAGCAGCGGCGCAGAAGGGCGACACCCTCCTGCCGTTTGGGGAGGCCATTACGCGGATCAACAAACGGTTCCCCGAGCGCCGCGCCTGTCGTCCTGACCGTGAATTGGTTCTCGGTCAGGCAAGCTTCTACCAGGAATCGCTTCATTTTCCCGCTGAAAGCGACGCACCTACGATGGCGCTCAAGACGCTCGCAGAATTGGAGCAAGAGGTCAGCAGCCGGTTGGCGCGCCGTCTCAAGAAGCGAAACGACCCGCCAAAGCCAGGGTGGAATTGGGAGAACCTGCTGAAGGAGGCATTTAAGGAAGGCCGAGGATCGAGACTACCGCCCGAGATCGAGGAGAGGGCTAGGAAAGAGAAGGCCGAGGCGCTGGAGAAGCTCTATCAAGCCCGATTCAGTATACTTTGCGGCCGAGCGGGGACCGGCAAAACGTCGGTTCTGAGGGTCTTTCTCAATGGCCTAGAGGAACTGGAGGGCAAGAGCCCTGTTCTGCTCTTGGCTCCAACCGGAAAAGCTCGCGTTCGGTTGATGGACCGGACCAAGCGGGATGATGACACCGTGCGCGACGCCCTCACGATCCACCAGTTCCTTATGCGGAATGAGTGGCTCAATCCAGACAATTTCGCTTTACGTTACCAGGGCGGACGACAGGCGGGGGCTCCTACGGTCATTATCGACGAAGCCTCGATGATTCCGATGGACTTTCTGGGCGTTTTGCTCCGGGCCTTGGATTTGAACAAAGTGACTCGCCTGATCCTGGTGGGCGATCCCAACCAATTGCCTCCTATCGGTCCAGGCCGCCCATTCGTGGACATCATTGCGTGGCTTGAAGAGCAGGACGACGAGAAGCTGCGCAAGACCTACCCGACCCAGTTCCAGCTACCTCACAAGCAGCGCAGTCAATGCCTCGCCCGGCTCACGGAACGTGCCCGCCATCAGGACCATAACAGCCAAGCGCTGCGGCTGGCTGACGGCTACCTTCGCGATGATCCCACTCCTGGGGACGACGAGTTACTTTCCCTTGTCGCTCGTCAGCAAGTGGGAGGCGACTTAGAAGTCCACTTCTGGCGTGATAGCAGCCAGTTGGCGGAGATTCTCTCTGCCCGGATGCAAGCGTTGCTCAAGTTAAGCGGCGACAATCGGGACTACAAGACGTTCAACGCCAGCTTGGGCATTGCGGAAGATCGTGACCAAACGGACCCGCGGCAAGCCGAGCGATGGCAAATTCTGAGCCCCGTTCGGAACCACGACTTCGGCACGACGGAGATCAACCGTCGCATCCAACTGAAGTACCGTGGCGGTTTGATTGCCTCTGGCAAGCAACGATGGAGCGAAAGCGATCGGCCCTTCGGCGAGGAAGAGATCGTTTGGACTGACAAGGTAATTCAGGTCTTCAATCGTAAGACGAAAGCCCGGCCGCCAGGCGAAGGGCTGGATTACGTCGCCAATGGGGAGATCGGGCTGGTCCTCAGCACGAATGACGAAAGTCTGGATGTCGGATACTCGACCCAGCCGACGGTAACGTACCGGTACTACCGCAATCAGGTTGACGAGAACCTGGAACTGGCGTATGCCCTGACAGTCCATAAATCTCAAGGGAGCGACTTCGATATTGTGTTCTTGGTGTTGCCCAAGAAGGCTGCAACACTCACGCGCGAGTTGCTCTACACGGGATTAACCCGTTTTCGGCAGAAGATGGTCGTACTGATCGAAGGGGATACTACCGTCTTGGAGAAGCTGCGCAGCCCACAATGCTCCGACACGCTACTGAGAAACACGAACCTGTTCGTGACGGCGGTGCGGCCAGAGTCGGTAGATCGGTACTATGCCGCTCACCTGATCCACCGCACACGTCCGTCTCCGTCGCACCCGGAAGGGATCATGGTCCGCTCTAAGTCCGAGGTCATTGTCGCCGACATTCTCGCCAGCCTGGGCATCACTGCCGAGTACGAGCAGAAACTCTCATCCAAAGACGATCCGAACGACTACCGCTTGCCCGATTTTACAGTGAGTTACGAAGGCGACACGTTCTACTGGGAGCATCTCGGGATGCTAAGCGTCCCTTCGTATCGCGAGCAATGGGAACGAAAGCGGCAGTGGTACAAAGACAACGGTTACGCGGCGCGTCTGATTACGTCCGAGGATGGCCCGGATGGCGGGATCGACGCATTGGAGATCGAGAGAATTGCGCGAAAGCGCATTCTGCTGGAAGACTAACGGATCACAGTATCGGAAGGGCTTTGTACCATGCACGGGAAGATGGTTGTGCTGATGCGGGATGTCACCAAGGCGCTCTGTGCCTTCCTTGAACGGTCGCTTCCGAGACTGAAGGCCGATTGGTGGGCGAGCCTTGTTTTGCCCGCCCTTTCGTTCCAGCAGCGTCGAATAGCGGAACAGCAGGGGACGGCATCGCTGGCAAAACTCGATCTTGCCGCCCTCATGCGCGTACTTGACCAGAACTGGCATGTCATATCGCAAGCCGAGAATCTCACTTTAGCCGACCGCAATTACTTGAAAGAGATGTGCAGCGTGCGGAACCGTTGGGCGCACGTCGCGATGGCCGGGATTTCCGACGATGATGCGTACCGCGACCTTGATACCTTGCAGCGATTCGCCGCTGCAATCGGTGCAGAGAACGACACCATCGAGGCAATCAAGGTCGCTAAGAGTGAGTTGCGACCACGAGCAGTGATGGCAATCCCTCCACCGACAGAGGGGCCTCCCAAGCCACCTGAAACCGAGTTCACGGCAGGCCAGATCGTTGCCCCGAAGTCGAACCTCGCCAATACGGGCGCGGTGGTTGCGGTCATCCCAGGACAGCCGGAGAACCGCTACACGGTGTTCCATAGCGGAGCGAGTACGACTTACTATGCCTCACAACTCCAGGCAATTCAATCTGTTGCCGATAGCGCCCCTTGGCTCTCCCTCCCGGAATTTCATGCCCACCTGAGCGCACTGCAAATCTGCCAACCAAGCTTATCCAACCTCTACTCTCTGAACGCCGCCAAGGTAGACTTCGTTCCGTACCAGTACCGGCCGGTGCTGAAGTTTATCCATTCCGACCGTCCCCGCCTCTTGATTGCCGATGGCGTAGGTGTGGGAAAGACTATCGAAGCCGAGTTGATCCTGCGTGAACTCCAGGCCAGAACCGATGTCCAATCCGTGCTCATTATTTGCCCGAAGCCCCTGATCGTCGAGCGAAAGTGGGAACTCGAACTGAAGCGATTCGACGAGCGGTTCACCCATCTGGACGGCGGGACGCTACGGTACTGCATTGACGAGGCGGACCTGGAGGGCGAATGGCCGGAACTGCATTGCAAGACGATCATCCCGTACTCATTGTTCGATCAGACATTGCTACACGGCGAGACTCGCGGCACAAGGCGGTGCAAGGGGCTACTGGACCTGGACCCGCCGCCACGATTTGACCTGGTGATTGTCGATGAAGCCCATCGCATTCGGAATACGGAAACTTACACCCACGACGGCGTTCGCTTCTTCTGCGATAACGCAGAAGCGGTCCTTTTTCTGACCGCGACGCCGGTGCAACTTGGCAGCGACGATCTCTTTGTACTGTTGAACGTCTTGCGGCCTGATCTGATAATTGATCGCGAGAGCTTCGCGCACATGGCTGCGCCCAACCCTCATATCAATCGCGCAGTGGACCTCGTTCGATCACAACAGGCTGGGTGGAACCAACTTGCGCGCGAGGCTATGGCCGAAGCGGCATCGACCGATTGGGGCCGCTCGATACTCCAGGACAATCCCGAGTTCCAGCGAGTCTATGATATGCTGGCGAGCGATTCGATCGGCCCTGAGCAGAGAGTGGATGCGATCAATAGCCTGGAACAACTGCACAGTTTCTCCCGCATCATCAACCGAACCCGACGCCGAGACATCGGCCAGTTCACCATTCGCCGACCGGAAACTGTGGAAGTGCCCTTCACCCCAGAGCAGAAGGAATTGCATGACAGCATTATGGCGGTCCAAGCCGCAATCCTGACACGGTTGCATGGGAACAGGAGCGTGAAGTTTCTAATGACAACAATCCGCAGGCAAGCGGCGAGTTGCCTGTTCGGACTTGCCCCATTGTTGGAGAACATCCTCACTCGACGCATCGACGAACTGACTTGGCAAGAGGCCGACGATGCCCCGGATAGTCCCGACGCGGAATCGCTGGTCGAGATCGAATCGCAGATTTCTGCGGTACTGACGAAGGCTGAAAATCTTCCGAGTGACGATCCAAAACTGGCTGCTCTCTGTAGGATCATCGGCGAGAAGCAAACGCTGAACAACAACAAGGTCATTGTCTTCAGCAGTTTCCGCCACACGCTTTCCTACCTACAGAAGCACATCAAGAAGGATAGTCTTCGAGTTGGCATGGTCCACGGTGATACGCCGGATGAGGACCGTGTTGAACTGCGAAACAGGTTCCGGCTTTCAAAGAGCGACTCGGATGCCCTGGACGTGCTTCTGTTTTCCGAGGTGGGGTGCGAGGGACTTGACTACGAATTCTGTGATTGTATGGTCAACTACGACCTGCCCTGGAATCCAATGAGGATTGAGCAGCGAATTGGGCGCATCGACCGCCGTGGGCAGAAGAGCGAGTACGTAACCGTTTACAATCTGGTAACACCGGGGACTGTGGACGCGGAGATTTACCATCGCTGCCTCTGGCGGATCGGGGTCTTTGAGCGGGAGATCGGAGCTAGCGAGGAAATCCTGGGCCAGATTACCCGTGAGATTCGTGACATCGCGGAAAACCTATCGCTGACCCCCAACGAGCAGCGTGAGAAGCTCCAACAGCTAGCCGACAACCAAATCCGCTTGATTCGAGAGCAGCAGGAATTGGAGGACAAACAAGCCGCATTCTTCGGATTGAAGCTGCCGGAGCTTCAGACGAAAAAGGACATCGAGGACGCTTCGAGCTACTGGTTGTCGTCTCAGGCAATCCACAACCTCGTTGTTCGCTACCTTCAGGATTCGCTTGGCACGGGACAGGAATACATCCTCGGCGACAAGCCCCTCAAGACCTTGCGGCTGTCACAGGAGGCACGTGACAGGCTCTTGAATGAATACCGGGCGCAGCATCGTCGCAAAGGAACCATCGACCGGCAGTGGGAAGAATGGCTCAAAGGAGCGGCCCCTCATCTGACCATTACGTTCGATGCGCCTTGTGCCGTTGACCACCCAGAGGCCGTGCTCCTGGGACCACTCCATCCGCTAGTCCGCCAAGCAGCGACGGCCCGAAAACCACCCGCACGACTGATGACAGCGTGTGCGGTATTGGATGACTCCATCCCGTCGGCCGATTATCCCTTTGCTGTCTACCAATGGCGTTTTCACGGCCTCCGCGAAGACGTTCAGTTGCGGGCGGTGAGTATGGCCGATGTGGCTGATGCCCAGGTAATACAACTGCTCGAACGCGCGCAGCCAATTGACCTTGCAGGGCAGGATAGACCAGCCCCATCCGTGTTCGACACCCTGGAATCAAGGCACTACGCGGAGTGGCGCAGGACGAGGGAAGAACACCGCGAGCGAATCCAACAACTTGCCGGTTATCGACGCGAAAGCCTGAAAGTAAGCCATGCAGCCCGAATGACGATCCTCAAGGAACAACTCAGCCGGGCGACCGACGAGAAGATTCGGCGAATGCGACAATCACAGATTGCGTCAGCCGAAGCTGATTACAGCCGCCGGACAAAGGAACTTGATGACGCCATTGTGCAAGCGGACATCACCAGCACCCTGGTTGCGCAAGGTGTCGTGCGAGTGACACGTAAGTGACTGGGCATTGTGAGCAGTGCGACACCATCCCTATTTGCGGCCGGGTCATTCCCAGCGCGCCTTTGAGGGTACTTAACGGAGCGCAGTATTACAGGAGTCTCAAGGAGCTAGGACATGCCGAGGGCGCTGTCAAACTTGAAATGCAACAAGTGCGGAAATTGGTATAGGTGAAACATCGCTGGGTCGTTTGAATGTCGTGTCTTTTCACGGATACGGCGTTCGCACGGAGGCCCAGCGATGGCAAGTCATTTTACATTTCGT
>DATLAN010000572.1:0-10118 GCA_035527455.1 Thermoguttaceae bacterium
ACGTCGCCGATGAAGGAGACGGCGGTGCCGAAGCCGCTTTCGACCTGATTGCCTTCGAGGATCGAGACGGGTTGCGGAATCAGCCCGTCCTCGGAACCGAGATAGACCAGCACGCGGCCGGCGTTCTGGCCCATTCGGCCCCAATATCGCTGGTCGCCGAGGATCAGATCGTCGAATCCATCGCCGTTGAGGTCGCCCGCGGCGGCCACCGCCTGGCCCAGCCAGCCGCCGGCTTGTTCCCCGTGCAACACAAGAGAAGCTTCGGGAAATTCCTCGGGTCCCGGCTCGAGGTAGGGAACCTGGATGACTTGCGGCGGCATGGCATCGCCGAAATCGACCGCCAACTCGACGTGCAGACCGTCGGCGGGCCGATAGGTGCGCGAGGGATCCAGCACCTCGACACGGAAGAGGGCCTCTTCGCCCTCGTACACGACCTCGTCGAGCACCACGGGCACGACGATCAACCGACGGCCCACGTTGGCCGCCGGTCCGGCCGACTCGATGTTCACCTCCACGAGTTGCCCGGCCCTGACGCTCTCCAGCGAGATCGTGCCCGCCGCGGAGAGGTCGAGCCGGTTGGAGTAGCGGTCGGTGGCGATCAGGACGTTTCGGGCGATGATATTCCCGCCGGCGACGACGTCGAGGTCGCCGTCGAAGACGCGGACGTCGGTCAGTTCGATCGAGCCGAGCGCGTCGATCGTCACGTCGCCGGGGCCGAGGACCTCGGCCGTGAGTTGCGTGACGGCCGTGCGCAGGCTGAAGCCCGACTCGGCGAGGACCGAAAGCCTCTGGCCGCTCAGCAGCGCGTGCTGGCCGCCGTGGATCTCCGCCGCCGTGATCGCGACGTCGCTTCCTTCGATCGTGGGGATATTCCACTGACTGGTGCGAGTCGATTCGGCGAACCGCAACTCGCCGGTCGCGTCGAGAATCGTCTTGCCAAAGAGGTTCCTGATCCCGCCGTTCTCGGTAAAGACGATGTTGGCCGCGTTGAGCGAGATCAGTTCGTCGGCGACGATTTCCGTGTCGATGATGATGTCCCGTTCGGCCGTGACCACAAGCGGTCCGAAGTAGTTCGCGTCGATGAGCACGCTCAGGTTGCCTTGGATGCCGACGCGGTCGATATCGAGCCAGACCTCCTCGGGCACGGTCACGTCCAGACCGGCGAGGACGTCGACCTCCTCGGCGATCAGGGAGGGAGACACATCTTGGATCGCTCGGATATAGCGGGCCGCGTCGAGGGTGACCGTGCTGGCCCAGGTCGTCAGCGTGCCCAGTTCGATGCTCCCTTCGCCGGCGGCGATGAGATGGATGTTGCTGCCCGCCACGTGCGACGCGCGAAGGGTCGTTCCGGCCGAGACGGCGACGTCGCCTTGGGCCGTACTGACGTCGTCGAGGTTCACGATGCCGTCGGTGGCGGCGTCGAAGATCGCGACGTCGCCGGCGGCGAGCACGTGGACCACGAAATCATCGACGTTCGTATAGGCAACCGCGCCCGCCGCGGTTTCCACGACGAGTTGATTCGCGGCGACCAGGCTGTTTTCGGCTCCGATCACCGCGCCGTAGGCGGACACGAGATTGACCGTCTCGGCGTCGACCAGGGCGCCGTCGTCCAGGTAGAGATCGCCGTCGGTGCGTATATCCACCAGGTCCACGCCCAGCAGGCTGCCGCCGATGTGCAGGTCGGCCCGGCTTTGGAGGGTCACCGTGTCGGCGGAGAAGGCTTCGCCGAAGTTCAGCCCCTGGATCTGGTGGGCGGCGATCACGGTGAGCGAATCGGACGCGCTGAGCGAAAGCCCTTCCAGGTTGACGTTTCCGTCCTCCAGCACGACGACCGGCACCACGAGTTGCCCGTTGTGGAGCAGTTCGGTGAACAGGTCGGGGACCTCTTCCACTTCCGTGCCCGAATAGTCCGCCGGATCGACGTAAGTGAACTCGCCGGAGGGGAGCGGGGTGAGCACGGGCGTGAACTCGGAGAACCTCACCAGCACGTCGTCTCGGGCCACCTCGTCGATGTCCAGGTCCGCCAGGGTCTGGCCGGGATAGAGAACGACGGCGTCCTCCAGCGCGGCGTCGTCGTTCGCTTCCAGCACGTCGGCGAAACCGACGATATTGCCCGTGACGGCGTCGAGCACGTAGAGTTCGCCGCTTTCCAGATCGGGATCGCCGTCTTCGGTCACCGCGGTGACGAGCACGCGGTAGCGGTAGTCGTTGATGGTGAAGCGATCGCTCTCGATCACGACCGTATGCTGCTCTTCCTCGCCGTCTTCGTTGATTCGGGTCTCGACGTGCGTGTCGGTGGTGACGTCGCGGAACTTCCGCACGACGTAGGCGGAGTCGAAGGGGAAGAGTTCCTCGGGAACCTCGCCGGTCCCCTGCCAGGCGTAGAGCACGTCGTCGGCCGTGTCGTCGGGCGTGTCCTGCGTGTCGCGGTAGTACCAGGTGCCGCCGATCTCTTCCAGTCCGACCGCCCAGACGTGGAAGACGTCGTCGACGTTGTCTTCCGTGTAGAGCAATTCCCCCTCGCCGTCCTCGGAGAGCCCTTTCACGTCGCGGTAGAAGTACCGGCCCGTTTCGCTCCCTTCGTACTGGTAGAGGAAGAAGCCGGAGAACTCGTCCTGGGCCACGCGTTTGCCGTCATGGGGGAGGTCGGCGTCGGCGATGACCAGCAGCGATCCGAGGGTCTGGATGCGGATCGACGTGGGCTGGGCCGTGGCGAGCTGGGCCGCCTGGAGCTGCTGCCGCAGGTCCGCCTCCTGGGCCTGGAGCGTTTCCAGTTGGCCGGCGAGCAGGCCGATTTGGGCAACGCCGGACTCGAGGCCGCCGCGGAAGGTCTCGACCGTGCCGCCGAGCGTCATGGCCCCTTGGGTATGCCAGAGATCATGGGCCACGCGCAGCACGTCCGCTTCGATCTGCTGGTTGCCCAACTGGAGATCGCCCAGTTGGAAGCGTTGCGTCCACTTCTGCCCGACGATGGCGTCCAGCTCGGCTCGCATCTGCAGTTCGTAGGCGTCGAGTTGAGCGACCTGCCCGCTGAAACCGGCGATCTGCATATTGAGGAACTGCGCTTGGGCGTTGAGCGGATCGAGCTGTCCGACCAGGACGGTGCGGCCGGCCAGGAGTTCATCGTGTTGGGCCAGCGCTCGCTGGTAATCGGTGTTCAGGTCGTTCCGCTGGCCGCTGAGGACGCCGATCTGGCTTCCCAGGCGTTGATCTTCGCCGTAAAGCAGGGGCCGGACCTGGTTGAGGATGCCCTCGATCTGGCCCCGCTCCGCATGGACCGTATCGTACTGCGTCTGCAGGAGCATCTGCCGGTTCTCCAGGCTCTGTTGCTCGGCCGAGAGCAGCGCCTGGGCTTGATCCAGCAGGTCTCGGTGGCCCTGGAGGGCCGTGAGTTGGTCCTGGAGCCGCAACCGCTCGCCGGGCAGTTCGCTCTTGAGCTGGCCGAGGGAGTCTTTCAACAGAGACACTTCGCCCTGCAACCGCTGCTCCTCTGCCTTCAGGTCCGCCAACGTCCAGTCCAGAAAACCCTTCGACCACAAGAGTTCCTCCAGTTCGGCCCGGCGGACGATCAGCGGCTCCTTGGCCAACTCCAACTGGGCGATGTCGTCGGTCAAGCCGGTGCGCTCGTCCTGGAGCGCCTCGATGGTCATTCTTTCGGTGTCGAGCCAGTTGACCTCGTCTTGCAGGAAGATCAACTCTTCCACCAACATGTTTCTGGTCGCCAGGAGGTTCTCCACGAAGAGCCCGCTCTGGAACATGGCGCTTCGGGCGACGATCAATTCCAGTTCAGTGGTCTTGTCGTCGTAGAACATGGCCCGACTGAGATCCTTGATCGCTACCGTCAGCCGGTCGTACTGGATCAGCCCGCCGCGCAGGGGATCGTAGGCATAGGAGACGTTGACCGTCGGTATCTGCTGCGGATTCCACCCGAACCGGTCCACCAGCGCGTCCGTGGCGTCGCCGACGAGCTTGGCCGGATCGGCCAGTTTCTCCAGGCCGGCGTCGACCAGCAACAACTCGTTGGTCTTGTTGGTCACCTGGGCGTTGGCCTGATTCAACTGTTCGAGGACGACGTCCAGCGGAGGATATTGGGCCAACTGGGCTTCCACGCCGATCAGCCGTTCCTGCTTCACGGCGATGGACCAGTCGATGGAGGCTAGCTGCCCTTGCACCAGGTCGAGTTCCTGCCGCCAGAGAATGGCCTCCCGGACGACGCCCAACTCGCCCTGCAAGACGCCCAACGGGGTCGGCGCGTTCATCAGGAAGTTCTGCAGCGTGCCCCCGAAGTCGGGGCCGAGCACGTACTGGTAGTTCGCCAGGCTTCGCAGCCCCGCGTCGAGTACGACCTGGTCGGGTTCGTCGATCAACGACGAGACGATATCCAACGCCTTCTGCGTGTCGGAGATTTGGGTGACCAACGAGGGCAGGTTCGCCGACAACGGCGGTTGGAGCACCAGTTGGCCGATAATCCCCTGCATGTCGGGCGTGAGCAGGCTCGCGTATTCCTCCAACGGACGCAACTGCGAATCGAGGGCCTGGTAGTCGGTGATCCCGCTCAAGGCGATCACGATTTCCAGCGCCTGCTGCACGTCGAACAGTTGACCGCCGAGCGCCGCCAGGTCCATCTGGACGTTCTGGTACGTACGCGTCTGGGACAAGTCGCCCATCAGCCACTGCAGTTCGGCCCCGAGCATGTCGTAATGTTCGGCCAGCCCGCGCAACTGGGCATCCATGAAGTCCGGGTACGGCATGTTCGTCATCGACAGGATCGTGTTACGTACCATCGATGTGTCGTCGATCCGGGTTTGCAGCGCGGCCAGTTGGGCGGGTGCCGTGTCGATCAGTGCGAGCTGATGATCGACCCAGGCCAACGTATTCGGGCTGGCTTCCATCTGGGCGAGGACGGAGGCTTGCTGCCCCGCCAGGCCGTACAACGCTTGCTCCACGTTGCCGCCGGCCGCCCAGAGATCGCTGTAGAGGCCGTCGAGCTGTTCGCCGTCCAGCTTGTCGAGGGCCAAGGTGTCGAGCGCCGCCAGATCGAACTGCGGGACGATCTCGGCGCCGGGCGTTTCCGGCAGGTTCTGGCCCCGACTCCACATCTCCCCGCCGACGGCCAACTGCAGGCTGTCCAGACCTTGCAGGTAGGTCGTGCCGCCACCGATGGCGTCGTTGACCGACTGAAGCTCCCCGGTGAGATTCGCCGCCGTGATGGCCAGGATCGACGTCTGGAATTCCAGCAGCCGGCCCTCGGAGCCGGCGATCTCCCCGAGGAGTTGCTGCCGCTCGGTCACCAGGTCGGCATACCGGAGGATTCCCAGATCGCCGCCGAGATCCAGCCACATCTCGTCGATCGTATCGGGCAACACGGCCTGCACGTCCAGGAGGGACTGCAAGCCCGCGTACTGCGCGACCAGTTGCCGGCGCTCCACGTCGTGCGGGAGCATGATCAGGTCCTGAAGGAACGCATTGCCCAGGAAATCCAGCGACTCCTGCTGGCCGGTCTCCAGACTCCAGACGGCCGTTTCGAGGTTCTCGAGCGTCCGCGTCAACTCCGCCTGGGCCTGGAGATTGTCTTGCAGGCTCTGCAGGATGGCCTGCTGCTGGGCGACCGATTCGACGAAGACGTTGAAGCCCTTGCGGTCCTGGACGTCGCCCATCAGGTTGACGTTGCCGGTGCTGACCACGTCCAGCTCGCTCAATCCGCCGACGTGGCCGCTGAGGCTGACGGTGCTGCCGGCGTCGACCCTCAGCGACTCGCTTTGCAGCGTGACTTCCCGCCCGAACGTGCTGAGGTAGCCCTTGGTGCTCAGGTCGATCTTCTTGCCGGCGATCAGATTGTCGTTGACCACCAGGTCGCCGTCGGCGCTGAGGACGATGTCGCCGTCGCTGTGGAGGCTGCCGCCGGACTCCCGGACGAACAAATTGTGATTGACCGAACCGAGGGTCAGGGTGTTCGAGGTTCCGTGACTGGTTGCCTTGTCGACGACGAACCCGTTTTCGGCCATCACGGTGACGGCGCCGCCTTCGGCGTTGAGCAGTTCCAATCCCGGGCTGGACTCGCCGAAGCCGTCCCTGTCGAACACGCCGATCGCCTCCGCGTAGAGGGACGAGGCGTCTTCGATCGTGTTGACGGCCAGGTTCAAACCGGAGATCGTCGTCTTGGCCAACAGGGTCACCTGATCGGCGACGATGCTGACCGTTTCGCTGCCGGCGCCGTGGGCGATCCCGCCGTCGGCCTGCAGCGTGACTTTTCCTTGCGAGGTGAGGCCCTTGGTCAACGTCAGCAGGCCCGTCGTTTCGGAAAAGACGCGGTCTTGTCGCGTCTGGTCCCACTCGTCGCTTCCGTCGTCGGTGAAGGTGGTTTCGTAGGTGACTCCCAGGTTGTCCAGCAACCAGGTGTAGATCACGAAGGCCACGTGCCCGGTCATGGGCGAGAGCGGATCGACCGCCGTGAAGTCCGCCTCGTCGAGCACGTAGGGATCTTCCGCGGCCGCCAGCGCGGCGGCGACGATCGCGGCAAGCTCTTCCGCCTCGGGCAGGTCGAGCTTGACGACGACGATCGGCTCACCAAACTCGTCGAGCACGGGATTATCGTCTTCGTCGGTCAAGGTGCCCTTCAGCTCTTCCGGTATCTCGGCGGCGGTGGTGGCGTCCATCTCCGCCAGCATCGCGTTGAGCAGGTTCAATCGGGCCTCGGCCGCCTCTTCGGGAGTCGCCGCATACACGCCGCCGGTGATGTTCACCACGGTGATCGTGCCGCCGCTTCCTTCCGCGGTGCGCAACACGACTTCGTTGGCGCTGGGCGGCGCGGCGGTGCTGTCCCAGTCCGTCTTCAGCACGACGTTCTCGGCGAGCAGGTCGCCGTGCGTGACGACCTCGACGCTGCCGTTGGCCAACTCGACGTCCGCCAGCGTGAGATCGGCGCTGGTGTTCTCGACGAACAGATCGCCATGGCCGGCGATGGTGACGCTCAGCGACTCGACCTCGGTGCTCAACGGAGCGGTCTCGGTTCCCACCGAACCGAACGTACTGACGGTGAGTTGATCGGCGATCAGGTTCCCGTCGGGATGCGTGATCGTTCCCTGCACGACCAGTTCCACGTCGGCCTGTCCGGCGGCTTCGATATCGTGCAGCTCCACGGCGACGCCGGCGCCGTCGAGCGGGTCGCCTTCGACAAGCAGCGCCGTGGCGGTGATGGAAATATCGTTGTCGTCGGAATCCGCGTGCGATTGGACGTTGACGACCCTCAGCGTCCGGCCGATCGTCTCGAAAGTGATCGAGCCGTCGGCCGTTTCGAGATTCGTGACGGTCACGTTCTCGGGCAGGATGATCTCGTCGCCCTCGGGCGAAAGCCGGAACCCCACGTTGCGGACCACGATATCGCCCGGCCCGGTGACCGTGATCGAGACGTTTTCCAGGGCCGAATTCTCCAGCGTGATCCCGCTGGTGCTGGTGATCGACAGGTCCACGGCGTCGATCATCCCGCCGGTGCTCGGCGGCGTTTCGCCGTCTCCGTCTTCGGTGCCGCTGGACTGGAGGACCGATCCGGCCGGTGCCTCGAGCGTGACCGTATGGGCGGTGATACTGGCGTCGAGCAGGGAAATGTCACCGGCCGTGGCCCCGGCCCGCAAGTGAATCAGGCTGTCCTCTCCCATGGCGTGCAGCACGCCTCCCAAGGAAGTGCGCTCGTGGTTCTCGTCGAGATCCTCGGCCGGGTCGCCGCCGGGCTCCTGGTGAACGACGATGCTGCCCGTGCCGCCGGCCCCCTCGCCCGCGAACACCTCGATGGCGCTGTTCTCCGCGGTGATCTGGCCGGTGATCAGCACGTCGGTCGCGGCGGAGATCTTCACCGCGTGACGGGCGTCGATCTGGCCGGCCACCTCGACGCCGCCGCCAGCGGCCGTCAGCAGCACGTCGGGCTCATCCTCGTTCTCGGCGGTGGTGCTCAGCGTGGCCGTCTCGCCGATAGTGACCTCGCCCGCGGCGGTGACCTTGATCGACTGCGTGGCGGTCAGTTCCACCATGTCGAAGATCATCGGGTTGGCCGGCAGGTCGCCGCCGACGGCCACGTCGCCGCCGGTCGACTCGATGTCGATCGCGCTCGACTCGCCGCCGGCATCCATGCTCGCCTTGGCCAGGACGTTGCCCCCGGCGTTGATGGTGATGTTCCCCGAGGCGCTGAGCGTATCCAGATCGAAGACGGACAGGTCGAGCGGCCCGTCGGGCGTCACCACGCTGCCGCTCCAGTCCAGGCGCTGTTCGACCACGGGCACGTACGCCCAGTTGGTCACCTGCTCCATCTTGATGACCGGGACCTCGGTCTTGATGGTCTCGTAGCGGGGCCGCTTGTCGACGATGTCGTGGGCGTCGGTGAAGACGCGGTAGGTGATGTCCGACCGCACGTCCTCGATGGAATCCCAAGGCGTCTTCAGCTTGTAGACGTAGTCCTCCCAGGTCTCGTCCAGTTCGTAGGGGTTGCTCCAGTGCGGGTCGCGCTCGTAAACGCCGTGCAGCTCGTAGGGGTTCGCAACGGCCTCGGTGCCGTTCAGGTCGTTCCAGTAGCCGCTGCTGCCCCACATCATCAACTGGTCCTCGTCGTGGTAAGGGCCGTTGTTGTTCGGCTCGCCGGGATGGAAGTTGCTGTAGCCGGACCAGGCGGCGATCGAGGTGCCGTCGACCCAGTCCATGGTCCAGCTATTGTGCGAGGTGCCGTTGAGATTGGTCCCGCCCAGCCACACGTCCTCCCCGGCGGCGAGGCTCCGGACCAGTGCGTTCTCGTCCGGGTCGTTGATCACGACCAGGTGCCAGTCGGGACTGAACAGCGTGCGCGCGTCCTCCCAGGTGTAGGTGAAATAGGACTTCCGGTACGTGCTGCCCAGCCACTCCTTCACCATGGCCACGTCGGCGGCGCTCAGCGAGGAGGACGAGATCCGCTCCAATTGCACGCCGTTCTGGCTCACCTCGAGCACGTCGTTGCCGACGTTCTTCTGGCCGAAGACGTGCAGCCCGTTGGCGTCGATGCCGAAGTCCCAGTTGTTCCCGGTGAACACGTCGTCCCCGCCGGGCGCGCCGGGCGTGCTTCCCGCGAGGCTGTTGGAACTGGTGGTCCGGTAGTAGGTGACGCCACCTCCCTCCGCGGCGATTTCGTAGACCAGCTTGCCGGTGTCGTCGACCTCGCCCGATTGGCCCAGATCCCAGTCCTCGCGCTGCCAGGGGACCTTCACGGAGCGATCCCCGCCGGTGAACATCTCGTACAGAAGCGACGCGGAGGCGGACTCGGGACTCAAGAGGAAGAACGCCAACTCGTCCTCGACGGCGGCGGCCGCCTCGGCCGGCGAAAGCGCCCCGGCCGGTGAAAGCTCTCCGGCCGGAGAAAGCGCCCCGGCCGGCGTGATATCCGTAGGACCTGCCCGAAGCTGGAAAAGACCGGTGAACAAGGCGGTCACGTAGGGCAGGATGACCTCGTCGGTCTCCCGGCCGTCGAAGATGCTGTACTGCTCGTAGGACGTGTACTCGTCCGTCCAATCGGGATGCGGATCTTCCCGATAGTTCACCACCCAGCGCGCCGGACCGTCGTCGTAGTCGTCGGTCACCCACAGGTCGCCGACCGCCGGGTTGCTCGGCTCGCCGAGTTCCTCGGCCCAGGACCACTCCTGCGAGTACTCCAACTGGGCGACGTTGCGCACGTAGCCGACCGTCTCGTCGTGGGTGTCCACGTTGCCGACGTACTGCAGCGTCTTGGCATCCGTATCGGTCCGGTCGTTGGCCAGGGCCGTGACCGTGTAGCTCTCCCACCAGTCCTTGGGCGTTCGCAGAAAGATGTCCGTGCCGTCGTCCAGTTCGTAGGGCACGACCGCGCGGGTGCTGCCGGTGAAGTCGAGGTCCCAGAACGTCGCCGTGGGAATCCCCTCGAGGTTGCGGTTGATCCGCCCGAGGCCCTCGGTGGGCGAGTAGAGCTTCTCCCAGTTGTCCTCGGCCAGGATCGCGTCCTCGCGGGCGAAGAAGCTGGCGATGTACGTCCCTTCCTTGGCGGGATTGCTGTAATCCTCGTCGTAATCGATCCCCGCGATGAAGAAGTCCTCCGCCAGGGCCGCGACGACGTCCTGGATCGCCGTGTA
>DATLAN010000573.1:0-17489 GCA_035527455.1 Thermoguttaceae bacterium
GCCCGCTGTTACACCTGCCACGGTCCCAACGGCGAAGGCGACGGCGAACAGGCCGGGTTGTCCGCCGACGGCGAGCCATCCGTGTTGTACGACGACTGGAACAAGGCCAAGAAGGGTGCCACGCCGGAGGAGACGCGGAAGCGGGCGGCCCGATTTCGGCTGCCCATCCAGCCGCTTCGTCCGCGGGATTTCACCACGGCCACGTTCCGCGGCGGCGGCGAGCCGATCGACATCTACTGGCGGATCCACGTCGGCATCCAAGGCACCCCCATGCCCGCCTCCGGCACCGCCGGCACCACTCCCGGAGTGCTCGCGCCCGAACAGATCTGGGACGTGGTCAACTACGTCCGCAGCCGGGCGCGGTGGTAAACTCTGGGGTGGCACGCCCTGAGGAACGAAGGGCGTGGTATGTCGGGAAAACACGCCCTTCGTTCCTCAGGGCGTGCTACCCACGTGGGAATCCTCATCGAAAATGTGGCGATTACCCAAGGCAGGATTCTTTCATGAAAATGACGGGGTTATTCTCTGACAGTTCCTTTGCCGACGCGTCCATCTCGCCCGACGCGCGCCTTCGAGAATTCCGCAATCGGGCTGGACAAAACGAGGCCGATTCGGCAAACTCATAGGTTGCTGCGTATGGAAGTTGGAAGTCGGCCGAGGACGGAAGTCGGCGGCATCGGGGGTGAGCCGGCCTTGGTCCGAAGCACGGCAGCGCTTCGAACTTGCGAGGTAAGGTTTTCAGGGGGCAAGTAAGAAGGAACGCCGTGGCCGAAAATCATTTCGAGATTGCTCGAACGGAACCGTCGCGAGGCTGGTTCGGGAGCATTCGCACCAGGCTCGCCGTGTGGTTCAGCGTCGCGTTCGCCGTCGCCTTCATCCTCGTCGAGGTGATCGGCTTCATCGGCATCCCCTTCACGTCTTACGGGGGAAGGCTGGAACGGCATCGACTCGAGGCCCGGCAGAGCCTCGACCTGATCGCCGATCTGAAGGTGCGGCGGCTGCGGGATTGGATCCAAGAGCGCCGCAACGACGTGCGCGCGACCATCGAAAACCGGATGCTGCTCGAGCACGCGCGATCGCTGCAAGCCGCCGTGCAACCGTGGCGGGCCGAAGGCCTCGACGGCGACGAACTGCGGTCGCGGCTGCGGGAGCAACCCGACTACGCGATCTTGTCGAAACACTTCGACGATCTGAAGAACGTCTACGGAGAATACGCGCGGGTCCTGCTCGCCGCGGCTTCCGGCGACGAGGATACCGCGGTCGTGCTGGTCTCGACGGACGAAGGAGACGTGGGCACCGACGTCGGCCGGGAGGGTTTCTTCGTCGACGCTTTGGACTCCGACGAGGACGCCGTCGGCGACGTCCACCGTCCCGCGGAAGGGCTCGAGCCGATCTTGCGCATCAGCCGTGCGGCGTCGTCATCCGGGAACGGGCCGCCCGTGGTCTTGAGCGTCGACATCGTTCTCGAAACGGTGCTTGGGCCGATGCTGCACACCGGGGCAGGACTCGGCGAACGAGGCGAGGCCCTGTTGGTCAACCGGGACGCGAAGATCCTCGTGCCGTTGAAGCATCCCTTGGCCGATGGAAGCCGCCCCGGGCCGCTGGAGTATCAAGTCAAGGCCCAGCCCGCGGTCCGGGCCGCGCGGGGTGAAGAAGGGATCGTCGAAACGCCCGACTACCGCGGCGTGCCGGTCCTGGCGGCGTATCGCCACATTCACGTCGCGCCCGACGTGGGTTGGGGAATCGTGGTCAAACGCGACCGGGCCGAACTGCTCGCGCCGATCCTCGACGACACGGTCGAATCCGTTCTGTTCGGGTCGGCCGCGATCCTGGCCGCCGTGCTGCTGACGTTCGCCGTGGCCCGAACCATGACCGGACCGATTCGCTCACTCAGCCGCGCGGCCGAACGGGTGGCCGAAGGCGACCTGGCGGCCCGGGCCCCCGTGATCACCTCCGACGAAGTGGGCGCCCTGGCCGCCACCTTCAACACGATGGTCGATCGGGTCCAGTACTGGCAAGAGAATCTCGAAGCGGAGGTCCGCAACCGCACGGCGGAACTCGGCCGGGCCAATAAGCAATTGACCAAAGAAATCGACGAGCATCAGCGGGCAGAACAATCGCTGCGGGAAAGCGAAGAGCGATACCGGGCCCTTTTCGAAAACATGACCAACGCCGTGGCCGTTTACCGTGCGGTCGACGGCGGAGAAGATTTCATCTTCGAGGATTTCAACTCGGCGGGGGAGAGAATAGAAGGAGTCGACAGGAAGGACATCCTCGGCAAGCGCGTCACGGAAGCTTTTCCCGGCGTCGAAGAGTTCGGGCTGTTCGAGGTCTTCCAGCGGGTTTGGCGAACCGGACAACCGGAGTATTTGCCCGAGGGAATCTACCAGGATGAGCACCACGGCGAGGTCTGGCGGGAGAATTGGGTCTACCGGTTGCCCAGCGGTGAAATCGTGGCCGTGTATAACGATATCACGGAACGCAAGCGGGGCGAAGTGGAACTCGCCGGACACCGCGAACACCTGGAAGAACTCGTGCGGGAACGAACGGACGAACTCCAGGAAGCCCAAGAGGCCCTGATCCGCCAGGAACGCCTGGCCGTGCTGGGGCAATTGACCGCCACGGTCAGCCACGAGTTGCGCAATCCGCTGGGGACCATCCGCACCTCGCTTTTCTCCATCACCCGGCGGCTGCACGGAAAAGAACTCGGCGTGGATCGGGCGCTGGACCGCATCGAGCGAAGCATCCTTCGCTGCAACGGAATCATCGCCGACCTGCTGGACTTCAGCCGCAGCAGGACGCTCGACGTGAAGCCCACCGACGTCGCCGGCTGGCTGGCCGGATTGCTCGAAGAGTACGAGGTGCCCAAGGGAATCACCCTGCAAACGGACCTTCAGGCGGGACCGGAAATCCCCTTGGACCGCGAGCGGTTCCGCCGCTGCATGATCAACGTGCTGAACAACGCCTGCGAGGCCATGCGGCCCAAAGGTGGCCGTCTGACGGTGATCTTCCGGCGAGAAAATGGGCGTTTGGTCGTTCGTATAGTCGATTCAGGCTGTGGTATACTCCCGGAGAGGATGGGTGCGATCTTCGATCCCCTATACAGCACCAAGAGCTTCGGGGTAGGATTGGGGTTGTCCATCGTCCAGCAAATCATGCGTTTGCATCATGGGGGAGTCGAGGTCGAAAGCCGCCAAGGCCGTGGAACGACGGTCGTTCTCTGGTTGCCCGTTGCCGTCAATAACGCGAGCGTGAAAAATGGGTAAACTCCGTATTTTCGTCGTCGACGACGACCGGGACTTCGCCGAGAGTCTGGCCGACGTGCTGCAATTGGACGAGCACGAGGTGGACGTGGCCTTCTCCGGTGAAGAAGCCGTCGAGAGATTCCAGAAAAATCACTACGACCTGACGTTCATGGACGTGAAGCTGCCCGGCATGAACGGCGTGGAGAGCTTCCTGGAAATCCGCAAGACCAAGCCCAACGCCCGCGTCTACATGATGACCGGCTACAGCGTCGAACAGCTCATCGAGGAGGCCATCGAGAACGGCGCCTTGGGCGTGTTGCACAAGCCGCTCGACCTCGAACGCCTGCTCGAAATGCTCGCGGAAATCAAGCCCGAGGGAATCCTCATCGTCGACGACGACCCGGACTTCGTCGAGGGGATCCGCGAGCTGCTCGAAGAGAACGGCTACACGGTCTACGTGGCGCGGAACGGCCGGGAAGCCATCGAGCGGGTCCTGGCCAATGGGATCGACGTGCTGATCCTCGATCTGCGGCTGCCGGTCCTCAGCGGCCTGGAGGTGTACCTCGAACTGCAAAAGCACGGCCGCTGCCTGCCCACGATCATCGTCACCGCCTACGCACGCGAGGAATCCAAGGCGATCGACCGGCTCCGCGACCTGAAAGTGACGGGCATTCTCACCAAGCCGTTCGACCCGGGCCAGTTGCTCGGCGCGTTGGAGGAGCTTACCGGCCGGCGGCAGGAGTGACGCCAGTGACCTCCGACTACCCGGCATATCTTCCCCTGCTCGAAAGCGGCGAGTTGGCTCGACGTGTCCAAAGGGCCGTCGATTCGCTGGCCGATTGTGCCTTGTGCGGGCGGGAGTGCCACGTCGACCGGCTCAACGACCCGCAGCCGGCCTCGTATTGCCACGGCGGGCGACTCGCGCGGGTCAGCAGCGTCTTCCCGCACCACGGCGAGGAGAACTGCCTGCGAGGCACGCGCGGCTCGGGAACGATCTTCTTCAGCCGCTGCAACCTGCGGTGCGTCTTCTGCCAGAACTTCGATATTTCCTGGCAGGAGCAGGGCCGGGAGGTCGACGCGGACGAGCTGGCCGACATGATGCTCGGGCTCCAAGACCAGGGCTGCCACAACGTCAACTTCGTCACGCCTTCGCACGTGGTGCCCCAGATTCTCGAGGGGCTGCTTCTGGCCGCCCGGCGCGGGCTGCGATTGCCGCTGGTCTACAACACGGGCGGCTACGATCGGGTCGAGACCCTGCGGCTGCTCGACGGCGTGTTCGACGTCTACATGCCCGATCTGAAGTTCTGGGATCCGGCGGTTTCCAAGGAGTTGGCCAATGCCGAGGACTATCGGCAGGTGGCGTGTGCCGCGGTGAAGGAGATGCACCGGCAGGTGGGCGACCTGGTCGTCGACGCCGCCGGGATTGCCCGACGGGGATTGCTGGTCCGCCATCTCGTGATGCCCGGCGGACTGGAGGAAACCCGCCGGATCATGCGATTCCTCGCCCGGGAGATCTCGCCCGATACGTTCGTCAACGTCATGCCGCAATACCGGCCCGAGGGGTTCGCGTATCGCTACCCGTCGATCAACCGGCCCCTGACGCCGGAGGAGTACGAGGAGGCGCTGGCGATCGCTCGGGAGGAAGGGCTGCTGCGGTTCGACCGGCGGTGAGGGGTGTTCTGGATTGTTTGTGGGCGCGGTGCGAAGCCGCAAGCGGCTAGCGGAAGTAGCCCGCGAACAGCCGCAGTTGCCGCCAGAGGGAACATGGGGAACTGCGGAAGATGCGCGAGAGGACATAACGCGGTCGAACGTAATAGGACCAGATCGCCTCGCGCACCAATCGATCCGCCGTGCGGCGCTCCTCTTCCGTGCCCGCGAAGGCCGGAAACCACTCGTCGGCCGGCCGGTCGAGCTGGTCGTAAAGCGCCGAGCCGGGGTAGGGCGAGATGCGGTGGAACGAGGCATAGGTCGGGTTGAGCCGCTTCGCCAGGCGGATCGTCTCGCGCATCTCCGCTTCCGTTTCGCCCGGATAACCCAGCAGGAAAAAGCAGAGCGTTTCGATTCCCGCCCGCTTTGTCAGGCGGACGCCCTGAAATTGCTGATCGAGCGAAATGTTCTTGCGCGTCAACTCGGCGATGCGCCGGCTGCCGCTCTCGACGCCGAAGTGGATCAACCGGCATCCGGCCCGGCGCATCAACTCCAGCAGCGGCCCGTCGACCTGATCGGCCCGCGTTTGGCAGCACCAGCGCACGCGGACGCTGCGGTCGAGCAGATAGCGGCAGATTTCGCGGACGAACTCCGCCGAGGCGGTGAATTCCAGGTCGATGAAGTAGACGTTCTTCGCGCCGAACCGGCCCACGGCCGTCTCCACTTCGCGGCCGAGTTGCTCCGGCGTCTTGCGGCGCAGCTTCCGGCCCTGGATCGCCCGCGAGCAGAACGTGCAGGAGAACGGGCATCCCCGGGCGCCTTCGAGGACCACGAACCGTGGGCCGAGGATCTCGTAACGGTATCGGCTCAAGTCCAGCAGGTGGAAGGCCGGCACCGGCAGCGAGGTCATTTCCAGCGGCGGGCGGTCTTCGGTGGAAACGATCCGGCCGTCGCGCTGGAACGAAAGGCCGGGCGTCTCTTCCCGCGGTCGGCCGGCGGCCAGTTCCTGCACGGTCCGCTCCGGCTCGCCGCGAATCACCGCGTCGACGCCGGTCATATCGAGCATCTCCTTCGGCCGGACCGTTCCGTGGAAACCCGACAGAAACAGTCGACCGGTGCTCTCGCGCAACTGGTCGATCACGGCCACCAGCGGAGCCAACTCCAGCGTGGGACACTGCCAGCGATCCAACGCCGAGCTGGTCACCACGACCAGGTCCGCCGTGCCCACGCGCCGGCCGACCTGCTCGGGCGTCAACTCTTCGGCCTGGGCGTCGATCAGCCGCACCCGGTGTCCGTCGGCCTCGAGAATCGCCGCACAGTTGAGCAACTCCAACGGCGGCCAGCGGCGGTTGTACGTATGGTCCGCCCCCGCGATCGGATATTTCCAGCAGGGTTTGACCAGGACGATGTGCATGGGCAGTGGGTAGTGCCGCTTGCGGCTTCGCAGTGGTGAGTGAAGAGTGATGAGTGGTGCGGGTCCGACTATACGCCTTCTTGGACAACCGCTATTTCCTCGGGCACTTCCCGCGGCGCGCGCATCACCGGGCCGGCCGGCGTGCTGGGCGGCGGCGCTTTGCGATCGGCCCAATTGTAGACCAGGCTGTAGCAGACGGGAATCACCAGCAGCGTCAACACGGTGGCGAAGAACAGGCCGAAGATCACCGCCCCGGTCAACGGCCCCCAGAATTCCGCACCGCCGGAGAGGTTCAGGAACAACGGCAGCAGGCCGCCGATGGTCGTGACGGTCGTCAAGATCACCGGCCGCAACCGGTTGACACCCGCTTCGACCAGGGCCTGCCGGACGCCCATCCCCCGCCGCCGCGCCTGGTTGGCGAAATCGACCAGCACGATGGCGTCGTTGACCACGATGCCCGCCAGACAAAGCAGCCCGATGAACGACGCCATGCTGAACGGGTGGCCGCAGATCCACATCCCGAAGACCACGCCCACGAAGCTCAAGGGCACGGTCATCAACACGACCGCTGCCTGGCGAAAGCTGTTGAATTGCAGCACGAGGATCGCGGCGATCAACAGGATCCCGACGATCATGGCGTTGCGCATATGGAAGATGCTCTTGTCGCGTTCCTCGTTTTCGCCCGTGAAGGTTATCCGCACGCCTTCGGCCTCGGTGGCCGATTGGCCCAGCAGCTCCATCTTGTTGCCTTCGACGCTCTTGAATCCGAACTCGGGCAGGATGCTCGCGCGAAGTTCGTCGAAGATATCGTCGGGGATATAATCACGGCCTTTCTCGGGATTGTTGGTTTTCTCCGGAATGTCGCTGCGGACCGACACGGCCCGGCGACGGTCGTAGTGATTCACGGCGTACAGGCCCGTGCCGCGGCGGATGTTGGCCAGTTGTCCAATCGTGGCCCGGCGGCCGTCCGGCGCGGTGAGCATCAGCCGCCGGATGTCTTCCCTGCTCTTCTGATAGTCGGGATCGGCCTGCAATCGCAGCGTCACGTCCTCGTCGTCGAGGCTCAATTGGATCGAGCTGTCGCCGAGGATCGACGTTTGCACCGCCCGGGCGACCTCGGCCTCGGAAAGACCGAACAGGCCGACCATTTCGGGAATCGGTTCGATGACCAGTTCCGGGCTGTCGGGCCGATAGTTCGTTCGCACTTCGATCGTGCCGGGCACTTGCGACAGTCGCTCGGCGATTCTCTCCGCCAGCCGGCCGAGCTGCTCGATATCGTCGCCGGTCAGCCGGACTTCCACGGCGGCACCGCCGGGCGGCCCCTCCTGGGCCTCCTGGATCTCATAGCTCATCCCGGGCCACGGCTTGATCGCGCTGCGCAGCTCTTCGATGATCTCGTTCTGATGCCGCTTGCGGACGGTCGGCGAGGTGAGTTGGACCATGATCTTGCCGAATTCGGGTCCCGTGGCCGTACCGGCCTCCAGACGATTCGCCAGCCCGGCCGACGACCCCACCGAGGTGACGAAGTGGACCAGTTCGCCCTTCTCCTGCAACGCCTTGAGCGGCCCGGTGAACGCTTCCGACGCCCGCACCGTCTCCTCGATGCTGTAGCCCAGCGGCAGTTCGTAGCTGATTTCGAACTGGCCGCGGTCGCTTTTCGGGAAGAAGGTGGTGCCGATGTGTTGCCACGTCAGCCCCGCCCAGACCAGGGCGATCGCGCAACATGAAATCACCACCCAACGATTGGCCAGCGAATAGCGCAGCGCGGCGGCGTACGCCCGGGTGAAGATCCCGTGGTTCGGCCGCATGCGGCTTTCCGGGTGGTGTCGGTCACGGTGCGGGGACGAGTTTCCAGAGGACGGCGGCGAGTTGCCCGACGGCGGCGGCGAGTTGCCCGCCACCGCGACGGCCGTGCCGGTCTTCGCCTGGTGCCGGCCGAACCAATAGGCGGCCGCCACGGGGATCAGAAAATGGTCGACCACTACCGAGCCCAACAAGGCCGCGGCGACCACCTTGGGCATCACGCCGAGGAAATCGCCCATGATCCCCGGCACGAGGATCATCGGCAGGAAGGCGGCCACGGTGGTCAGGTCGGCGGCGATCACGGGGATGCCCACCTCGTCGATGCCCGTCTTGGCGGCCTGGATCGGCGGTTCGCCACGCTCGATGTGGCGGTGGATGTTCTCGGCCACGATGATCGCCCCGTCGACGACCATCCCCAATACCAGGATGAAGCTGAAGATGGCGATGTTCGAGATCGCGATCCCCGCGGCGAACAGGAAGATCAGCGCGATCGCCATGCTGAAGGGAATCGCCGTCAACACCAGGATCGAAATCCGCAGGCCCATCGACCACGCCAGGATGACCAGCACCAGCATCGCCCCGACCACCGCGCTGGAGCCGAGCACGTAGAACATGATGCTGATGTCCTCGGAGACGTCGCGGGTGGTGGAGAACTCGATGTGCGGGTATTCCTCCTGAAGCTCGGCCACGCGGGCTTTGACCAGCCGGGCCGTTTTTAGCGTGTTGATGTCGGCTTCCTTGTTGACGATGATCGTGGCCGTGTCGCGGCCGTCGAGCCGGGCCACGTTCTTCAGCCGCCGGTGCGTGTCGAGCACCTCGGCCACGTCGCCCAAGCGGATCAAACGCCCGCCGCGGCGGGCCAGGATCACCTGCCGGATGTCGTCCACGTTGCGGAGCTTCGTCTCGTTGACGACCTGCATGTCGTACTGCGCGGTGTTCAGCGATCCACCGGGCAACTGGCTGTGGAAGTTCATCAGCGCCCGGGCGATCTGGTCGACCGTCAAACCGTACTCGACGAACAGATCGGGGTTGACGTTGACGTGGATTTCCCGCTCCTTGCCGCCGAAGAGCTGCGAATTGGAGACGCCGGAGATCGCCTCCAGCTCGCGCTGCACGTCCTCGGCGATCTCCTTGAGCGTCCGCTCGTCGAACCCCGGAGGACCTCCCAGGTTGACCAGCATCAACGGCATGCTCTCGAAATCGATGGCCGTGATGATCGGCTGCACTTCCCGTCCCCGCGGCAACCGGGAACGGACTTCGTCGACCAGGTGGGCCACGTCGGTCTTGGCCTGTTCGGACGACACGCCGTCGAGGAAGATCACGCTGGTCACGCTCGAACCCCGCATGCTGGTCGACTGGATCTTGTCCACGTCGTTGAGCCGCTCCAAGGCTTCTTCGATCTTGCGCGTGATTTCCTCTTCCGCTTCGGTGGGCTGGGCGCCGGGATACGGAACGGTGACCAGGACCACGGCCGTGTTGATCGCCGGGGCCCGCTGCACCGGGACGTACATGCCCGCCAAGACCGCCAGCGCGATCACCATGAGCAGGCCCACGATGACCATCCGGGGACGGTCGATGGCTTTGTGGCTGATGTACATCTACTCCTCCAAAATCATCACCCCCCGGCCTTCCATCAGCCGGTGGTGGCCGCGGTTGACGACGGTCCGTCTTTCCGGCGGAAGCTGTTCCAGCGGAACGATCGCGTCGGTGCCCTGCTCGATCCATTCCTTCAGCACCATGCGGCGTGCCCGGTTCTCGCCGTCCACCGCGTAAAGGTACAGGACCTCGTTCTTCTCGTCTTTCAAGAGTTCCAGCAGCTCCCGGTCTTTCGAGAGTTCTTCATCCTTCAGGGCCGCTTCGTACTTCAGCACCATCGTATTGTCCAGCGGCACGCGGAATCCGTTCATCGTGCCGACCACGATGCGCCCCAGCGCGATCAGCCCCGGTTTCCACTGCCCGTCGGGGTTGGGCAGGGCAATCTCCACCTCGAACAGCCCGGTCGTGTCGTCGGCCGCTTCGGCCATGCGGAAAATCTGCCCGTCGATCCGCGAACGCTGCCGCCGGAATCGATCGCGGGCCAGCAACTCCACGTGAACCGGTTGGCCGGGCCGAATATCTCCCACAAAGGCCTCGGGCACGCCGACTGCCAACAACACCTTGTCGACCTGGATGATCTCCATGATCGCCTGGTGCGGACTGACCGACTCGCCCGGGTTGATCTTCCGTTTGGCGAGCACCAGCCGCGCGGAAGTCCCTCCCTCGACCGCCGGCGCGTAGAGTTGCGTGTCCTCGATGTTCTCCGTGGCGGTTTGGATCTGGGCCTCGATCCTGGCCCCCAAAGCGCCGGCCTTTGCGATCAGGGCCCGCGCCAGTTCCAGTTGGGCCCCGGCCACCTTCAAGGCGGTCACGGTATTCTGGTACTGGGCCTCGGTGATTGCCCCGGTCCTGCGATCCCTGAGATCATCGGCCCGCCGCATGTCGGAAGTAGCCTGGGTGAGATTCGCCTCGGCCTCTTTGAGTCGGGCGTCGGCCTCGGCACGCTGGGCTTCGACCTCGGCGCGCTGGGCTTCGACTTCCTTGAGCCGGTAACCAAGCAACTCCGCGTCGAGCCGGGCCAAGAGCTGGCCGGGCACGATCGGGTCGCCGTCGTCCAGCGGCTTGCCCGCCGCGTTGACGCCCAACTCGGACACACGGCCGGCAATCTCGAACCCCAGCGAAAACCGCTCCCACGGTTCGATCATGCCGGAGTAACTGTCGGTGATTTCGATCGTCTCGGGCTCGAGTTTCATCACCGTGACGGGCGTGGCCGGGACGTCGGTTTTCGGCTGCTGGTCCTTCTTGCCGTTCTCTTGTCCCCATCCGCTGAGCATCGCCGTGATCGCCACCACGACGGCCAGTGCCGTGACGATCAGCAACCCGAGAAGTCGGCCAACGTATTGTTTCATGGTCGCACCGCTGCAGAAGACCGAGAGGGTGAATCGATCGTTTCGCCAAGGGGTCGCTCGTGGCCCAAAGCGGCCAGGCTGAACCGGACGATGTGGTCGGTGAGTCGGGCGACGTCGAACGTCTCGTATTCTTCTTCCCCGACCAGCAGCACCGCAATCGGCCGATGGATCTTGAAGTGCAAGCACTGCCCGACGATGCTGAAGGCCACCAGGTGCCGATCCGCCGCCGAAATTCCCTCCGGCAACAGCTCACAGAGCACCGCGTCGAGCCACTGGAAATTCCCGCGGATGAATTTTTCCACCACCGCCACGCAGGCTTCCGTGGGCTCGGTCATTTCCCGGGTCATCAGTTGGGCGTGCCAGGCGGGCCGCCGCGGATCGAGCAACCGGGAAAGCATTTGGTGAACGTACTCCCGCAGCTTGACTTCCGGCGGCGTGCCGGGCGGAAATTCCGGGGGCGGATGGTGCCCCCCGTCACCTTGGGCGTGTTGAACGACCTCGACGTAAAGCTTCAGCTTATCACCGAAATGGTAGTTCACCGCCGCCAGATTGGCGTCCGCCCGACCGCAAATATCGCGCACCGTAGCTGCCCGAAAGCCCTTTTCCGCGAAAACCTCGCCTGCGGCTTCCAGCAGGCGGGTCCGCGTGTCGTCTGTGGCGTTCGCCATGGTCGGCCTCGTGCCAAACGGTTGATTGAATCAAATGTTTGTTTCAATCAAGTGTACGAGATCAACCCGGGCGCGTCAAGCGGGCAGGTGACGCTCCCACCCGAACCCGCTAAGATAGCAAGAGAGTGTTCCGTCACAACTTCTGAACACGGGATGTGCCTATTCGACGTAACCGGTTTTTTTGACGTAACCCGTTACAAGGGAACCGTTTAGCGGGCGGGCTCGCCCGCCGTTCGTCCGAAACACAACAGCACGGCAGGATGCGTCCTCACATGAACCGTAAACGCCAAGTTACCATGCGAACCAAGGGCCAGATCGAGGCCGAAATCAGCGAGGCCATCGTCAAGTTCGAGAAGGAATACATGGGCCGCGGGCCGCAGGAGACCAAGACGTACATCATCGACGATCTCGTGCTGGTGCGGCTGAAAGGGATCATGACGCAGGCGGAGTACCAGCTTGCTGGAATGGACGACAACCCCAGAGGTCGGGAATTGATCAAGCAGGTCCGCCACGAACTGCTCGAAAGGGGACGACCACTGCTGGAAGCCATGATTCACGACCTGACCGGGCGAAAGACCCTCAGCCTGCACACCGACATCAGCATCGTCACCGGGGAGCGGATGATCCTCTTCACGCTGGACGCCGCTCCCGAACTCCCCCCCCACGAAGCGGGGTGATCGGCCACGGTCTCAGCCCGGCAGCCGTTGACTTGTCCAGCACACCTGCTACATTCGACAGACGCGCTCAACGTACCGGGGATGGAAGTCGGCGACTTTGATCTCACGTGGGGCGCCAAATGGGGATTTCAAGTTCGCCTGACCCCCTTCCAAGGGGTGCGGGACGGAAAGGAAAAGCCGGAATACGACCGTCGCTCGGGCGGGTTCCGGCTCTTTTTTCGGATAGTACCCACCGACCGGACCTTTTGGGGACTTCCCACCCCTGAGCGCCGGCGAGTTGGGCAAGAATAGTAGCCGTCTCGCTCCGCGAGACGAAGCTCCATCTCGCGGAGTTCCATCTCGCGGAGCGAGATGACTACATTGAGGAAACGAGGAAATCGACATGTCAGAGGACTACAAGAACGTATTGAAGGGCGCGCTGTCGGATGAAGATCGCCGGAAGCTGCTGGCCCTGGACCATCCCAAGCTGCACCGATTCGTGGCCGATGCCATTGGACTGTGCGAACCCGACTCGGTGTTGGTCGTCGACGATTCCGCGGAAGCGATGGCCAGGACGCGCAGCCAGGTCGTCGCCGCGGGCGAAGAGACGCCCTTGGCGATCGAAGGACACACCGTCCATTTCGACGGCATGCAGGACCAGGGACGCGACCGGGAGGCCACCAAGTACCTCGTGCCCGAGGGCGAAACGCTCTCGAAGGCGCTGAACCAGATGGAGCGCGAAGCGGGTTTGGCGGAAGTCCGCGGCCTGATGCAGGGGAGCATGAAAGGGCGGACGATGATCGTCCGCTTCCTCTCGCTGGGGCCGACCGGCTCGGTCTTCAGCATCCCCTGCGTCGAGTGTACCGACTCCTGGTACGTCTCGCACAGCCTCGACCTGCTCTACCGTCAAGGCTACGAGCAGTTCAAGAACCTCGGCGAGGGTTCCGACTTCTTCGCAATCTTGCACTCGGCCGGCAAAATGGACGAGCGGATGGTCAGTTGCGAGCCCGAGAAGAAGCGGATCTACATCGACCACACGACCGACACCGTCTACAGCGTCAACACGCAGTACGCCGGCAACACCGTGGGGCTGAAGAAGCTGGCGCTGCGGCTGACCATCCGCAAGGCCGACCGCGAAGGCTGGCTCTGCGAGCACATGTTCCTGATGGGCGTTCATGGGCCGGGCGGTCGAAAGACCTATTTCGCCGGGGCGTTCCCCAGTGCCTGCGGAAAGACCTCCACGGCCATGCTGCCCGGCGAGAAGATCCTCGGCGACGACATCGCCTATTTCCGGGCGATCGACGGCGAGTGTCGCGCGGTCAACGCCGAAGCCGGCATTTTCGGCATCATCCAGAACGTCAACGCCGAGGACGATCCGGCCATCTGGGACGTGCTGGCCCATCCGAACGAGGTCATCTTCTCCAACGTGCTGGTCAAGGAGGGCAAGCCCTATTGGCTCGGCATGGGCTGCGAGATGTCCGCTTCCGGCGAGAACTTCTCCGGCGCGTGGGAACAGGGGAAGAAGGACGACGACGGCAACGAGATCCCGCCGGCGCACAAGAACGCCCGGTACGCCGTGACGCTCAAGGCATTGTCGAACTGCGACCCGGAGCTGAATAACCCGGAAGGCGTGGTGCTCAGCGGCATCGTCTACGGCGGCCGGGACGCCAAGTCGTACGTGCCCGTCCAGCAAGGGTTCGACTGGGACCACGGCATCATCGCTTACGGGGCGTCGCTGGAGACGGAAACCACCTTCGCCACCATCGGCAAGGAGGGCGTGTCCGAAATCAACCTGATGAGCATCCAGGACTTCGTGGCCATTCCGCTGGGCAAGTACGTGCGGAACAACCTGGAATTCGGCAAAAAGGTGCGCCGCCCGCCGCTCGTCTTCGGGGTGAACTACTTCCTGCGCGACGCGGAAGGCGGTTTCGTCAACGCCGTGCGCGACAAGCACGTGTGGATCAAGTGGATGGAACGCCGCGTCCACGGCGAGGTCGACGCCATCAAGGGCCCGACCGGCTGGCTTCCCAAATACGAGGACCTCCAGCCGCTCTTCGAGCAGGTGCTGGGCAAAGACTACCCGCACGAGAACTACGTCAGGCAGTTCACCATCCGGGTGCCGGAGAACCTGGCGAAGATCGACCGCGTGGAAGCGTTTCACCGCAACGTGGTGGCCGACGCCCCGCCGGTGCTCTTCGAGGTGCTGGCGGCCCAGCGCGAGCGGCTGCTGCGTGCCCGGAAACAGTTCGGCGACTACATCGCCCCGGAGAGCTTCCTCGCGGAGAGTTGAGCATGGGCATGGAGTGGAACGCGAGCGGCGACTTCCCGAAGATCGCGCGGACGGCTTTTATACACGAAACGGCGACGCTGATCGGAAACGTGTCGATCGAAGGCAGGGTTTTCGTCGGCCCCAACGCCGTGATCCGGGCAGATGAACCGGGGCCGGAGGGAAAGGTCGAGCCGATCGTCGTCTGCGAGGAGGCCAACATCCAGGACGCCGTGGTGATCCACGCCCTGGGCGGGACGGGCGTGAAGATCGGCCCCCGCACGTCGATCTCCCACGCCGCGATCGTCCACGGCCCCTGCGAGATCGGCGCCGATTGCTTCGTCGGCTTCGGCGCCGTCGTCTTCAAGGCCACGCTGGGAGACGGCGTCGTCGTGCTGCACCGCGCGTTGGTCGAAGGCGTGACCATCCCCCCGGGCGTGCACGTGCCCTCGATGACGGCCGTTTGCTGCGAAAAGCACGTCGGAAGGTTGACGCCCGTGCCGCCGGAGCTGGCCGCCTTTGCCGAAAAGGTCTGCCGAACCAACCTGTTTCTCGTGGAAGCCGGACTGAAGAAGGGCTGAGCGGTTTTTAGTGTAGCCGTCTCGCTCCGCGAGACGAAGCTACATCTCGCGGAGCGAGATGGCTACTATGCAACACATTCTGATCGTCAAACTCGGCTCGACATTGCCCGACCTGGCTATGCGGCGCGGTGACTTCGAGGACTGGGTCCGCGCCGGGCTGGACGTCGGTCCGGACCGAACGGCTCTCGTCGACCCCGTTGTGGGTGAAGCGCTGCCCGACTCGCGGCGGTTCGCCGGCGTGGTCGTGACCGGATCGCACGCCATGGTGACCGACCGGGCCGACTGGTCCGAGCGCACGGCCGCGTGGCTGCGCGACGTGGTCGAAGCGGAAGTGCCGCTGTTGGCCATCTGCTACGGCCACCAACTTCTCGCCCACGCGACCGGAGGCACCGTCGGCAACAACCCCGCCGGTCGCGAGTTCGGCACGGTGGCTGTCCGGCTCGACGAGGCGTCGCGAACCGATCCGCTCTTCTCGACCTTGCCCGAGCGGTTCGACGTGCAAGTCTGCCACACCCAATCCGCCCTCTCGCTTCCGCCGGGAGCCCAGCTTCTCGCCTCCAGCGCCCGGGAGCCGCATCAAGCCTACCGTCTCGGCCGCTATGCCTGGGGCGTCCAATTCCATCCCGAGTTCGACGTCGAAGTCACCCGCACCTACATCCGCCAACGCGCCGCCGACCTCCGCTCTGAAGGGCAGGACCCCGACAAGTTGGCTGCCGGCGTACGGGAAGCACCCCACGGTACGGCCGTGCTCGGCAGTTTCGGGCGTCTCGTCCGTGGCGGCGCGATCTTGTAGGCTCCCTACTGCTTCGCCAATGCAGGGTCGATCAGCGGGCCGATGGTGGCCTGGTCGTATTGCTTCTGGACCTCGGGAAGCGCCGAGGCTCGGGCCAGGGCGATGACCCTTCGGACGTCGATGTACGGGTTGCCCGGCACGGCGCCGTCTTCGCGGCCTTGGACGGCGTACAGGGAAATCCAGAGAAAATGGACGGCGCCGCCCGAAAGACGGCCGCCGACGATGCGGCCTTCGCTGTCCAGGGCCAAAAGGTACCGAAACGTCGCCGACTGTTTTCGGTTGCCGGTTCTCGCGCCCGTCCTCGGGTCGGTTTGGCCTTGGGCATCGGAACCGTACGAGCTGTAGGTGACGGTGGTGCTGACGTCCTTGTACTGCACGCCGTCCCGGGTTCCGGCGTCGCGGATCGAGGAGACTTTGTAGGCGTAGATGGGGTTGTTCCAGGCCTCCTCGCCTCGAGTCCGGTCGATGCCGATGGGATGGTCCGCCTGGCCGATGTAGTTGGCCAGCGCCAGGTGGAAGGTGCCCATGTTCGGCCCGCCGCCCGTGCCGCTGGGCGGAGCCAGGTAGAGATAACTGTCGTCGGTGGTCCGGTTGTAGATGCCGGTCAGGAGGGCCTTGATGTCGGACGGCTGAAAGACCACGCCGGGCGTTCCGCCGATTCGACCCGCATCGACGGGCCTGACCGGCTCGGGGTGCCGGATGGTCGAGGCGGTGAAGCCGCTGCAATAGCCTTCCCAGCCTTCGGAGGCGACCCGCATTCTCAGTCGGGGGAACAGGGCGCGGTCGGTGCCCATGATCCGGCGGATCTCGTAGGAGTTGGCCAGATTCTCGCCGCCGTTGAAAGCCAGGTCGTAGAGGCTCAGTACCGAAGAGCCGCCCGACATGCCCGACTCGATGCGTCGGCTGCCGTACCGTCCTTGGACCGCGGCTCGGCCGCCGGTCACGTCGCCGAGTCCGCCGGCACCTTCGGGGTGAATGTCGGCGGAGTAGGGGATCCTCCAGTCCGGCACGGAGGCTTCCGACTTCAGGCTTGCCAGTCTGGTTTCATAAGTGAGGCTGTGGTTCCTGAAATAGTAATTGAAGAGTGCTTCCTGTTCGTCCCGTTCGCTCTGCACGATTTTGCCGCCCACCACGCGCTGATGCACGTTGCTGATGTCGCGCGGCGGCGCCGCGGCAGAGAAATCGGCGGTACAGCTAAAACAAATGAACCAGGCCGGTAAGAGGCCGACGACGAGTCCTCGCATGGACTTCTCCTTGGTGTCTGTCGATCGTGGGTGAACGTCTTGTGAGCAGAAACAGGTGCAACAGAAGTCGACAACAAAATGCAGTGAAAAAAGAAAGATAACCCCCGCACGCACGGCGGGGGCTATCTTGTAGCATGTTTGCCCAAGTGAGCCGCTCGGCGGATCACTACTTGCGACGGAGCAGGCCGCGCAGCTTGATCTTGGCTTTGCACTGATCCGGCTTCGCA